>NZ_JAKGUE010000001.1:0-300000 GCF_021568795.1 Dethiosulfovibrio faecalis
CATTATGTCCCCCTCTTTCTGAGACCTATGATACAGCAGCCTGTTCTTGACCTTAACCTAGCAACTTACTCGGTGGTCCATTTTTCCGGGTCCACTATACCCTTCCCAAAAAAGGAAGGGCTCTTTGATATATTTAGTTAAAAAGTGGCGGAGGAGGTGTCTGTAGAACCGAATAAAAAGAAATCAGCTATTGCAAGGCTTTGCAGGTTTAACATAAACGAAGAGGTACGGTGATCGTTACGGTTTTTTCTCCGCTTGTCCTTTTCCTTCGGAGCATTACCCCCTGAAATGCGGCTTTTCGAAACTGATCCGTAAAACGGTTTGTAGCCCCTCCAGAACGCACTTTCGATGTAAAAGGCAATCTCCCCCCAGGTAGAGAAAGAAATGCCTCTGATGGCCGTCCTGAAGGCCAGAGACGAAGAAAAGAAACAGGCACGCATTCGATACAACATCTGGCGAGCCGAAAGAAATAAGGCTTTACGAAAACTCATTTCTAAGGTGATCTGAAAGTCTTTTTAGAACTCATTTTCAATGTTAAGCGCATGGAATTGCTTAACAAAGAAAGAAAAAACTCCTTTTTGGAGATCAACTATCATGGATATTGGGTTAATGGGCAAGAATGTCATTCGAACGGATTTATACGATAATATTTAGCTATAAAAATTGTAAATTGACTAAAGTTATTTTTTTGTTTTTTAGATCTCTATCTTTTGATTTCTTTTTAATATTTTTGCCCTGTAGTTTTGTTTGATTTTTTTAGGATAAAATAAAAAAAGTTTTTTTAAATCTATCTTGAATAACTTGACGCAATAACGAGCGCAATAAGCTAGCATTGCGATAATTCCTGGGAGAATGTAACTGTTTATCTTGTTTATGCAAAAAAGAATGTCTAGTATTTTTTTGTAAAATGTAACTGTTGTTAAAATCAACAGTACTAAAATAGGTATAATTAGCTTTAGAATGAGACCTATAGTAGCTTCTCTTTTTGCCTCTTTTTTCTCTTGTTCTCTTATAAAATTCATCATGGCTTTGTTTTTATATTTATATGGATTTACGACTTCATCTTTTTTTAGTACTTCGTCAGTTATTAGGTCCTCTTGTCCTGCAGAAACATCATTTAAACGCTCAAGAGTTTCGTAAGTTTTTAGTAGCCCGTATGATTCTTCGGTAATCAAGCCTTTTGATTGCAGGTTTTGTGCTTGTTCGAATACTTTTTTGATGAATTTATCATCAGGTTTTGTAATAGAAGAAGCAAGGGCCAAGATTTGTTCTTGGGGAAGATGGGGTTTTTCTAGTGGTATTTTTACCCAAGCTATGTTGATTAAGTCAAAATACGTTATTGCAGGTGGTATCGATTTTTCTGACTTTTGTTCTATGTCTATTTGATAAATTTTTGCTGCTTTTACTAGTGCATGATTTTGAGTAACGAAGATGCATTTACATTCAGATATTTTGTCTCTGTATGTGTCTTTTCTTTCTGAAAAAATGCATCTAATAGAGTTTATGTCATTTAGTAAGGCTTTTGGGTTTTTGTATTTTATAAATCTTTCAATTATTTCTTGTAATTCAGGCTCATTTATCTGGTATTTTGTATCTTTGTAACTTGGAGTTTGTACTATGCCCATGTAGTTTGATAGTGTTGTGGTTAGTTCCTTTGATTTTAAAATTAAATCAGATTTCTCTAGCTTTTGTTTTTTTGCTTCCCAGATAATACTTCCTTCAGCCTTAGGGTTATTGATATTTTTAGCGGCTGTCTCTATAGTAATTTGAGCCTCTTCGATGGAATGAGAAAAGCATTTTATGTTGCCGTTTAATTTTTTTATTAAACTAAAAAGAGTTTTCATGGATTCTTCTTCTAATGACCCCTCTAGTCCTATTGTTTTAAAAAGCAATGGCGTATCTACGTAAAAAGTAACATTTTTAAAGTTATTTTTTACGTTTTCCTTGTTTAGATCGTTGCAAAACATACTATTTGCAAAAATATTAGCTGTAACTAGTAAGGAAAAATATTCGAATAGTTCAATGTTGTGCAGGAGTTTATTTTTAATAAAAGAGCTTACTATTTTTATTTTTATATTCTTTTCATCTTTTACATCTGGAAGTATCGTTGTATTTGTGGAGTCTGAAATCAAACCCATGCAGGGAACTGAAAATTTTGATATGAATAGTATTAGAGCGTCAAGGGCTTCCTGTTTTGTTAGTGTTATTAGTGTGTTTGAGCTTGTTTTTGTGAACTCATGAAGTTCTGTTGTAAGTTGTTTTATTTTTATAGTGTTATTGCCTATCTCTTTTTTGAGATCGTGATCTGGGAATTGAATTAAAAAAACATATTTTTTGTTTTTTCGTTTTATTTTTTTTGATTTTATCATTCCCGAAATAGAGAGCTTTACCACTGGAGGAGGAATAAGTAGGGAGAATTTTTTATTTATTGCTTCAGAAGCTTCGTTCTCATCAAAAGGGACATTATAATCATCTATGCTATTTGTTATGAGTTCTCCTATATATTCGTATGAATTGAGCCCCTTGTCAATTTGAGTTTTTAAAATAGCTAGACTGACAAGCGAATTATCAAGGTCATTCATGTCTAAGGTCATCTCCGTTCTTTGTCTATACTTTCTTTTTGTCCCCTCTATTATCCTATCTCCTTGCATCCTCCAGCCGTATCTGCATAGCCAGAGGGCTGACTCCGAATATCTGCGCCAGTTGCTTTGTGTCGTGCTTGTAGTGGATCGATTGAAGAGCCGTCTTGGACATAAGGAGTTCCGCCGCGAAGACGTTGGCCGCCTGTTCCGTTCTTGGCCCCCACGATTTCACAGGGGTCGATGCCTTGCCTTTTTTCCTAATCCGCTGCGACAGCTTCCTCTTCTGTTTCTGCGCCTCCTTCCTCTAGCTCTTCAATCTCATCGTCGTTCAGGTCGATGAAGTCCTCCAGGGTCAGCTCCCGATTCAGCCAATCCTCTTTTGCTTGTGGATCTTCCTTTATCAGGCGGTCGATGGCCTGGCTTTCCTGATACTCTTTGGCCTCTGCCGCTATAGTCCACTTCGTCTCTACGCCTATCTCGTCAACTTGCCTGCGGATCTCCTGAAGAGAGGCTCTAAAGAACTCCTTGCGCCGGTTGACCTTATTGACCTGGGCCAGCGCGAAATGACGGTGTAGGGCATTCTCGAGTGAGGGAGCATCCTCGCTCCAGATCATGGCGTGTACATCGAACTCGAAGGGTACGCTTGCGTCGCCTAACTCCTTGATGCGGTCGAGGGGCTCCAAACGTCGAGTCATACCGATCTTGTAAACGTCCTCTCCGAAGGATCCGATATTGGAAATAACATAGACATGGCCGCGTTTAGTCTGCTGTGCCATGGAGATTGCCCTTTGGTTTCTCTCCTCCGCCTCCTTTACCTTTTGTTCCATCTCGGCAAGGCGATCTTCGTACATGGCCTTCTGTTCCTCGCTGGCATCCTCGTATTCCTTGCGAACCTTCGCCATAGCTTCCTGAAGGATTTTCTCTTCTTTTTTGGCTTCCTTGATTGCCTTTTCTATCTCCCTTTGCGCTCGTGCCTCTTCACGCATCTGGGTTTTTATCTGGCGTTGTTCCTCTTTTTCCTGGGCGCGTAACTCCATGACTACGACCATGAGACGTAACTCCTCCAGGCGCAGCGCCAAGTAGTTTTCATCGATATGGGAACTGGAAAATTTTGAGCCGTTGTAGTTCAGCAGGTTATAGACATCTATGATCTCCTGGTGGAGCTTGCCATAGTTGTCCTGCTTGACTCTGGTGAGGATGGATTCCACCTTGCCGTTGAACGCCTCCGTTATCAAATTGATAGCGGCGTCTTTTTTATCCTGGTCTTTCAAAGTGGATTTGGCCGAGCGACGGTCTTTTACGGCCCTACGGATAGCCTTACGGATGTCTTTCAGTCCTTCGGCGGTCTTCTTGTACCCGTATTCTTCCGCCAGCTCGTCTACGAGGGAACTTCGGGGAATAATGTATCTGTCCCCATAGCCTTCGATATGGTTCTTGATGGCTGTGAGGGTGTTTTTATAAGATTTTATCTCGCGCTGAACCTCCAGGCTTTTTTCTTTAAGCCTGGAAAGTTCTTCGTTGACATCGCGAATTGGACGGTACTTAATAAGAGTCTGATTCTCTTCGTAAAGTTTGACGTTTTCAGACAGGACTTTCTTTCGCTCTTCCTGACCTTCCTTGTATTCCTTGATGTGTTGAGCTTGGATGATTTTCAATGTTTCAATGGTCTTATTGGCCTTCTCAAGTTTTTGGTTGGCCTCCTTGAAACTTGATTGGAAGGTGATAGTTCCTAAAAAGAAGATAAGCAGTAACACGATATAAAAGATAGTCACCGGCAATACACGCCCTTTCTACGTGCAATGCCCCTCCAGGGGAACCCCATTCCCCCTATTGTTTCTACCTCCCAATTTCCTCCAGCCGTATCTGCATAGCCAGAGGGCTGACTCCGAATATCTGCGCCAGTTGCTTTGTGTCGTGCTTGTAGTGGATCGATTGAAGAGCTGTCTTGGGCATTAGGAGTTCTGCCGCGAAGACGTTGGCCGCCTGTTCCTCTCGAGGAAGCCATGATTCCGGAGAGTCCAGGGAAAAGGCGGCTGGGTGGCCGAGGACATAGTGTCCCAGTTCGTGAGCCACGGTGAAGCGGCGGCGTTCGTAGGGTAGGGCGGTGGAGACAAGGATAATCTTTCGGTCTCCGTGGATGAAGAGGGTGCCGTCGATGTGTCTGGCTTTACTGTGGCAGATTTCGATCCCCAGCTTCCGACAGAGCTTGCTCAGCCGAATGGGGATCATCCGTTCCATTCCGTATTTGCCTAGCAGGGTTCGGGCCATGACCCGGATCCTGGTTCCGTTGTTTGTCATTCAATCCTCCTGCGCTTGGTCTTTGGAATTTGCCTCTATCGCCTCCCTATCAGTACTCATCCGTATGGTCCTCCAGCGTGATCTTGCCCAGTGCCGCTTTGAAGAGCGTTGCCAGGAACTCCCGGTCTTCCGGGGCCAGCCTGGTGACGTTCTTGGCCACGTGGCGGAACTTCAGGACTATGTCCGGATCCTCCGCCGCCAGCATCTTCATCAGAGTTTCGAGGTCTTCCTCGCTCTGTCCCTTCTTTTTCTCCGTCTCCTGCTGTGTTTCTCCGTCCCGGGCCGAAAGGTACCTTCCGTAGGCTTTGATGAGCTTCTGCTTGAGGACGCTATCCGCCCGATCCTCATATTTTTCCATCAGCTCGAGGTCCTCCGCCGGGAGATCTATCAATGCGGCGGCCTCGTCAAGTGAGAGCCCGGTTTCCTGCCTCATAGGGGCCAGTATGCCGCTGGGAACCTGCCTATCGGCTTTCTGTGGCGATGGATCGTTGGTTTCACCCATGAAGTAACCCGTCGGAACTCCGAGAGCTCTTGCTATAAAAGAGGCTTGGATTATGTCGGGTACAGTTAAGCCTTTCTCCCACCTTTGCACGGTAGACCTAGATGCATTGCATTTTTCTGCAAGCTCTTCTTGGGACATACCGCATTTTTGGCGCATACCTTTGATTCGTTCATTAACCTTCACGATATATCCACCCTTTCCCCATTGCATTGTCGCAAATATGATGCAACGACTCAAGGCCCAATAGAGACGCCTTGGGGCTTCTTTTTTGAATCAAATGAGTCTCAAGACCTATTTACAGCTTCATATATGATGCGGTAAGGTGTTTGTAGATCGGAGGTGATGCTTTTGCTGGGGGTGGAAATAAAAAACAGGAGGCTTTCTCAGGGATATTCGCAAAAGAATTTGGCTAAAAATCTAGGCATTAGTCGAGCAACGCTTCAAAGGTGGGAATCTGGAACAACGGAACCGACAGCTTCTCAGGTTCTCTCGATGGCGGAGTTTTTAGAGGTTTCTTGCGATGAAATTTTGGGTTTTAGGACCTATCCAAGACATCGAAAATCATTGCAAGAGATCGATATTCAATCAATCCAGGGTCTCTTTTGTAACCTTGTCCGAACCATCGGAGAGCTGTGCGAGCGATGCGATTCTCCTGAGGAGGTTATGGATCTCCTGCTGGACGTAGGCGAGGACGGTCGAATCAACCACCCGAAGAACGAGGCGTTTATAGATCTCCTGGAAGCCCTGGTCCCCCTGGCCGGGGAGGTGTTGAAGGCGGTGAAAAGCGATGAGTTGGCTTAATGCGATTCTGTTTTATCGTCGGGCGATCGACAAATTCACGATGGAAATCGAACCGTGGCCACTTGTGTTCGATGCTCCCGAAGAGTGGTCCAGACGCCCGTCGAAACCGGCTCCGGCCATCGAAATACAGACCGGTAAGACTAGGCCGTTCCCTCTAGCCATTCGACAGGATCCGGACGAGCTTTTAGCGATCGAGTCGTATGACTACGATGCTTCAAACGAAGATTTTATGGCATATGCGAAATCTCGTCTGGGAAAAACTCGGTTTAACGATTCCCGAAATTGGTTCGGAAAAGCCGTGAGGTCGGTTTCTTTGACGAAAAGGGAGTTCATGGAGTCGAAGGCCTGTGTGTTTCGCAAAATCTATTTGCAGGGACGCAGACGTATCGCAAGAGGTGGAAAGATCCGCAAACTGAAACTCCGGCATGTACAGATTATCCCGGATTCCAGAAGGTTGGAAAGCTGGGAGATCATTCAAATAACCAGGGGGCATTTGCAGGATGTATGGGAGCTGTGGAGAAGGGAAGTGCGCCGTGGCTTGTGTTGAACTAACTGGCCTAGCCACGGTCAAGTATTCGATTGCGGTCTGGCAGAGGACTTCGAGTTTGGGTGGTATGTACGAAGTTTTTTAGCCACGGCGCAAGTGTAAGTTAGCATATTCTAAGATTTTGTGCATGGTTTTTCTTCCCCCAATAGGGGGGCTCATGGGAAGGAGTGAGGCCATGAAGCGGCTGAGGCCGGTAAATAGATCCTATCGCAATGGTTCGGTTGTCAGGGTGCGTAACAAGTGGGTGGCTATGTCCGACATCGACACGGCCAAGGCGGTAGTCGAGGTCGCCAGAGGGATGCCGGAGGATGCCACGATCTACGATCTGTACGACGAAACCCGAGATCGAGGGATCCATTCGGATGAGCCTGTGGAATGGGGGCTAGATGATATGGATGTCCGCTGGTGGCGGGAGAGGAGGCGAGGATAAGTGGACGTTGTTGCGATGGAAACTATCTTGACGGAGCTCCAGGAAACACGGCGAGAGCTCAATGAGACTCGCCAGGAGGTTCAAGAGACCAGACGTCTTTTGGAGAAATACCACAACCCTAATCGATGGATATCGGTTAAAGAGGCGGCTGAAATAGCTGATGTTTCGGAGAGACAGATTTTTCGTTGTGTAAAAAGCGGAGAGGTCTTTTCGAGGAAGTTCGGAGGAAGCCGAAGGATATCGTTTGCCAGTCTTGTAGCCTACACGGCTGAAAGGGCTGCGAAAGCTACTGCATAAGGAGGGGAAATCGTGTCAAAGAAAAAACCGGTGTTGATTTCTGCCTACTCGAAACAGCGGCAGATGATGGTCAGCGACCGTAAAAAGGCCATGGAGGAGGCTAGAGAGAACCGCATCAGGGCGGCGATGAACTGCCCGGTGGTGTGTCGTATGTCGGCATCGCAGGAGCTTCAGGATCTTAGGGATCGTTTGGAACTGGAACGGGCCGAGCTGGATTATGCGGCCAGGTTGGTCGAGAGATACAAGGACTCGTCGGCCAGGAACCGTTATCGCAGAACGGAGCTACAGGTGGCCACTCTGGAACGTCGAGTGAGATCCGCGGAAAGGGCGGTGTATTGAATGAGGTTGATGAAGGCGGTTGAGAGGTTGAAGAGGCATAGGAGAAAGACTCGCTGGTATCGGGTGAACATGCAGAACTACGCCAGGCGGACCCTGGACATGATTGCCGCCGAGGGGCCGGAGGGAGATCTTAGAAGCCGTATCACCTTAGGTCAGGTCGAGGTTTTACGTGCCATGGCGGGGAGGTCGTAATCGTGCCGTTTTACGGAAAGTTGTTGCGGGAACTCCGTCGTCAGGAGCAGGACGCTCTGAGGCAGGAGCGTGACGCACTGAAACGAGAGATCTCCATGGCCAGAGAGCTTATCGTCGTTCAGGACATAGCCTTCGAGCGTCAGCAAAAGAAGCTGGAACGGGCGATAGATGAAAACCTGTCCCTGAAAGAGGACCTGGCCGAGATCGAGTCTCGCCTGGGTGGGATAGTCGGCGGCGAGGAGGCGGTTTGATGCCTATGCCTGTGCGGCGTTGTGCCAAGTGTGGGTCGATCATCGGGAAAATCATGTACCTGGGACCTAGATGCACCGATATTTGCGAGGTGTGCGGCAACAGGCTGAGAGATGGATTCGATGTGGGCAAGGACGTGGCGGGACAGATTTACCTGGGGGACGTGTCGGAGGGTAAAAAAAGAACCCGCTCGGCGGCAACCGAACGGGCGTGTGTAAGCAGATAGCTGATCTACATACATTACAAGGCAGGGAGGTACGAACTCCCTGCCTCCAAGTATATCACATACGGAGAGGACGTGATCTTTATGGAAAGCACCACCACCACGCAATCGAAGCCGATCCGTCCGGAAAAGAAGGTCCGCCGGGTAGCTCGGAAGGAGCATCGCTGCGACTGGTGCGGAGGGGTTATCTATCCGGACGAGAAGTATGTATTTCTGGAGTTCTTCGTAGAGGAGCGAGACAGATTCGTCGATCGAAAGTATCACGAGGATTGTTTCGAAGCCATGGAGCACGACCCGGCGGTAAAGTCCGGCAGGCATCGTCGCAGAGGCCAGATCAGAGGCTGCACCGTCGAGGAGAGCTACAGGGGGTGACCATGTGGAGCGCAACATAGTAATAGACAACCGAAAGTTCTGGTTCGCCAGGGTGGACATCTCCGTACTGCTGGACGAAGGAATAGACGCCTATGCCAAAGCCACCTACGCCGTACTGTGCGCCTACGCCGGTTCCGACAGGGAGTGTTTTCCAAGTGCGGAGACATTGGCCAAAAAGGTGAAGTGCAGTAGAGACCGACTCTTCAAGAGTCTCAGGATACTGGTGGAGTTCGGGGTGTTGGAGAAGGTGACCCAGTCCAACAAATCATTCCAGACGGTCAACAAATACATCCTAACGGGAGGCTCCGATTCCACTCAGGCAGTCCGCCAAACGGACACCGAGAGTCCGTCAGAAAGACTCCCGCAGTCCGTCTCACGTACCCCCGGTGTACGCCAGGCGGACCCCCGGTGTCCGTCAGACGTACACAGAACTAGAGACATAGAACTAGAACCAAAGAACGATAAAGACATAGTGGGCAAGTCCGCCGAAGACACGGCGGGACTTCCCCTCGACCCCGTGCCCGGGGAGGAAGTCGTACCCCAACCGGTTGAGACTCCGCCTCCCTGTCCCTACAGGGCCATAGCCGATCTCTGGGACGAGGTGATGGTCCCTATGGGCAAGCGAGGCGTCAGGATCCTCTCGGAGACCAGACAGAATACCCTGAGATCCCGATGGAGGACCAAAGGAGACCCCGGAGCCCCTCCATGGCCATGGGCCGACCTGAAAACCTGGCGGGACTACTTCCTCTACGTCTCCCAGAGCAAGTTTCTGGTGGACGGCAGATTCTGCGACTTCGACTGGGTGATAAAGAAATCCAACTGGATCAAGATCCGGGAGGGCAAATATCACCAGGAAGGAGACTGCCGATGATCCGTCAGGCCTGCGGTCCCGATCTCGTCGGTGACCTGAGGGAAATGCTGGCCCGTAGGGGCATAGCCGTCAGGGAACGCTCCGAGGAAGAGCGGTGGAACCGGGTCATGGCCTACGTACGCAAAAGGCTGAACTACATAGGCCCCATAACCCGGGAACTCTTCCCTGAAGAACTCTGCGACTACGAAACCCTGGTCGACTGGGGGGAGCACTGCGACAGCTGTAGCAACCCGGCGAAATGCCCCCACTACGGTTACAGGGGCGAGATCCGGATGAGGAAATACTGGAAAGGCAAACACTACGCCTCGGGCGTGTTCGTGCCCGAATACTACGGCGGGAAATGCGGTGCATATCTGGATGCCAAGAAGGAAAAGGAGCGGGACAAGAAAGACGCCCCGTCGGGATCTCCCTCCGGAGGCTTCCGGTGGTGAGAGGAAAGGATGGCGGTGTAGAATGAACTTCACCGAACGAGAGCTCTGGGAAATAGAGGACAAGCTGGAGAGCGCCCTTAACTCCAGGGCGACGGCTAGATACATAGTGGATTGCGTCAGAGAACGGGATGAAATGGAAGACGCTCTTGACGTGATGTATTCCGAGATTCGGGATATAAAGGACTCGCTTCGTAGGATAGATTTTGAGATCCCCTCCCGTCCCAGGGAAAGCACTGTATTCCGATAGATCGAAAGGGAAACGACCATGAACGACAGGATAAAGGAACGGATAAGAAAGCTACTCAAGATAGCCGAGGACTCGCCCTATCCCGCCGAGGTGGAAACCGCCCTGCTGAAGGCTCAGGAACTAATGGCGCTCAACGGCCTGGAGAATGGCGACATCGATCCCTCCGAGCGGGGAGACGTGGTGGAGAAGGACATCGACCTGGGGGGCAGAGTGGAAAGCTGGAAGGGGTATCTGTCCATAGTGTTGGCGGAAAACTTCCGGTGCATGGCCTACAGGTCCAGAAGAGTAAGGCATGGCGATAACGGGGCTCCTGCCGTTTTCTATAGCGTCGTCGTGATCCTGGGAAGGGGCGAAGACGTGAAGATAGTCTTCGATGCCTTCTGTAAATGCGTCACGGCGGTAAGCAGATTCGCCATGGAATACAGAAAGAGAACCGAGGAGCGGTGGCGTACAGTCAGGAACAGCTACTTCATGGGATTTGTCCGAGGGCTGGAAGACCAATTCGAGGAACAGAGAAAGAAAAACCCCGAATGGGGGCTGGTGCTGGTGAGAGATCCCGAGGTCGAATCGGCCTACGAAGCCCTGGGATTGAAAAACGGCGGAGCCAGCCGAACCGTCCTACGGGGACAAAACGCCTATGCGGACGGTTACGCCAGAGGCAAGGGCTTCTCCCTAGAAGACGACCCTTCTTTGAGGGAGGCTGCCAGCCTGAAAATAGCGGCCACGTAATGATCCCCGGAGTTTATGATACCGAAGACCCCGACGAGGTGGTGGCCTGTAGGGCTCCGTGGAGACACAACGAATACGGAATGGGGTGCTCCTGGCGGCCTGAGGGCTGTCGGGAGTGCCGCTATGCGGTGACCAGGAGGAATAAAGAAGAACTGGAACGCAAATAGAGAAGGGGGCTTCGGTGTGGATCAGGTGGAACGGTTGGCCAGGGCGATAGACATCCTGGTCGAATACTATCCTTGCGCTTTCAGTGTTTTGCTTGGCGAGGCCGAGCCCCCGACCGACGACGAATGGATAGAGATAATGACCCGCCGGAGGCTCTATGTCTCCGGAGCGGCGGAGGACCCGGGCGTCAGGATAGACAGGGACCCGGATCACGACGGGATACTGAACCAGACGATAGCGCTGGACGAGGTCCGGGGGGTGATAGAGAAAGCGGGCTGGCCGGCCATAGTGGAATCGGCCAGAGCCATAAAGACCTTCTTTGCCGAGGACTGGGAGATCTTCTGTCTTCACGTCCGTTTCGTAACAGGCAAGACCAGGTTGGGCGGGAAGTCCCCGTTACAGAGAGTGGCCGACAGGGTCGGAATGTCACCCGGCACCGTGACCAGGAAGAGGCAGGAGATCCCGATGATGATAGCCCGGGATGCCCTGAAGGGGTTTCAGATAGCTCTGAAATGGTGACGTTATGACGACGTTATGACGATGATAGTTGTTACTATATCGTTGCTATAACGTGGATGATAAATTTGAAAACGGCCTTATACTGATAGTGTGCCACAACAAGAGAGCAGCCCGGGAGTGCAGGCCCGGGATTTCCCGATATAGCCCCGACGCCCCAGCGCCGGGGCATTATCTTTTGAGGATGTCCGAGTGGGTACCGGTTCTGATCAGTGAAATGGCTTGTTGATCGACTTTGTATATCAGGATCCAATCGGGTTCTATGTGAAGCGAGCGATGGCTGCCCCAGTTTCCTAGCATGGGGTGATCATTGTATTGTTCGGGAAGTTCCTTACCTGAGACTAGGATTTGGAGTGCCTTCTTCAGCTTGTCCGTGTCTTTGCCCCGTTTTACCTGTAGTTTTACGTCCCGTTTGAACTGACTTGATCGTTTCAGCTTCGGCATCAGATACCGAGATCTTCATACAGGTCGTCGAGAGACTGAAACTCTTCTCCTTCTCCGGAAGCGACCTCGGCCATAGCCTGCCTGGTCTTGGCGTTGGGGATCTCTACCGGAAATGGAAGTCGTCCGCTCGTTCCGATCTGTACCAGCGTCATCCTGACGGCGTCGGATATGGATAGCCCCATCTGAGAGAGGACTTCCGATGCTTTCTGTTTGGTTTCGCTGTCTATGCGAACTCTGATAGAACTATCACAGGCGGTCATATTTATCGCCTCCTTGTAGCCACATTGTATCAACGTCTTGGAGGATGATCAATTAAGTCTTTCTTCGGATCTGGCGATTATGCCGAGGGCCCGAAGTCTCGTATGCCATCTCTTTCTTGGAGGTGGCCTTTTTTTATGTCTTGCGAAAGACAGGAGGGGGTTGGACATGTACGTTATCTGGTGTCGTAAAGAGGGACGGGGCGGGTTGCGTGTCGGTGTCTCCGACGCCAGATCTCCCATTCCCTACATGGCCGATCCCATCACCATCGTCGAACCCTGCGACGTGCGCCTCATGCGGCGCTGGCTCAGGCGTAGGGCGAAGAAGGGATGGAGCCTGGAGCGGTTGAGAAGGTCTTGCGAGGGATGAGGAGGGAGCGGGATTGAAATACACGAGTCCCTTCCGAGGCAGGAGGCAGATCAACCGGATGAAGCGGGCCATTCTGGAAAGGCCGGGGAGATTCAGCCGGGAGGCGGCTTTGAGGGATTACGCCCTTTTCGTCTTCGGGATCAATTCGGCCCTCCGGATCGGAGATCTGCTCGACCTCAAGGTGGACGACGTCCTGGCCGGTAGAAGCTGTCGTCTCAGGATAGAGGAGGAAATACGGCTTCGGGAGGGAAAGACCGGTAACATCCGGACGTTCCCCCTCGTAGACAAAAGCCGGGAGGCCCTAAAGGACTATCTGCGCTACAGGAAGGATCTCAGGGGCTTGGCTAGAGACGAGCCCCTATGGGCCGCCGTCCGCCGAAAGGGAGAGGATATGCGGGCCATATCGAGGATGCAGGTCTACCGGATGCTGAACGATGCGGCGGTACGAGCCAACGAGGCATCGCCTCCGGCGGAGCGGATCAACCTTCGAACCACGTCCATCGGCTGTCACTCCATGAGGAAGACCCTGGGGTACATGCTCTATTACGAGGGTGATTCGGTGCCTCTGGCGGATATCCAGACCATGTACGGCCACTCGTCGGAGAAGGTTACTCTGCGTTATCTGGGCATCACGAAAGAGATAACGGACGGCCACTACAGGGCCTTGAATCTGTGATTGATTTGGATTCATAATGCCACATTTTAAATCAATCATGGAATCGAGCTCGTCTTGTTTGGTCCTTGATCGGGCCGTAGGGGTTAAACATCGGGGTTTTCGGGGCTCATTAGCGCCGAATCGAAGAAAAGAATCCGGTGTTTGCAAGGCTTCCCGGCGTCGGAGGGTTAATAATGAGATGGTCTGAAACGGTCGTTTTTAATCATTTTTCGACTATCTTCGAGAAAAAGCCCGTTTCCGAGTTTAATAATCTTCCGCTCGAAGGCTATCCAAGCCGGTAGTGGGGCGGTTTTCCGAAAGAGGTTGTTCTACGTTACTCCCTATCATTGAGTTACGCTGTAGAGAATCCCGAAGAGGTCGATTTCGCCCGATTCGACAAGCCGTGAGCCCGGTAGTCG
Organism: Dethiosulfovibrio faecalis; assembly: GCF_021568795.1. Classification (NCBI taxonomy): domain Bacteria; kingdom Thermotogati; phylum Synergistota; class Synergistia; order Synergistales; family Dethiosulfovibrionaceae; genus Dethiosulfovibrio; species Dethiosulfovibrio faecalis. Next base: position 13,937 of record NZ_JAKGUE010000001.1, read on the forward strand.
CAAAGGGAAAACGTTACGGGTCCTTCCTGGGGGGTGGGGGCCTCAGGGGTCGGTTGCACCGATGGAAAAATCTCGATTAAAATACGAAATTGGGGTTAAGGGTTAAGCATCAAATATCAATAAGCATAGAACATTAAACGCCGAAATGGGGTGGAAACTAGAGTTTACTTAGGGGGTGATCCGCCTGGCGAAACCCAACATCAAGGTCGAGGGCGACAGGATAATGCTCTCCACCAAAAGATGCGCCGCCTTTTTCGGGGTGACCTCCAAGACGATGTCGGAGTGGAAGAGATCCGGCTGTCCTCAGGCCGGTAGAGGGTGGTGGGATCCGGAGGAGGTTTATAGGTGGCGGTGCGGACTGGAGAGCGACAGCCCCGACAACGACGGTAACTGGCAGGCGGTAAAGCTGAAAGCCGAAGCCGAATATCGCAAGGCGAAGGCGGCTCAGGAGGAGATCCGTCTTAAGGTTCTGGAGGGGCGGTACATTCCGTTCGAGCAGGTTCAGGATGCCTGGGCCGATCGTCTGGTGATCTGCCGGACCAACATGTTCGGCTGGGTCAATACTCTGCCTCCTCTGCTGGAGGGCATGTCTCGGACGGAGATGGAGAAGATTCTGGGAGAGGAGATCCGGATTCTCTGGGAGGGGTATTCGAGAGACGGCCCCTTCACACCGGCGGGCAAGAAGGAAAAGGAGGTGGTTCGTTGATCGTGCCTTGGACATCCGCGGAACTTGCGGCCTGCAAGCCTCCGGAAAGAATGACCGTGAGCGAGTGGGCGGACCGTTATCGGATCCTGACTCCCAGGCTTGCCGCCAAGCCCGGACCGTGGAGGACTTCCTACATGCCCTATCTCAAGGGGATCATGGATGCCTGGAACGAGCCGGGAGTGGAGGAGATCGTTCTGTGCAAGGGAGCTCAGGCGGGGGCGTCGGAGGCGGCGAACAACTGTCTGGGTTACACGGCCTGTCAGGATCCCGGGGCGGCTCTGGTGGTGTATCCCACCGAGGATATCGCGGAATGGGCCAGCGAAAACCGGCTTCAGGACATGATAAAAACCAGCAACGTATTCAATGGGATCTTTCGGGAGAGGGAGTCGGATCGTCTGGAGCTTCAGTTTCGGGGAATGTATATAGCTCTCACCGGAGCGAACAGCCCCGCCGCTCTCTCCGCCATGCCTATGAGATACATAATCTTCGACGAGATCGACAAGTATCCGAGGTATTCGGGCCGGGAGGCTAATCCGCTGAAGCTGGGGAAGGAGAGGACCAAGACTTTTCCCAACCGAAAGCTGATGTACATATCCACTCCGACCCTGGAGACCGGGAACATCTGGCGGCTTTTGCAGAGGTGCGACGTCGTCTATCGGTACGAGGTTCCCTGTCCTCGTTGCGGAGAGCTCCTCTCCTTCTCCTTCAAGGATGTGTCGTGGCCCGAGGATCTCACGGAAGCCCTCAGGAAGGAGGACGATCCCACCGCCAGACAGAAGATAATTCGCCAGGTGGAGGATCGGGCGTGGTATCGCTGCCCTCACTGTGAAGGAAGGATAGAGGATCGGGACAAGTCTTTTATGCTTGGCGAAGGCAGATGGGTTTCGGAAGGAGCCGAGCCGGGGAAGATCCGTCGGATAGGTTTCCACTGGAACTCGATATATTCTCCTCAGATTTCGTTCGGTGCCGTGGCTTCGGAGTTCCTTCGGTCGAAAGACAGTCCGGAGGATCTTATGAACTTCATAAACTCCTGGCTGGCCGAGCCCTTCAGGGAGTCGGTGGCCAAGGCGGAGCCGGAGAAGGTTCTGGAGGCTTCCGGAAATTATTCCCGAGGAGAGGTGCCGGACGAGGCGGTGGCCATTACCGCCGGAGTGGACGTTCAGAAGTCGGAGGCCTATTACGTGGTGCGTGCCTGGGGTCCCGGGCTTACGTCCTGGCTTATCGAGTATGGCCGGTTCGACACCTGGAACGAAACGGACCTTCAGGACGGTCTGAGGGCCCATATAGTGGAGCCGGTCTATCGTTTCGGCGACGGTCGTCTGTGTCAGATCGGCTACTGCCTTGTCGACTGCGGCTACAGGACCGACGAGGTTTACGACGCCTGCGTGGTGTACGGCGATGTTCTGGGTCCGGTCAAGGGGGCCTCTCGCAGGATGGACGGTTATTACCGCCGTCACGTGGTGGACCGCAAGGGCCGGAAAGACGGCCTCACCATGCTGGAGGCGAATACGTCTCTGCTGAAGGATTTCATTTTCGGACGTATGACGAAGGAGCCCGGGACTAGAGGGTCGTGGTCGCTTTTCAGGGACTGCCCGAGAGGATACGCCGAGCAGATAGCGTCGGAGCACAAGGTGATGGTGACGGATGCCAGGACAGGTTCCAGTCATCACGAGTGGAAGAAGATCTCCGGACACGCCGCCAACCACCTTCTGGACTGCGAGGTTTATGCGACTCTGGCGGCCAGAATGCTCAACCTGCACTACATGCCGACGGAGGAGGAGCGGGAGGCCATGAGGCCGTCGTCTTCTTCCGTGGATTCCGCCGAAGGTGCGGGATGGCTGAAGGGCGGCGGTTCGGGATGGTGGAAAGGGAGGTGATCTAATGACCCTGACGGAAGAACTGGCCATGTACGAAAAAGCCGAGGCCGAGATACTGGAGGGGGGACAGGCCTTCGAGGATAACGGATTGAAGATAGACAGACCCACTCTGTCCCATATACAGAAACGGATAAAGGAGCTTCGGGGCATGCTGGCCATGGAAGAGGGAGGAGGTCCTCATGTCGTGGTTTGGTAAGGCGGGTTACGTGCTGGACCGGGCCGTGGGACTGGTGGCTCCCGGAGCCGGTGCCAGACGTATGGACGACAGGGCCAAGATGGAGGCCCGATGGGAGAAACGCAACTACGACGCCGCCAGGATAGACCGCTACGGAAGCGGTTGGGTGGCGGTGAATAAAAGGCCGGACGAAACCGACCGAGTCTACAGGGATAGGATAAGGGCCAGGGCGAGAGACCTCGAACGAAACAACGGAATTGCTCAGAGCGTTCTGCTTGCCATGGAGCGTCACGTCGTAGGCACGGGGCTACGGCCTCAGGCTAAAATCCTCGATGCCGACGGAACGGAGAACGAAAAGCTGAACCGGGAGATAGAGGCCCTGTGGGAGGTGTGGGCGAAGCCGAAGAACTGCGACATAACCGGCCACGACGGGTTTTACGGTCTTCAGCGGATGATGGTCCGCCGGATGGTTACGGATGGAGAGATATACCCGATTCTCACGGCTCCGGAGGACGGATTCATTCCGTTGCAGATACAGATGATGGAGGCCGACGCCCTTGCGACCTGGATGCCCCGGGCGAAGGATAAGCGGATAGTTTCGGGAGTGGAGGTCAACGAGTACTGGCGTCCTCTGGCCTATTGGTTCTACAGGGACGACATGGAGACGTCCTCTTTCGGCAGAACCACCGAGGCGGTGAGAGTGGATGCCGGGCGGGTGTTGCCGATGTTCGTAAAGACCAGACCTCAGGCGGTGAGGGGCATAAGCCAGTTCGCCCATGTCATGGGCAATATCAGAGACTCGGGAGAGTACATGGATGCCGAGCTGATGGCGGCCAGGATAGCGGCGTGCTTCGCCGCCTTCATAAAGACGGGAAGCGGGAACACTCCGTCGATAGGAAGGAACGCCACGGTCCAGGACGCCCTGGGCAGGGATAAGAACGTCACCAGACTCGAGCCGGGAATAGTGAATACCCTTCCGGACGGGGCGGATGTGGAGTTCGCCAACCCGACCCACCCGAATACCGGTGCCTCTGATTTCGTGGCTTTGCAGCAGAGACTGATAGGGGCGGGAACAGGGCAGAGCTACGAGGTGGTGAGCAGGGACGTCAGTCGAACGAACTACAGCTCGGCCAGGGCCGCATCCCTCGAGGACGAGGAAGGATACAAGGTGCTGAGGCAGTTCATGGTCGAGAGGGTCCTCGAGCCTCTATGGGAGGCCTTCGTCTGTGCCTGCGTTCTGTCCGGAAAGCTGAACATACGGGATTATTTTCAGCGTCCCGATGTGTATAACCGGTGCCGGTGGGTTCCTCCCGGAAGGCAGTGGGTGGATCCACTCAAAGAGGTATCGGCTATCACGAAGGAGATGGAGGCCGGAATAACAACCCTTCAGGATGTATGTGCCTCCAAGGGCAAGGATTGGAGGGAGGTGTTGGAGCAGATATCGCGAGAGAGGGAGTATATGACGTCCCTTAATCTCGGAGGTCTTGCCGGATCTTCCGGGATAGGGCAGGAGGCTCTTTCGTTGATGGCTCTGGATAACGGGAAAGGAGAGTGATTGCGTGACCGGTTTTAGAGGTGAGAGGGCTGGAACCTGCTACAGGGATGTCCCTGTAGACGGGACCTACTACAGGGAGATAGCCGGAGTTGAAACCAAGGGCACTGAGAGCTCCAGAACGGTGGAGCTCTCTTTTTCGTCCGAGTCTCCGGTTTCTCGCTGGGGAGAGGTGGAATATCTATCCCACGATCAGGGTGCCGTCGATTTGAAACGATTGGAGGAAATGGGAGTCCTGCTCTGGAATCACAAATCCGACGTTCCAATCGGTTCGATAGAGAAGGTCTGGATAGATGAATCTTCCAGGAAGGGGCGGGCGCTAGTCCGGTTCGACGACGACGAGGAAAGCGACAGGATCTACAGAAAGGTTCTGGCCGGATCTCTCAAGAGCGTATCGGTGGGCTACAGGGTGGAGAACTGGGAAAAGGTTCCGGCCGGTGGTACGTCCAGCAACGGTCGTTTTGCCGGGCCCTGTTACGTGGGTACCAGATGGGAAGGACTGGAGATTTCCATCGTGTCGGTTCCCGCCGATCCGTCGGTGGGAGTAAACAGAAATACTGAAGGAGGAGATGACGACGTGAGAAGAGATCTACCTTTACCTGAGCCTGAGAACGGGGTAGGAAACAACGGGGCGGCTGCGAATCCGGAAAAAACTCTCCCCGAGGGGGAGGCGGGGGGACGGTCCGCCGACGGCGGGAATCAGAACAGATCCACAAACGACATCCCCCCTTCTCATAGGAATTTCCCCGTAGGAGGAGCTCCAGATAGCAATGTGCTTCAGATCCTCAGGGCCGAGCGGGAGAGGGTGGCGGAGATCCAGGAGATGGGAAGATCCTTCGATATCGATCTTGGCGAATTCATCCGTTCCGGTGCGGAACTCGACACGGTGAGAGCCGAGGTCATGAAAAAGCTCAAGGAGACGCGGCAGGCAATCTCCGTTCCCGGCAGGGTGACGGAGGACGAGAAGGAGAAGTTCCGTTCCGCTGCCAGAGATGCGCTCTTGATCCGCGGCGGTCTGCCCGTAGAGGAACCTGCCGCTGGCTCCATGGATCTGAGAGGCTACAGGCTGGAGAGAATGGCCGAGGAATGCCTGACCCGGATGGGCGAGCGGGTCGGGGGAAATCCCATGGAGATGATAGGCCGCGCCCTGACCACCTCGGACCTTCCCGTCATCCTGGGAAGCGTTGCGAACGTCTCTCTTATGGAAGGGTGGGGCGTTCAGGAGGAGAGCTATCTTAAGTGGATGGACGACTCCGGCGTCGTGACCGATTTCAAGGAACACACCGGGGCGAGGGCCGGAGAGGTGGACGATCTGCTTCCTCTGCCGGAATCCGGAGAGTACAAGAGCGGATCCATGGGCGAGGAGTCGGAGGCCTGGAAGATAGGGACCTTCGGTCGTACGTTCTCCATATCCAGACAGTCGATCGTAAACGACGCTCTGGGCGTACTGACCGATATTCCCCGGAAGATGGGCGAGGCCGCCAGGCGCAAGGTGGCCGACGTGGGCTACCAGGCTTTTCTGGATAACCCCAAGATGGGCGACAAGAAGGATCTTTTCTGTACCCATCACGGAAACCTTCAGCCTGCGGCGGCTTTCAGCTTCACCGATTTCGAGGCCACTTTGACGGCGCTAAGCCTCATGGTGCAGGCCATGAAGCGGCAGACGGACCTTTCCGGAAAGAGGCGGCTGAACATCATTCCCAAGTTCCTGGTGGTGCCGGTGGCTCTGGAGCTTGCGGCCAGGAGGTTCCTCAAACAGACCGAAACTCCTCTGTCGGTGGACACCGCGGCGAACAAAGCCAACGGAGGAGGAGCAAACCCCTACGCCGGAGCCTTCGAGCTCGTGTCCGATCCCAGATTGGACGACGTGAGCGAGACCGCTTTCTACATGGCCGCCGAGAAGGGCAAGACGGTAAAGCTGTTCTTCCTGAACGGGATCAAGGAACCCTATCTGGAACAGCAGCAGGGATGGAACGTGGACGGAACGAGCTACAAGGTGCGAATAGACGTGGGGGCCAAGGCCATGGACTGGCGCGGTTTCCAGAAGAACCCCGGGGCGTAGGCTTCGGGGTTTTCTTTCGAAGGAGGCGATTCGTGTGAGAACTTACGTGGAGATAGGCGGCAGGATGGATTACACGCCGACCGAGGATGTGTCCGTAGACGATGTGGTCGTTTTGGGGGGAAGGATCGGAGTGGCTACTACCGATATACCGGCTGGGAAGATGGGAGTTCTGGCCGTGGTGGGGGTGTTCCGGCTGCCCGCCGTGACGGGGACGGCCTTCGCTCCCGGAGAGGCTCTTTACTGGGATGCCTCTGCCGGAAGCCTGACCAGGGACGGTACGGGCGACAAACCCCTGGCGGGGTACGCCTGGACTCCGAAGGCGGCTTCGGCGAACTTCGGAGAGGTGAAAATCGACTGATGGGATCTTTTCGGGATCACCTGACATCTACGGTGGAAGCCCTTTTCAAAGGTGATTGGGCCGACACGGTGGTCTATAACGGTAGCGAGATCCGGGCGATCATCCGTAAGGGCAGGACCGGAACCGACGGAACGGGCTTCGGGTCGGACGGTTCCTCCACGGAAGGAACTTTGAGGATAAGACTTTCCGATGTGGATCCCTGCGAAGGAGACGAGGTCGTCGAGGCCGACGGAAAGGTCTGGTCGGTGGTTAGAGAGATCTCCCGTTCCATGACGACGGCTCTGTTGGAGATCCGGACGGATCGGTCGTTTCTGTAATGGGGAGGTGATCCTGTGTCCGTCACAGTTTCCTGGAAGGATATGGCCACTCCATGGGTGGAGGACGTTATCAGGGAGTTTCCCGAATTTCGCCGGAGGGCCTTGAAGTCTGTCGGGTGGATGATGCAGAAGGAGATAAAAAAAGGCATAGAGAGCGGAGCTCCCGGAGGAAGACGCTACGCTCCTCTGTCCGGCGTAGCCCGCGGCGTCAAGGCGAAGTCGAAACTCAGGGTCATGAAAAAAAAGAAGGTAAGAAGCGGACCTCTCGGCAAGCTTCGAAAGGCCGTGGGCTATCAGTATAAAGACGACGGCTCCCTGACCGTGGGGTGGCTCTCGAAAAGCGCCGTGTATCTGGGGTCTATGCAGGAAAAGGGACGGCGTCTTCCGGTTACCGAAAAGATGCGGCGGTTCTGGTGGTCTGGAGCCAGAGCCAAAAAATGGCCCAAGGTGCTGAAAAAAGGCGTACGTCTTCGGAAAGAGACGAGGGAGATAATCCTCCCCGCCAGGCCGACCATAGGTCCTATGAGGGAGGTTCTGGTTCCCAGAATTCCGGGATATTTCGTGAAGAAGATCGACGGCTACATGGAGGACGATATGAAGAGGTCCACGAAAAAGAGCAAGAGAAAATACAGAGTCTACGGAAGCTGGTGGTGACGAGGTGAGATTGACTCAGGTAATGATGGAGATAAGAGACTCCATAGCCCGGTCCGAAGAGGTCCGGGCTTTCTGTTTGGACCGTTTCGGCAGAGAGCCGACCGTGATGGCCGGATATAACGCCCGGCGTCCTCCCGGAAACGACGAGCTTCCTACGATCGTGGTCGCTCCCGACAGGAGTGATTTCGATGGAGTCGGTCGTGGAGAGCACAAGATAGATCTCATGTGGGCGGTGTTGAACGACGGAGGAGAGGAGCGGGACGGCAACAAGATAACGTTCCCCGGCTTTCTGCAGGTGGACGAACTGGGTGAGCTGGTGCTGTCCTCCCTGGAGGTGGTGGGGAGCGAGTACAGAATAACCTACACCGGATACGATCTTTTCAGCTCCGATCAGTCTCCCGCCTTCGTGGGGGAGATGGAGCTGACGGTTACGGAATGGTGAGAGAGGGGCGATAGGAATGGCGAACGTAAGGAATTCCAACGATATAGTTCTGGGATCCGGCCGCATGTTCCTCGACGGCGAGGATGTCGGTCAGCTGAAGGACGATCTGACCTTCGAGCACGGAAAGGAGATGTACGAGCTGAAAGCCGGGTTCCCGGCGACGGTGGTCCTTTCTGCTCTGGTCAGTGAGGAGCTGACCCTGAGCTTCAATCTGCTGGAGACGAACCTGGATATGGTCTGCCGTCTGATGCCGGAATACGATCCGGTAACAGAAAACGCCGGAACCGCCACCGTCGCCGACGAGCTTGTGACGCTGTTCGATTCCGTCCATACCATGCTCGGCAAGGGCAGGGTGGAGGGGGACGCCACGGTAACCACCGTGGACGGCACGGCTTTGACCGAGGGAGTGGACTATTATCTGGACCGGTTGAACGGAACCATCTACAGAGTGCCCGACTCCGCCAAGATAGCCGACGGCGACGACGTCAAGGCGTGCTACACGTATAAAACCTACGAAAGCAAAGGGTTCGGCGTCGGCGGCGGAACCTCGACGGACAAGACTTTCCGGGTCGATTTCTATCACAAGCGCAGAGACGGAAAGTATCGTCACGTCCGGATATGGAAGGGCAAGGTGAAGGGTAACTTCTCCATGGCGTTCAAGGAGGCTTCCGAGTCGCCTCTGGCCGTGGAGGTTACGGCCATAGCGGACAGCACGAAACCGGCGGGGCGTCAGCTTATGACGGTTATGGATGTGCCGGCGGAGGCGGTTCCCGGAGGGGGCTGGTGATGCGCCATTTCCCCGAGCCTGCCCGGTTGGTCGTTACCATAGGCGGGCGGCCTCATAAACTGCGGTATCTGACGAGGGCGGACGTTTCCGCCCTCGTCGTGTCCATAAGGGAGCTGTGCGACGGCGAGATTCCCGAAGACGGCAGAGAGGCCATGGATGCCTTGCTTGCAGAACGGAGGGTTCTGGACCCTATATTGATGGATGCCTTCCCTACGGCGGATTCCATTCCGGCGGAGGATGCCGATGTGAAGTCCGGTCTATTGGCCATAGTCTGGGAGGTCAACAAGGTGCCGGATATATTGGAGGATCTCAAGACCCACGGCGAGGACGGAGCGGACGACTCGGAGGGGGATCCTCTGGCATGGCCGAAGTTCTGCCTTCATATGAGGCGTAACTTCGGAATAGACGAGGAGACCATGTTCCATCGCTGGACCTACTGGCAGTTCGTGGGCTTTATCGAGGCCGCACAGGAAATCCTGGACCCCGACGAAGAGCGGGGCAAGGGAAAGCGACGGACGATAGAGGACCTGGTAAAGGATGGGGTTGCGGGGATGTAGGGGTGGAATGTTGTCGATGCTACGACACTATCGTATAATTAGTAGGCATCGGAAGGGAGGAGAGTTCCATGAAGAGAAAAGCATGTTTCAGCCGAAGTGTCGTTTTACTCGCTGCGGAGCGTGTCCGCTCTGGAGCTTGTCCTGTGTCTTGCCCTACTGTGAGAACGGAAAAAACGCAGGAGGAGATCGACAGAGCTTTTAGAGCTGCGTCCAAGGCGTTGGATCGCTCGGAAAGTCGATAGGCTGCATGTCTCGCAAGCAGTTCAATTTCATCTACGATAAGCTTGTAAAGGACGAGAACGATATTCTCGGCCATATCGCTTACTCGATATATAAAAACCAAAAACGTGAGGAAATAGCGAAGATAAAGTCGAAAAACGGAGGTGCCGACGTTACTGACGAGGACTTGGCTCCGTTTGTAGACCTATCTCAAAGCAACTCCCAGGTTGGGTTTTATAAGGATAGAGCAACGGCGCTTGCTCAACTATTTCTTGATGAGGTCGTAGGACAAGAGCTGGAAGAGGCGAAACGAAAACAAGAGGCGGATTTCATCCGTAACCACAAGGCACATGGTTTTATATACGGTGTTTTGCAGGGGTTTGTCGCCTCGGTGTTGTTCGTGCTTGTCGGGCTCGTTTTCCTAATTTATACCGGTGGAGCGGCCGTGGTTGGCAGAGCTCTAATTGAAATAGCGAAATGAAAGGTCCCTCAGATGAGGGGCCTTTTTTGTTGAGGGTAATATCTATCTCCCTGGGCTTTGTAGAAGGAAAACATCGTGAAGGTTTCTCTTGGCTTTAAAGATGGCGAAGGGATTCTCTTTTACGAGTATATTTGGTGTCTTCAGGGGAGTCGTTGGGAACCTTCGGGAGGCACATCACGTCGAAGTTTTGCATCTGGTTTTCGGAAAAGCTCCCCGCTTCGTACAGGTCACGAGCTGTTTCGTGCATTTCTTCAAGAATACGGCTCATTGTGATGGACCTCCTTTGTTAGAACAATCCAATTTGACGGGATAAGCCCCTTTGAAAGTGTGGCATTGCTAAACGTATAAACATGTGATACTCTCTTTGTGGAGGTGATAATTTGGGAAAGCGAAAATCATTTACCACGACGATTGACTCCGATATCCAGAAGCAATTCAAGTTGGCGTGCGTCGAGCGGGATGAAAAAATGAACGATGTTTTGGAACGATTCATGGTTTACTACATTGAGGAGAAGAAAAAACCCGAATAACCGATCATCTTGGCGGAGACGGTTACTCGGGCCCAACAGCAAGGGGCAAAGCCCTCACATGGGTTAATTGTACCATGTAGATGGCTCCCTGTCCCTATGGACGTAAGGGGGCTTTTTTTATGCTCGAAATTAAGGAAAAAGCAGGAAGTAAGAATGTTCAAGGCCGGGAATTGATAAAAAGGGCTGTAGATGACGTTTTTTCGTATAGATCGTCGGGGTTGCGTGATCTGCCTGAAAACGTCGATAAGAGAACTTTTTATGGCTGGGTCGTGTATGTGGCATGGCTTTACGTAAATCGGATGGAGGTACAGGGGCGTTCCGTCGATCTATCGGAAACCGTCGCCGTGATGGAAAGAAACGACGAGAAAGGCGAGATAAGGTCCGTTTTCGATTTTTTTCGTGCCGCAGAGAGCCGAAGGGAGGCAGAAGAGATGATAGACGTGTTGGAGGTTAATCCCGTAGCTGGTGATTCTGATTTGAGGTTATTCGAGTTCGAGCGGAAGCCCGTAAGGATTGTCTTTATAGACGGTAATCCTTGGTGGGTGGCTAAGGATGTGTGTGAGGTTTTGGAGATTTCGCGAGTAGATAGCGCTCTGAGGGCTTTGGACGCAGACGAAAAGGGTACTCAAATTTTGAGCACCCCCGGAGGAGACCAGGCAATGTCTGTTATTTCCGAATCCGGTCTCTACACGCTGATCATGCGGTCGAACAAGCCAGAGGCCAAACGATTCAAACGCTGGGTTACCCACGAGCTTCTGCCGACCATACGAAAAACCGGGAGCTACGCTCTTCCCGGCGTCGATCCATCCAAGAACGGCAGAAAGGAAGAGCTTGCGGAGAAACGTCTCGCCATCATGGAGCGAAACGCCAACTGTCGAATGGCCAAGATGATCCTGAAGGGCATGGACGCCTTCAGGGACGTCATGACCAAAGAGTCCAAGACCGTCTTTATGGCCAAGTACGGCGAGCTGGTTACAGACGCCGATCTGACCCGTCTGCTTCCCAGATCCGCCGAGCCGATGTACTCGGCCACCGATATAGGGAAGGAGTGTGGAGTATCCGCCCAGGTGGTGGGGAAGGTGTCCAAGTCCCATCATCTGAAGAGCCCGGCGGGGGAGGACGGAGAATACGGCTACTGGATAAGAAGCAAGTCCCGCTATTCCAGCAAGGAGGTCAACACCTTCGTGTACAACGAAAGAGGCAGGGAGTGGTTTATGGATCACTTCGGTATAACTGCCATGGTGGAGTAGAGGTTGACCAATCCTGATTAAAGTCGTCCCTCAGGGGCGGCTTTTTTTTATTTCTCTCCGGAGGTGATCTTTTGTCCAAGCGGGACGTACAGATAAACGTAGGGGCTCGTGTAGATCAGGCCGTGAGCGCCTTCGACAGATTGCAGAAAACCCTCTATCTGAACGGTCACCGCCTGGAGACCTACGGCCAGTCGGTAGGGAAGGTCTTCGATCCGGCTATGAAGGGGCTGGTGGCGGCAGGCCTTGCGGCCAAAGCCGCCGCCGCGGGAACCGGATTGGCCGCTTTCTCGGTGGCTCAGGACCTCGAGGAGGCCATGGCGGTCGTCGTCCAGAAAACCGGAGAAGGCGAAGAGGCCCTGAAAGAATACGAGGACATCGTCAGAAGGCTTTTCAGGGAAAACCCGGTGTCCGGATACGGAGAGGTGGCCCAGGCTCTGGCGGCTGTTCGGGTGGCGACCGGGGCCGCCGGTGAGGCTCTGGAGAAACTGACCCAGCAGTATCTGTCCCTGTCGGACGTCACCGGAGTGGATCTCAACAACGCGGTTCGTCTGGGTTCCAGGCTCTTCGGAGACTGGTCCATCTCGACGGATAAACAGACCGAGGCGCTGGATGCGCTGTTCGTTGCGTCCAGATCGACGGGGGCTTCCATAGAAAACCTGGCGGAGAAGGCCGTTACCTATGGAACCAAGTTCAGGCAGCTGGGTTTCTCCCTGGAGGAGGCTCTCGGGTTGTTGGGCAAGTGGGAAAAGGAAGGGGTCAGCACCGAAAAGGCCCTCTCCGGTCTTGGCCAGGCGATAACCAACATGACCCGAAGCGGTGTCCGGAATCTGGTTCAGGGATGGAAGGACCTTACGAATAGCATAAAGAACGCCACCACCGAAGGAGATGCCATAAACAAGGCCGTGAAATACTTCGGCGCCGATGCAGGTCCGGACATGGCGGCGGCTATCAGGGAGAACCGCTTCGAGCTTGGAGCGTTGGTGGATGTCTTGTCGAAGGCCGAGGGAGCGATCGAAACGGCCGACGAGGAAACATCTACGTTGATAGAGTCTCTTCAATCACTTAGGAATACCGCGAAAGACAAGCTCCTTGAGCCGTTGGGAGACGAGGTGTCTCGATATGTCGCCCACGTTGCCGAACTGCTGGAGGTTCTCGTCGAATGGGCGGACGAGAACCAGGTGCTTAAGGGTTCGGTTGATGCCTTCTTCGAAGGATTGGGGTTAGGCAATATACAAGTGGAAGAGTTCAAAGAGGCGTTGCAGAAGGTCGATGTCGCCTCCTTCACCGATCAGTGCGAGACCTTCGGCAGAATGCTGAAGGCTATCTATCGATCGTTTAAGACCATAGCCGACATGATCCCCTGGGAGCTCCTGATAGAACACGCCGACAGCCTGACCAAGATCATAATATACGGGTGGGCCTCCGGTAAGGTTTTGTCCATAGCCGGAGGAGTTCTAAGCCTTGCGGGATCTTTTGGCGATTTGGCCGACATGATGGAGAAGTTCAACAAGGTGGCGGCTTTTATCGAGGGTACTTTCATCGCTAAGTGGCTTATAAAAAGCGGGGCGGCATTATCGGAGACGATCGATAAGTTGGGAGACAGTGGACGACTGTCCCGCTGGGCCAAGGACTTTCGCAACGAGATGCGGGCGTTGATCAAGTACAAGGGAGCTTTGTTCTACGAGCTTAAACTCGCTCTTGGCGGTGCCGGGGCGAATATAGGCCTGGATATGGGGCTTGAGGATCTGGAAAGGTTCGAAGAGGCCTTGAAGGGAGATAAAGAGGCCCTCGAAAGTCTGCCTGAACCGATTCAGGAATGGATAGAGAAGAACAAAAAGACGAGTGTATCGCTGAAGGAAACCTCCAAGGCCGTCGAGGATTTGGACGATAAGATCAAAAACGTATCGGATGATATGAAAAAGCTTGAAGAGGAGCCGTTGTCTCTTACGAGTCTATTCGATGATGAAGAGCTTTTTGATAACCCCGACGATCTCCTAGCCAGGTGGGTTAGCGATAAGCCGATCAGAAAGATAGATTTAGCCATCTCGGACCTTAAGAAGCGTGTAGTGGAGATAAAAGCCGGCGGCAAAGAGGCGATGGAAACATTGGGAGTCTCCGCCGAAGAGGCCGGTGCCGTGATGAGAGACTCCATATTGAAGGCGGTAGAGGAGATAAAGAAGTCTCTCGCCGACGAGGATCCCTATATGGCCACCGCCTTCGTATCCGCCATGGAGAAGATGGGAACGGAGGGAGGAGACGCTCTTATGGCCTCCATAGCCGGGGCCATGGGCAAGGGGCAGGATTCCATCGTAAAGATTCTGACCGGGGCCATTCAGGACGGCTTTATAAAAGGTCCCGCTCTGACGGAGGCCATGAAGCTCATTCAGAAGAGGACGGACGAGCTCGTCAAAAAAACCGGAGATCGGATAGAAAAAGAATATGCCGGTATGAAATTCAGCTCCGCCTTGATGGGAGATCTGAAAGCCTACCACGCCAAGCTGGAGCTTTCAAACCTGGGGGTTCAAAGCAGAATGCCGAATTTCTCCGGCAAGGGCGGATTCGGCGGAACGGTCAACAAGGTTTCCGCCCCTATATCGATACAGATAGGCACGGTCAACGTAAAACGTCCGGAGGATGCGGACAAGACCGGTCGGGAGATCGGCCGGGGGATAGTCAAGTCCTTCGATCTGGGGTACTGAGGAGGGTGGTCCCATGAGCTACGACCCGGTGGCCAACTACGAACTTACGGACATAGAGGAGATCCCCCACGGCGAGATGGTGGTCACAGCCTCGGGGGAGACTGTTTTCGTCCGTCGCCCCGGCGGCAGGGTCCGTTTCAGGGCCACCTTCCAGGGGCATTTCACCTCTCACCCTGCGGGGTTTTTCACGGTAGGGGAGGTCTTCTCCCACCAGGGAATAGAGTACGTGGTGGAGCAGATAAAGCTGTCGGGGCTTCACCGGATAAAGGCAGTCGACGGGGAGTTTTTCGACGGTCGGTCCTACGAGATACAGGCTTTGTCCACCAGGGCCTACGATGGAAGCCTGGCTATAGACGAACCTATGGCGGGGGAGTAGCCCATGGATAGCGTATCCTGCTGGGCAAGTCTGCATCTTTGCGGCGGGGAACCGCCTCTCTGCCTGGCTGTCAGCCTGAACGGAGAGCCCGAGACGGCGGTAGCCAACGTTACGAGGCAGGAGACCCACGATGCTTTGACCCTGGAGGTGGAGCCTCACACCCCTATGACGTATATAGAGGCTCTCCGCGTGGGGACGAATCAACTGACTCGCCCGGATATCAGGTTCTCCGCACTCACCAACGCGGGGAAGCTGACCAGATTGGACGTGTCCTTTAGGGGGCTGCGATCCGAGGACATGCAGGTTTTTCGTCCCTTCGGCTGGCTATGGTGGCCCGTGGAGGCGGATGCCAGCGTATCGCCTCGGTGGGTAGTGGACCGTCCGGTATTCGGAGAGACCGGACGACTCTGCGATTGGGAGGACCTTTTCGTCTCTGGGGCCATGAGATGGACCTCGGAACTCTCCGCCGTCCTTTCCAGAGGCGAGGCGGCGTCGGTGGATCTCTCGGGCGTTCCCGCCTGGGTATCGGGGCTTCCGGCGTCGGCCCACATGATAAGGCCCCGGGCGGATGTGAACGGCGTGGCCCGGACTACCAGAGAGATTCCGGTGTCGATACATCCATCTGGCGGAGTGGTCTACGGATGGGTCGGATACCTGCCGATGTGGTCGGTTTTCCTGCCGGTCGAGGGATCCTCCGGCGGAGATCCCATGATAGCGGTGACATCGAGGACCAGGCGGTCGGACGTCGCCGAGGCGGAAGTCGTATTGGAGGTGAAGTAGTGCGGGAAATACAGGCCCCGGCCCTGCCGGATGGATATGTGGAGTTTTCCTATAGAAGAGAATTACGGGCCCTCATAGGGACATGGCAGGGAAAGGTACTGTTGCCTGCGGGGAGTCCTCCGGAGCTTGGTGAATCTTGGACGGTCCCGGGGATCATGGAAAACGGGTTGGTTTCCCGGGCGGATAAACTGGGGGACGCCGAGGACGGACGGGTGTTGTGGTCCCTCTCCGGCTATGATGCGGGGTTCCGGCTCATGAAAAGCCCTTTGCTGCCTCACCAGATAAAAGGGTCCACCCTGGGAGATGTCTTGTCCGAGCTGGCGGAGGGGTGCGGGTTGAAAGCGGACGTGACTCTGGACAGAGACGTCCCGGTGGACGCCCGACACCTGGTTTCGGGCCAGACGGCGGCGAACGCCGTTTTGGACCTCTCCACCCTCGGGGGGGCCGTAGCCTACATGGTTCAGGACGGAACCCTGAAAATAGCTCCGCCCCGGCCTTGTAAAACCTATCCCTGCAAGGGCTTGGGGCTGGACGACGTACAGGCCCGGGATCTGGATCTAGACGGGTACGCCTCCGGCGTGGTGGTTATCCTGGGACGCCGGGGAGACGCATCCGGTTCGGGGTACGGCGACGGAGATGGATGGAGCGGATCCGGGGGCGGGTATTCCGGGACGACCCCTCCCGGTTCATTGAAGCGGATCACGAAGTGGGGGACCACCGCCTTGCCGGGTGGAACCCTGTCTTGGAGATATAACCTCTTGTCGCCTATAAACGTGGTCGAATCATACGAGGCGACTTTGTTTCTTCCCGGAGCCGGTATCAGAAAAAGCATAGTGTCGAACTACTCCTATGACGTGGAGTCCTCCGTGGTAAGAGTAGGCGACCAGGAACAGCGGCTGTGGAGATTCTGCCTCGTCGAGGCCGGAAGCATCGAGGACACCGCCGTCGATGCGGTCTATTACGATCATGCCACGGGCGGGTTAGCCACCGAGACGGTCGAGCACGTCATGGAATACCAGGTGAGACGATCCTACGACATGGATAAAACCCACATCTTGAAGGAAGTAGTGGAGATCGACTCGTATGATCCCGACAGGCGAAGAAACGACGTCCCCTACACTCACAAGACCGAACGGGCCTGGACGTGGGACGACGATCACGGATACAGAGGGCTCACCGAGAGGGAATGGAGCTATGAGGAGAGAGACGTCGGAGAGGCGGACCTGGTGACGGGATCGGACGGGAACCCTCTTACCTGGGTGGGGAGCGACGGCCAGACCAGGTACATACAGCTTCCGGCCTATCAGACCACCACGATGATAAAGAGGGAGCGGCAGAGACAGATAGACGAGGTTTTCGACGACGACGGTAAATGCGTCACCCGGATAGAGAGGACGACCGACGACAACGGACTGGCGGATATGTTGGAGAGAGGGCTTTTCGGCGACCTTTACGACCCTGAAAACTCCAGGGCCGGGGAGGCCCTGGCTCAGATGAAAACGCTACTGCAAGACGGCTCCATGAGGATAATTCAGGTTCCAGGAGGATCCTCCATCTCGGAGGAGGTCGGAACGCTGTCTCAGCCCGGAAGGAGATACAGGAAAAAGACGTCGGGCGAGGACGGTGGAAACCGCTATATCGACGGGATCTGGTCGGAAGAGACCTGCCCGTTTTTGTGTAGCGACGGAACCTGCGGGGTCGTAGAGTCTCCCTCGGCGGTCTCCGCTCCCGGGACGTCGAGGCCGAAGCCTTCGGGATGGGACGGAAGCGGCGTCGAGACGGTAGACGGTCCGGTCCACTCGACGGAAGACTCCGAATCGGATTCGGAGGATTACATCGAAGGTGATCCCTGCGGCTATCTGGAGGACGGAAAAACTCCGGGGTACGAGAGGTGTCCCAGGTACAAGGCTTTCCGCCATCTGGCGGGGTCGACCTCCGGAACCTCTCCGGTGTCTCCTGTGGTCGGGATGTCCGGAGGCGGGAGTATATGGACTGAGAAGGAGCTGTACATAGACGAGCATCTCTCGGAGGATCGAGCCAGGTCGATAGCCCAGACCATCGCAGACAACATCCTGTCGGTCAAGAAGGTAAGCAGGGGGATAGTGGAGACGGTCACGGTACCTCTGGACATGAGGGTCCATCCGGACGGAGGAGTGATGGCGGTGGAACACAGTTTCGACAGGCTACGGACCTCCATATCCTTCCGGCCTTCGGATACCACTCCGCCGGAGTATCTGATGTTGCTCAACTCCGGATCCACCGCCGCCAACGTCTACGCCAGGGAGAGTATCGGCAAGGGCCGGAGCGCCTTCGGGCGGGTGGTTGACGTCCGGCCGGACAGGGCTCTGGTCATACTGGGCGGTCGTCCGGTCAGCTGTACCTCCTCCATACGGATCAAGAGAGGAGACAACGCCCTTGTGTTCCTTCCTCCCGGGAGCGTCTCCAGCGGCGTGATTCAGGCGGTGATGAAATGACGAAAGCGAGAGTCTACACGGGGCCGGTCGGGCGGTTGTCCGGCCATGTACTGGGCAGGGTTCCCTTCGCCGTGCCGGAGACGGTTAAAATCCGTCTCCTCGATAGGGAGGCCGGGAAGCCGGACGAAACCGGAGAATTGATCGAGGTATCGGGGGATGGGCGGATCTGGCTTTTCGAGAGCGGTGTATATATATGGAATCGAGAAGAGGGGGTAGGCGAGGGCCTGTCCCCTCTTTCTTTATGCGATGAGGCGGTCCTGTCGGGGTACGACTGGGCTCTGGTCTCCGGCGGCCTGGTCGTGGACGGGGCTTTCGTCTCCGTGGAGATGCCCTGCCCGATGCCCGACGCCGCTAACTCCGGCTGGTGGGTGGACCGGTGCGACGATAGCGACACGGCTCCGTTCGTTCCATCTCTCTCCTCTGTTGAGTCGGCTTTTTTCGGCCGGTGGTGCTATACGCCTTTGAGTTTGGCCTACTGCTGGGAGCGGGAGGAGTACCGCAAACTTCGAGAGGCGGCAGACAACTCCAAAGGTCTGGAACGGGCGGCTCTTGCCGTCAGGCTGGAGGAAGTGGAGCGGTTCGAGATCGGAGATATTGCCGGTCCCTCCGGGGTCTACGGCGTAACCTGGTACGATTGCGACCCCGCCGCGGAAACCGAGATGGCAGAGCCTTCCTTCGGCGGGCTGTGGCTGGACGGTGGCGTCTTGTATGGGGCTGGGAGCAAGTCGGCTGGGAGGGCCTTGCTGGTGCCTACTTCCTTCGACTCCGACGGCACCTGTCTGGGGTTGTCGGTGGTCCATAGCGGAGAGCTCCAGGGGCAAGAACCGGGACAGGTTATCCCGGTACGAGGCGGAGCTGTCCATGTAGCGGGGGGAGAGGGGGATCCTCGAGGCCGGTTGTTGCCGGTCCGCGGTCCTTATGCCCTACATCTATGGGGGGAGGAAACGAGGCTATATGAGATCGAGGAGGGCTTTCTATCTCCCCGATGGGGTTATCTGGCCCTCCCCGGGGTTCTTTCTCTGGACGGGAAAGTCTCTCTCTGGTGGTCTTGCGGAGAGATCCCTTCGAAACTGGGAGGGGCGGCAAAGACCATGGAGCGATGGTGTTTCCCCGGAGAAGCAGAACCGGTCGATGCGGCGGGGCCTCTTCTGATCGCCGAGGCCCCCTGCGGGGCTGTTATCACGGATATGCGTACCATGCGGCGGCACATAGTCCCGGAGGTGGGAGATATCCGGGCTTCGGAGGAACTTAGCCTCGTCCGGTCCCATTCGGCTAACGAGAAGGTCTGCCTTGAAAGTAGCTCCCCGGTGGAGACGGTAGGCGAGGGAGGAGAGCGTTTTTCCCAGGACGTGAAGCCGGAAGACCTCTGCATCCCCTGGCTGGGCAGGGCGGGGGAGCCTCTGGAAATAGGCTGGTGGGAATGGCCGGATCTGGGAGTTCGGGGAAGCCCTCCGAACCTGGAAGGCTTGGGCGATAGCGACGGTTCAAACGACTTTCATGACGGAACTCACAGGGACAACCGAAAGGGTATGTCGATAACTTCCGACGGCCTGATCTACCTGACCGGGGACAACTACGAAGACGAGGCCCTCGATGTGATGGCATGGAAGTACGACGGTGAACGCTGGGAGAGAAACCGGGTTTCATGGCCCTGTGCCGAGCGGCTGGTGGCTCCGTATGGACAGGGGAACTACCAAGTTCACCACTTCCCCGGGGCCGACTGGAGTCTGTTCCACGCCCCGGTAGGAAGGATACGGTACCAGAAATTACTGGAGACCACGGACTGGTCTTTCCTGTCCGTCTTGACCGGATTGGGCGGAGGCTTCGCTCTCCACAACGCTCTCATGGTGCAGGAGGCTTTCAACAAGTATCTGGAGGACTCCTTCGGAAATGCGATGCTGGTCTACACGATTCCGAACCAACGGCTGTACGTCGGAGATCCCCTGTTCCGGGAGTGGAAAGAGGTGGACGTCGGACGTGGCTACTTCTGGACTTTCGCCGGATGGGCTACGGTCAGAGACGAGCCTATGGCTGTCTTTTCCAAATTGAAAGAGGCCACCGGCAACGACCCCAAGCCGGAAGTCTGGGGGGTCTGTCGGAGCGGGGCGCGCCGGATCGACCCGGAGGAGGCGGGAGAGGTAGGAGAAAAGGCCGCCGGATTGGTCCCCTCCACCTACTGGGCTCGTTGGGGAACCTGGCCGGGAGGAAGCGGAGGTATCCAGGAAGACATAGACTCCATTCTCGGGAACCAGCCCTGTCTGTATCCTCTTCCGGAGCCGACGGGGAACCCCGAGGCGGCGCTGGCGGAGAACATGGTGGAGAGGATGGATCTGTGGAGAGAGAAAGCCCAGGACATAAACCGCCCGGCGGTCGTGATGGGGCAGACCTACGATCATCAGATACTTTCTGCGGCGGCCATAGACCCCACCGTCCCTCTGGTAGATGCGAGGCTGGAGGTCGACGAGGACGGAGCGGCCTGGGTGATGCTACGACACTGGACGGGAGTCTGGCTGTCGGTGAGATGCGATACACGGTTGTCGCCGTATGTCTTGGAACAGCCGACCGAGTGGGAGCTGGTAAGTCTGGGACCCCGGGAGGACGGGGCGATAGTGGCTCTGTTCGGTTGCGGTAAGTGTTCCCTCTCCGTCGGAGATTACGACTCGATGCTGGCTTTGTTCGGATTCGGCAAGTGGTGGACGAGGATGGCTCTCCATTCCTGGTACGCCCGGTTTTTCCCGGTGGTAATAAGACAGTCTCCGGAGGAACTGGACCGGATGGCCCGGCTATGGAAAGAGGAAGAGAAAAGGGAGGAATAGATATGCCGATAATGCAGTTGAGAACGAGCGACGATGCGTATCCACTGAGCCGGTTGGACTTCGGGGCCATAGACACCGGGACGACCAGCGTACAGATAGGGTTTCGTCTATGGAACGACAGGCCGACTCAGGTGTCCGGCGAGTTGCTGGGGACCGCCGATGGAGCGAGGGTCAGTTTCGCCACCCAGTTCAAGCCGCTGGTGAATCATCCGGAGGCTCCAGTGGCGGTCAAGGTGGACGGCTCACCTGCGACGGGGGTCTCTGTGGACCACGAGAACGGTCTGATTGTCTTTTCGACTCCTCCGGCCGACGGGAAGGTGATTACCTGCGATTATGCCTACTCCGTAGGGTCCACCGACGCCAACGCCGTAATAGTCACCATGGAGCAGGTGGCTGGATTTGCCGGAGACGGGGTGACTAGATCCTTTCCCCTCCCGTCCAGATGTCTGACGCCGTTGAAGTTATTGGTGGGAGGGGTGGAGATACCGGAGGGGACCGGCTTCGAGATCCGAGACGACGGCGAGAGCCTGTACATAATGGAGCCTCCGGAAGCCAACGAGTCCGTGCTGTTCTCCTACGTGGACCCCGTCTGTCAGGGGGGGTATTACGAGACGAGGAGCTCCGGTCTTGATAACCCCTACGATCAGAGCAATATGGCCGACGATGCGGAGGCCGCTTTTTTCAAGCTGGGCGGGGCCTTCTCCGTGGAGAACCGTCTGGTTGGAACTGGAGACGGGAGTAAAAAGATATTCGACACCGGCACGCCTTTGATACGGGGAGTCTCGAAGGTGCTGGTAGGGGGGCAGGAGGTGACGGACTACGCCCTCAACAACGTAAAGGGAACGGTGACGTTCGGGGCCGCTCCGGCCGTGGATTCGGAGATCCGTATGGATTACTCCTACGAAAGGGGGCACGCCATAGGCAATATACGACAGTGGAGCGGAAGACGGTGTTTTCTAAGGGCGTCTCTGCCCTACGATGCGCCGAACTCGGTACTGACGGCCCGGTTCAGGGTCATTTCTCAATAGGGAGGTAATGTAATGGCGGTAAAAAGAGTCGATACTCTGGGGTGTCATCCCCTGGTGCTCATGAAGAAATTGGCGGCCATAGACGGTTTGGAGATACTCAAGGAGGAAAAGCACGTCCACGACGGGGTGGAATACCCCTACCGCATCGTGGCGAAGGTGAAAGACGGGCTGTACGTGGAGGCGAAAGACCCTCTATACGAACAAGCAACGGCTCCGGAAAAATTGCCCCAAAAGATAGACTCGGATGAAGTGACGACGGAGTTTTTGCAATTGGAATGCTCCCAGTCGACGCTGACAAGCCCCAATGTTTCAAATAGATATATCGTAATTCCTTCGGAGCAATCGCTTGTTATGGAGGCTTACGGGGCTAGTTTCCTGGTTGGCAGTCCAGCGGGACCGACCTCTACTCGTAAATGTACAGTTGCGACTTGCGTCGAAAGTAGTCCAAAAGATTCGGGGATATATTCCTTTGGTGCCCCTGTATTGTCGTTTCCAAGCGGGGCGAAGATCTCCGGCAAGGATAATGTAGAGGAAGCTCCTTTTAGCATCTCTTTCACGGGGAACGACTGGGCTTATTTTGAGAACGATGATGGAACTGTTGACGGGTATCTCAAAGGGATACAGTTAAATCACACCGATGCTAGCGGGGCTGGGTGGAGTGGTTTTGGCGTCTGCCTCAACGTAGAGGCCCTTCACGATCTCGAATGGGAACCCGTTTATTCAAAGGGCTACGGAACTCGAAAGGTGCTTTTCTTGGGCTCTCAAAGGAACTGTTCCGTTTTAGTCGTCTCCGGGACAGTCTTCAGGGTTAGTAGCTCGGTTTCTCCCGAGGGGGATTTAGTCTTTCCCTCTACTTGGCAAACTCTCCCATGCGTTCCTACAGTGATGACAAACCAGGGAGGGCTTTTCTTTTGCTATAACTCTGCTGAAATTCGCTCGGGCGTGATCGCGGCAATCACACTGGACACATCAAAAGGCAATGGCCTTGAGGGATCTTTCCCTGCTATCTATGACTCAGGGGTTTTGTGCGGGGTTCATGCTGTGGGAGGAGAAAGGCTCCATGTACAAGGATCTCCCAGCAACCCGTCAGGCACGGTCGCAATGCAGGTCTTTGTGCCGGAGGTTCCTATCCCCACGGATTCCGTCAGCGGCGGACCGGTAGTTACGGACCTGTTTGCCTACAGCTCTCAGGAAATCAGGGGAGCGTTGCCCGGACTATTGGGGGTTCCGGAGGCTCTTTCCGTCGGGTCCGTGGGGTGGCTGGACGGCAAGAGGTATCGGGTCCATCTTCCCGGACGTATGCTCCAGATAGGGTAGAGCCATGCCTACGTACAAAAACGAAAAGTCCTACCCGATATCTTTCGGGCGGCATTACTGGGTACCCGGCGAGGAAAAACGGGTGCCCTTTTTCATTCCCGCCGAGGAGATCGGACTTACCGTCGTCTCCGACGATCCTAAGCCTCGCTCTCAGGTGCTGTATTCCGGAGAGGTGACCGTCCCGCCCGGAGAGACCGTGACATTGCCGGTCCCCTATTGCAGAAAGCTCTCTCTCCAGGCGGCCACCGAGGGGGACGACGTTGCGGAGATCCATCTGGGGGAAAGATCTATAAAGCTGGATGGGAAATACGGGCTCGACCTCGACCGCTTGGCCTGGGGAAGGCTGGGCGAGATCTCCCTGTCTTCCTCGGCGGGGGCAACCGTGAATCTTCTCGTTATGGAGGTGTCTTGATGGGACGTTTCACAAAACAGCTGGACGTAGACCTCTCTCCGGTGTTGTCGGGAATGGGTGGTTTGTCTTCGAAGATGGACCGGATATGGGATCAGATAAAGACGCCTGGCGCTCCTCCGAAGAGCAACGTCGTCATGGTGGGAGCTTTGAGGTTGGGTATGGAATTGGAGACGCCGGAGGCGTAGCGAACGGCATAAAGTTTCGGGGAAGCTCGGCGTGGGCTTCCCTTTTTTTGTTCCGAAAAGAGGAGGAATCCCGATGAGAGAGAACGTCGAAAAGATCAAGGAAGCTCTGAGTACTCTGGTGGCCGACGCTAAGTATCTGAAAGAGCGGATGAACGAACTGTCCGAGTGGAACAGTCTCAAGAAGGTAAGGGAGAACCTATCGAATGTGGTCGACTTCGTTGGGCGTATAGTCGTGTTCGCCGAGTTGGCCACCTCGCAGGTGAAGGACGAGATCTCGGGGCTTCAGTCGAAGGACAAGAGAGACGCCGTCGTGGAATACCTGGATGGCTTGATAGTCCTTCCCTGGTTTCTGGAGCCCTTCGACGGCCCCATCATCCGAGGACTGGTGGACTATGCCGTGGACAAGCTGAACGAGCGCCTCGGTCACGACTGGGGGCTGGACAGGATAGAGGAGCTGGCGACCCATGGCAGGGACATATTGGATATAGCGGGCCCTTTGCCCTGGGAGGCGAGGGGGACGAAGTGACGGACAGGTTCTCTGAAGTCCTCTCCGTGGTCCTGGGATTCGAGGGCGGATATGCGGACGATCCGGACGATAGGGGAGGACGGACCAATTACGGCATAACGGAAGATACCCTTAGATCCGCCTATGAGAGAAAGATAGTCTCCCATAACGACATAAGATCTCTATCGAAGGCCGACGCCGCCCTGATCTACTGGTCCGACTACTGGGAACCTATAGGAGCCGATGGGATGCCGGAACCGCTGGATCTCGTCATGTTCGACTGTGCCGTGAACCACGGCGTGGGAGGGGCCGTAAAGCTTCTACAGGAGGGGCTCAACTCGATATTGAAAGACACAGTCCTCGCAGTCGATGGAGCGATAGGTCCGAGGACCAGGGCGGCACTGGCGACTCTGAGGAAAGAGGACGCCAGGCTGACGAACGGAAGCGGCGACGTGAAGCCTTATTCCCTCCTTCGCTATCTCTGCCTTGAGGTTTTGATGAACCGTACGAGGCTGTACGATCGCCTAGCGGATAGGAATATGTCGCAACGTAAGTTCCTGCGAGGGTGGATTCACAACAGGGTAGTGAAGCTGGGGAAATCGGCGGGACTGGAGGATTGAAGGAGGCCTGACTTTGCTTGATGACATCATGGAGACGTTGCGTCATATCCTGGCTCTTCTTTTGCCGCCCGCCTTGATGGCCATGGGAGGGTCGGCGGTTAAATATGGCCGCCTTCACCGGTCCGAGTCCTTCTCCTGGAGAGATTTTATGGTCGGGATGGCAACGGCCGGTTTTGCCGGAGTGGTTATGCACTGTCTTTGCCGCGGCCTGGGACTGAACATCTGGATCACTTCGGCTGTGGTGGCCATGTCCGGATATAGCGCAGGTCAGCTGTTGGATTACGGACAGGAACTGCTTCTGAAGTGGCTGGAGCGTAAGGCGAGATAACAACACGCCCTCTCGGGGATCTCCTCGGGAGGGCTATATATAATGTAAGAACTTTTTATCCCGTCGATTATTCTATGGTCTAATCTCTTCTCTTTGTTCGTCTAGCCAGTCTGCCCACCATTGCATAAGCTCACGTCGTTGAGGCAGATATTCGGCGTGGTTGTAGGCGGCTCGTACGGCGTTCTTGGGGACGTGTGCGAGCTGCCTTTCTATGACGTCCGGTGGCCAGCCATGCTCGTTGGCGATTGTCGAGAACATCGAACGGAATCCGTGACCGGTCATCTCCTCTTGAGTGTATCCTAATCTGCGTAAAGCAGCTAAAACGGTGGCGTCGGACATCGGCTTGACCGTAGACCTTATCGATGGAAAAAGATACTGGGATTTGCCGGAGATCTCCTTGAGCTTATTGAGGACCTCTACTGTTTGACGTGATAAGGGGACCCAGTGAACTCGTTTCATCTTCATCTTTTCAGCCGGTATTTTCCAGGTGGCGTCGTCGAATTCAATCCATTCTGCCTTCCTCAATTCGCCAGGTCGGGCAAATGTGTATGCCTGGAATAAGAGTGCGTACTTGATCTGTCCAACCAATCCGGCATCGATATCTCTCATGAGTTGCCCAATCCGGGCGGGGTCGGTGATGGTGGCCATGTGGGTAGTCTTGACCGGTTGCAGGGCTCCCTTGAGGTCGGCGGCGACATCTCTGTCGCACCTTCCTGTTGCCACTCCGTATCTAAGGATCTGCCCACACATCTGGCGAGTTCGTCTGGCGGTTTCTATAGTTCCTCTGGCCTCTATTTTCCTGATAACTTGCAGCAACTCTGGAGCTGTAAGGGATCGGACGATTTTATCCCCTATATGGGGAATTAGCAGGGTGTCTATTTTATAGACCAGAGTCTCTATATATCGAGGCGCTTTCGTCGGTCTCATACGGACCGCAAGCCATTCGTGGGCCAGTTTTGCGAAGGTTGTGTCTGTGGGGGATGTTGAAGACGATTTGATCTCATCTCTTATCTGACGAGCTTTCATGAGGGAGACCCCAGGATATTCTCCTAAGGTCTTTTTGCTCTCTTTTCCGTTCTTCCAGATCCTAAGTTTCCATACCTTTCTACCTGTAGGACGAATCTCCAGAGACAGGCCCCTTTCGTCCACCAGCCGGATAACCTTATCGCCCGGTTTTGTTTTGCGTATTTCAACGTCAGTGATCACTACGGTTTGCCTCCTTTGTAGAGACAGAGACGAGGTACGGTGATGATTGCTGTTTTTCGGCAGGGGTACGGTAATAGGTACGGTTTTGTTTGTCCTTTACCGTCATCGCTTGTCAATTTTGCCTCGTATCTCCAGTTGGAGTATAGCAAAAAACCCCTGGAATTCCAGGGGTTTGAGGTGTTTTTGTCGTAGGCTGTCACTGGTCGACAGAATGATTAAATTTTGAAGTGGCGGAGGAGGTGGGATTTGAACCCACGGAGGAGCAGAGCCCCTCACTTGATTTCGAGTCAAGCGCCTTCGACCGCTCGGCCACTCCTCCTCGACAGGAAGCAATTATACCTATCGGAATCCCTTTTTGCAAGGGGAGCTAGTTTTTAGGGGCTTCCTAGAGAAGTATCGTTGGTTTTCCTTTTTTTATTTCGACATTCGACGAAGAAGTCCTGTAGCATCTTTCTGCATCTGTTCTCTTCGATTCCTTTTATGACCTCGCACCTGTGGTTCAACCTGGTGTCCCTGGTTATGTCGTACAGGGTTCCGCTTGCTCCAGCTTTTGGATCGGTGCAACCGTAAACCACCTTGGCTATCCTCGACTGAACGATAGCTCCGGCACACATCGGGCAGGGTTCGAGAGTTACGTATATCTCGCATCCCGAGAGGTTCCAGCTTCCTCTTGCTTTCGCTGCCTCCCTTATGGCGACTATCTCCGCATGGGATGTGGGATCGTGGTCGATCCTTCTCAAGTTTCTGCCTCTCCCGATTACCTCGTCTTTGTAAACGACCACGGCACCTACGGGAATGTCTCCCTCAGAGGCGGCTTTTTTCGCCTCTTCTATGGCTAAATCCATAAAATTTTTGTTCCTCATCGCCCTTCCTTTATCGAGTAGACCGATCCGTCCATGGTACCTATGAAAATACTTCCTTTGGAGATCACGGGAGTGGAGACCAGGTTCGATCCTAGATCTATTGACCAATACTCCTCACCGGTGTTCCCGTTAAGACAGTGAAGTTTGCCGCTTTGTTCTGGGACATATAACCTGTCTTGCGAGGCCATCGGAGAAGCGGCGATTCCTCCCTCCATCTTGATGGACCACAGGGAGGCCCCATTTTCGGTTCCTACGCAGTAAAGGGTTCCGGATGACGTCCCTAGATAGGCCCGTTTTTCCGATAAAACTATGTCTGTGGTAGCTGCTCCGTCGGCTTTGAAGCTCCACAGGGGGGTAACTCCCTTTACCCTTATGGCGTGCAGTACCCCATCCCATCCGCAGTAGTAGACTACCCCGTTGGAGTAGGCAGGAGTGGCATCGATAGGTCCGCCTGAAGATCCGCCCCATGTTCTTTTTCCCGAATCCAGGCTTAAAGCATGAAATATGCCAGCGTGGTCGCCTACGTAGACAAAGGGAGGAGCTATCAGCGGGGAGGACAGAATTTCTCTGGAGGCCTTGAACCTCCATCTCTCCTCTCCCGTTTGAGTGTCCATTCGAACTACTTTTCCCTCTAGATTGGCCGCTATAAGAGCGTTTTCATGTAGTGCTAAAGAGGAGTTTATTCCTCCTGATCCCAGCTTATCCGGAGCGTCTGCTAGATTTTTGCTCCAGTAGGTGGTGCCGTTTACGATCGATAGACAGTACACTACACCCGCTCCGGATCCCACGTAAAGCCTGTCTTTCATGACTGCCGGTGTTCCGTAAAGCAGTACGTCGAAAGCCCTCTGCCATTGAAGTTTGCCGGTTTCTCCGTCCAGGCAATAGAGGTTGCCGCTTCCGTCGGAGAAGAATAGTCTTTCTCCGTCCGTCGCCATATCTCCTGTTATTCCGTGGAGCGCTTTATAGTGCCAGGATATGTTTTGCGATAGGTCCCTGTCGGCAATAGGCGTTTCGGCCCATGCAAGAGACGCCGATAGGATCATAAACGAGCTGTAAAAAAGTGCGAAAAACCCCTTCATCTAGATCACCTCTTCAACTTTTTTGGGCTACAATATCACTATATCATTGCCGAGACATTTATGTATGTAATAGGGGAGGTGGCGTCCATGTCGGAAAGGGTCTCGAAAAACGAAAATCAGGAAAACGAAGCGGTCGATGAAGGAGGCAGGATAAAGACGTTCTTCTCTAGGCTGAATTCGATAATCCTATCTCCCTTCAGGGTGATTCTATCGGCTAAAAGCAGGGGCTCCGTGTTCGTCCTTGCCATGGTGGTGTCGACTTTGGGTGGTGTGGGGTGGATATTATACGACAGCTGGAGAGAGAAAGACTCCCTGCCTGTCGGATGTGTGGATCAGAATGCTATGATGGCCGTAGGTGGTCTGGAAAAGGATGAGCCTTTCCTGGTCTACGTATCTGAGAGGCGAAGGTTGGAGGATGTCTCCGCCGATTTCTACTCCCTTTTCCCCGGATACCCGGTGGACTCCATGGCCGTCGTCTTCTCTCCCGACCGAGAAAGGGAAGTCGGATTTTCCTCCGCCGTTTTCTGTCTGGATTGGCTCGAACTGGGAAGCGATGTCAGAAAAAAACTGGTGGAAATACAGAGAGGGAGGTCGAAGGATCCCTCTTTTCTGTTTGGAGAAAATCCTGTAGGAATCTCTCCCGACGGAGAAATCGACAATATTCCGGTTTTTAAGGCGGTTTTCTCGTCTCGAGAGATGCTGTTCGTATCCTTCGGTAACGCTCTGTTGCTTTCCAGAGATAGGGATTCCATGATCGATTCCTTGAAAGCCTTAATTCATGCTATGACCAGACTATCCTGGGACGAGGGAGGGCGGATAGTCCGTTCTTTTGTCGAAGGCGACAGACGGTACAGATTGTATCTTTACTCGTCTTCGAAGGATCTCTACAGCGTCCTACCCAGAAGAGCTCATCAGAGTCTGTCGGTGGATCTATTGCTGGATATGGCTATGGAACAGGTGGCTTCCTCACGTTACTCCGATGAGATACTGTCGTGGCTTATTCGAAAGGAGGGTGCCGGTATCGATGATATTACCTTTGCTACGGATCCGATTCTTTATCCTAGCCTTTCTCGTGTCGATTTTGCCCTGCGTGGCGATAGCTGAGGGAGGGGTGCTGTCTGGAATTTCGTTTTCTACGATAAACGGAACCGTGATGGTCGAGGACGTAGAATCTCGGAGTGCCGCAGAAGATGGCGGAATTATTGTTGGAGATCGGATCGTCTCCGTCGACGGTCAAGATACCTCGTTGGCGGAAGAAATGGATTCGTACGTGGAGGAAAAACTGGCCGAGGGATGTTCGGTTATAGTGGAGGTAGAGGGATCGGGAAAGCGAAGACTGGTTTGGATTCGCCTGCCCAAAATGTCCAGGTCTGACTCTCGGTTTTTGGATGTCTATGCCCATATCAGAGAACACTGGAACAATATGGTCTCCGTTTGGGACTCTGCTTGTTCCCTCTATTACGATGTTGCGTCTGGGTCTGAGGACGAGGATCTTTTTAGGTCGTCGGTCTTGAAGGATACAGGAGAGATTCAACGCTTGAGGACCGTTTTGATAGATACAACGATACCCTCTCTCCCT
Organism: Dethiosulfovibrio faecalis; assembly: GCF_021568795.1. Classification (NCBI taxonomy): domain Bacteria; kingdom Thermotogati; phylum Synergistota; class Synergistia; order Synergistales; family Dethiosulfovibrionaceae; genus Dethiosulfovibrio; species Dethiosulfovibrio faecalis. Next base: position 44,171 of record NZ_JAKGUE010000001.1, read on the forward strand.
GGTCCTTTCTGGACGGAGCTTTCAAGGGCTAAGGAATTTATGGAATGGACCGCCTTTGCCATGGATGAGGCCATCCAGAACATGGCTTTGGAGGTGGGGAATAAGAACGCTGTTCGACGGAGGATGAACTCGGTCAGGTGGGGCCGTTCCGCCGTGGAGAGGCATCTTTCCCTTGCTTTTAGAGAATCCGGAGTGGTAACAGAAAGGAGCTTTTTCTGATGGTGAAAAAAATTCTCTTGTCTTTGTTGTCGGGGCTTTTAGTCTTTGTCGCATCTTCCGGCTTTGCCGTTACCTACATAGCGGAGCCCGTTCTGGTTACCCAGCCGGTCTACGATGGAATGAGTTTCTATGTCTACCGTCCTTACAATATGCCTGCCGGATGGTTTGTGACATACGATGGATATCCCGTTTCTCGAGGAAACGAGGGTAATTGGGTTTACGGCGTTCCTCAAAACGACGGGACCCTGGTCCGTACCGGCTATGTTGTCGGCTCGGTCGTTCCCTTCCAGCAGGCCAACTTGACCCCTGTTGTTACAGTTCCCGTGAACAACGGGGTCATGTCTTCCGGTTCGGGGCCTACTCCTAGATGGATGGTGGACGATAACTTCCTTGTGGTTACCGGATGGCAAAGAATGGTCGATCGCCTAGCCGTTTTACACAAGCCTAAAATCCCCTTGGCTTGGAAGGGAGATCGTCCTGAGGTCCTATATGGATGGACTGGAAAGAGCTGGTATCAGATGATCTGTAAGGACGGAGAATCGCCGGCTGAGACCCTTAAACGCCACGTATACGAATTGACCAAGATGAGCAAGCAGAGCGGTTACAGATGGAACGACAGGGATACCGCTATTTTAGCGGCCCAGGCTCCGGCGTGGGGTTTTCTCTGGATGGGTCGAATATCACCTATAAATCTCTAGGAAGTGATCTCCGTGACCCGTGGTTTTATCGCTCTGCTACTATCGTTTTTCCTGGCATCGAATGCAGATGCCGTGATGGGCAATGCTCCCGCTCTGCTGGCCCACCCCGACTACCATAACGACTATGTCGTTCCACTTCAGGTTCAAGAGGGGTATTATCTCACCAAAGACGGATATTCGGTGGTTCGAACTCCTGAAGGAGGCTGGGCCTACTTAGACGTTACCCCGACTTTTATATTCGGCGGTGAATTGGCCGTGATATGGTTTCCTGTTACCTTTATTGAACGGAAAAGTCCGGAGGTTCTCTCTCTCTCTGACGGTGGATATACAGGGGTGGAACCGTCTCACTATACCTACGAACTGCCCTGACCAGAATTTATGTAGCACAACGACCGCAACCGTTTTGTTGTATAATTCAAAATGTGCGGTTGTGTCGCCGCCGTCTCGTATATGATGGAGGTGTTGAGATGGGGTTGTTCGGTCTTAACGAAGATAGTAGCGATGTAGTCAAAATTCTGATAGCCAACGATTCCAGACTTGAAAAACGCATCCTTTTCGACGGAATAGATCGCTTTTTCCCCGATAGATCTCGTCTCATAGTAGAGAACTGTTCGAGAGGCGACAAGGCTTTGGATTACATACTCAAAGAGAATCCCGATATGGTGTTTCTCGACTGGGTCCTGCCGGGGATCGAGGGGCCCGAGATATGTCGTTCCGTAAGGGAAAAAGAGGGAGACGACGACTTCGGATACTGTTACATAGTAATGACCACTTCGATGGACGATAGAAGTTCCATCGCTCACGGTCTTTCATCCGGTGCGGATGACTTCATCACGAAGCCCTTCCATTCCGAGGATATAGAAGCGAGGATTACCGTAGGACTTCGTCTCGTGGAAGCCTATCGAAAAGTCTTGAGGCAGAAGGAAGCTATAGATAGGATGTCCAGAACGGACGAGTTGACAGGTATCCTCAACAGACGTTACGTTTTGTCCTGTTTAGAGAAGAGCCTTGATAGGGCTCAGAGAGAAAACCGTCCTCTTTCTATCTGCCTATGCGACGTGGATTTTTTCAAGCATATCAACGACACCTACGGGCATCAGGCAGGAGATTTCGTCCTGAGAAAACTGGGCTATTTTATGGAAACTTTCTTGGAGAAGCGCGGCGTAGCCGGCAGGTACGGCGGCGACGAGTTTCTGTTCGTTTTTCCCGAAGCGGATGAGGCGGAGGCCAAGGAGATAGCGTGTTCTCTGTACGAGAGGATAAGCTCTGCAAAGTTCGTTTTTAACGGCAAGGAGCTTCCGATCTCCCTTTCCTGCGGTTTTTCCTTCGTTCAGTCGCCTTTGGAACACGGGATGTGGAATTCCTCCAACCTGATAAAGATGGCGGACGACGCCCTTTACGAGGCCAAACGCAGAGGCAAAAACAGGATCTGCCTATATAGCGACGAAGGGATGGAGGAAATTTCCTCCGAACGAAGCTATCAGGATCTTGCCTGATGGGATAAAACGTGTTAGAATTCCTCTCGTTGATCTGGAGGGGTGTCCGAGTGGTCGAAGGTGCTTGCTTGGAGAGCAGGTGTACCGCAAGGTACCGTGGGTTCGAATCCCACCCTCTCCGCCAGATGATTGAGCCGTCGTGCCTTGCACGACGGCTTTTTTTTATTCTCAGGGCTTGATCTGTTGTATGATTGTTCTGGTTCGAGTATGTGCTTTAGAGATCTTTTGAGAGGAGGTTCGTTGTGGATTTTAGATCGATTTTATCGCTGGCGGTCTTGGTCGCTTTGTTGCTGTTTCTTAAGTTCGTAAAGGATAAATCCTCGTCTGGGGAGGATATCTCCCGGCATCTCGCCTTTCTTAATCGGCTGCGGTCATGGGGGAAGAAGGTCGTTTTGTCGGTCTTACTTGCTTTGATCGTCTTGGTTGGAGCTCTGGACGGGATATACATCGTTCCGTCCGGTTCTCAGGGAGTGCTTTTCCGTCTGGGAGAGGTAAAGTACGTCGCGGACCAGGGGCCTCATGTGAAGATCCCCTTCGTCGACGTAGTGGAGATAGTCAACACCGAGAACATCCGTCGTTTCGAGTACGGCTACAGGACGGTAAGCGTAGGTCCTCCCGCCAGGTACAGAGATGTACCCGACGAATCGAAGATGTTGACCAGGGACAACAAGATCATAGAGATCGATTGGGTACTTCAGTATCAGATATCCGATCCGGTCGACTACGTAACCCATATCCCCGAGAACCAGAACATGAGGGAGAGGATGATAAGGGATATAGCCGAATCCTTCATGAGGGAGGTCATAGGAGCGAGGATCCTGGACGATGTCCTGACGAAGGAGAAGCAGGCGATCCAGACCGAGGTCAGGAAGGGGCTTCAGGACAAGATGAACGCTCTCTCCACAGGAATTTTCGTTTCTTCCATCTCCTTGCAGGACGTTATTCCCCCTCAGGCAGTTCAAAAAGCCTTCAACGCGGTCAACTCGGCCAGAGCGGAGAAGGAGAGGATGATACTTGAGGCCGAGCGCTACGCTAAGGAAATAGCCTCTGAGGTGGCAGGAGACGTCGAGAGGATCCTGAACGAGGCCAACGCCTACGCCTTTAGAAGGGTGGCTTTGGCAGAGGGAGATGTCGCTAGGCTCAGTGCTTTGAACGAAGCCTACAGGGTCGATCCCGATCTGGTAAAGTTGAACCTCTGGATGGAGACTATGACCGACGTGTGGAAGGAAATCAATCCCCTGTTTCTTCGGTCCTCCGAGGCCCTGAAGTTTCTGCCTTTGGACCGGTTTATCGAGTCTTCCGAAAGAGACGTCAAGGGCGATTGAGGAGGTGGAGGGATGACTAAACAGCTCAAAACAGTGTCTATCGTCGGGGTGATGCTATTTTTTATGTTACTCCTGTACGGTTCCTTTTACGTGGTTCGTCAGGACGAGCAGGTAGTGATACTCAGACTGGGAGAGATCGTCTCGACCAGGCGAGATCCCGGCATAGCCTTTAAGGTCCCTGTCATCGATACGGTAGTGAAATACACTAAAAGGCTTATAGAGTACGATGCCCATCCGGTTTCGGTGGTGATGGCCGACAAAAAAAATCTCATATTCGACTCCATCGCGGTTTTCCAGATAACCGATCCGGCCACCTTCAGAAAGAGGGTCCGAACCATATCCGCTGTCCAACAGAGGCTGGACGACTCGGTGTATGCCGCCGTCAGAGCCGTGGCAGGGCAGGTTACCTTCGACGAGATCCTTTATCTCAAGAGGGAGGAAGCGGAGGCTCAGGCTCTCAGGATCGCGGCGGAGGAGAGCGAGAAATACGGTGTCACCATAAGGACCGTGGAGTTCAAGAGACTGTTTCTCCCACAGGAGAACGAGGAGGCCGTCTATCGTTCGATGGAGGCGGGGAGAAACAGGATGTCCGCCCAGTTGAGGTCGGAGGGGAAGGCCGAGGCCATGAAGCTGCGTTCAGCAGCGGACAGAAATAGGGTGGAGGTCTTGGCCTCCGCCATGAAAGAGGCCGAACAGATCAAGGGAGAGGGCGACATGAAGGCTCAGAAGCTGTTAAGCGACGCCAATCGTGCCGTCAAGGGCCTTTATCCCTTTATGAAAAAATTGGAGTTTTATAAAAAGGTCCTGCCGGGCAGAAACGTCATAGTCGAGAGCGAAGAGGGTATCTTCAAGGGTATGGACCGCCCCTGACGTATTGTAGTTTCATCTTTTGTGATATACTCGGTCGAGAAAAATAGAATATCCGACATCTTTAGATCAGGGAATCCGGTTAGACTCCGGAGCGGCCCCGCCACTGTAAGTTCGAATTTCGAACGAGCCAGAATGCTGTTCTCGAGATGACGATGTGTCTCTGCGCGGGCGGATTTCACATGATGTCTATGGAGGCCCCGTGGCGATTTCGCTTCGGGGTCTCTTTGGTCATAATATATCGGGAAAGGTGATGTGTTTGTTGAAAAAGTTGGTCTCGGTTTTGTTGTTGTTTTCTGCGATCTTTGTCGCTGGTGTCGCGTGGGGAGATGATTCGGTGAGCAAGAAAGGCGTGTTGATGGTATCTTTCGGAACGACCGTTCCGTCCGGTCAGAGGGCGATAGATAACCTTTTTGCGACCCTCAAGTCGGCCTGTCCCGACAAGGAGGTTCGACTGGCCTATACGTCCAACATAATCAGGCGTAAATTGGCTAAAGAGGAGAATAAGACGATCGATAGCCCAATGATCGCTCTGTCCAAGATGAGGGACGAGGGATTCACCGACGTCGTGGTGGTGTCCACCCACATCATCCCTGGGGAGGAGTATGGAGACCTGGAGGAGATCGTCAGGGCCTTCCAGTCGGTCAGGGGAAAGTACGGCTTCGATCGTCTGGTGCTGAGCGAACCTTTGCTGTATCATGAGGAAGACTTCGAGGCTATGGCCGGTTTCCTCGACAGGACCTACGGCGATAAAGTCGACGAGGACAGAGTCGTGGTCCTGATGGGACACGGTACCCCCGATTTTGCCAACGCCGCATACGGGCATCTCCAGGCTGTTCTGGAGTCGTCGCTTCCTGGTTTCATCGTGGGAACCGTCGAGGGGGCTCCTACTCTGGACGACGTCCTGCTTCGTCTGAAGGCTAAGGGAGCTCGTAAGGCGACCTTGGCTCCCTTGATGATAGTCGCCGGAGACCATGCTACCAACGATATGGCCGGTCCTGAGGATGATTCCTGGGTCACCGTGATCAAAGGCGAAGGGTATCGAGTCTCCTCCGTCCTGAAAGGTCTGGGCGAATACGACGAGATCGGTGCCATGCTGGTCCGGAAGTACCGGGCCGCTGCCGGAGATGGCTTTTAAGGGCAACTTGGATCGATTTTAGTCTCTGCGTCCGAAGCCTGTTTCAGGTTTCGGACGCCTGTTTTTTATCTACTGGTAAGGGGAGGGACCGTCTTGAGGATTACCGATCGCATAAGGCAGGATAGGAAGAGGGCTTTTCTATGTGGGTCCCTTCTTTCGGTCGCTTTGATCGCTTTGTTCTTCTGGCGTATAACCTCTGGAGATGTCGACCTGTCTCTTTCGGATGTGGCAGGGGCCCTTCTGGGGTGGGGATCGAACGACCAGGCCCATGTAATCGTCAGGGTGGTGAGGCTTCCCAGGATAATGGCCTCCATGGGGGCCGGGGCCTCTCTAGCTGTATCGGGAGTAGTTCTGCAAGCCCTTCTCGCCAACCCTCTGGCTGAACCCTACACTCTAGGAATAGCTTCAGGCGCGGCTTTCGGGGCGTCTTTGGCGATATTGTCAGGTTGGGTCGTTACGATATCGGCCTTTGCCGGAGCCCTCGTAGCCCTAGCTTTGGTCATGGCCATTTCCTGGCGTTCAGGCGGATCCACGGGACACACCGTCCTGGCCGGGATAGTGGTGGGGTCCTCTTTGTCCGCCGGGGTGACCTTGGCGAAAGCCCTGGCCGGAGATAAGGTGGCTGGGATAGTCTTCTGGCTCATGGGAGGGTTCTCCGGGGCCTCCTGGGGAAGCGTCTTTTGGGTCTGGTTCGGTGTCTTGATCGTATCTTCGTCTTTATTCTTCTCCTCCGATCTGGACGCGCTTTCCCTGGGAGGAAACAACGGAGCCGTGCTGGGAGTCGACGAGAGGGTGCTGAGGCCTTTGTTGGCGGTTGCCGCGGCTTTCTCTGCCGCCTCTGTGGTCTCGTTTTTCGGGGTGATCGGCTTCGTCGGCCTCGTCGTTCCTCATCTCGTAAGAATCTCCATAGGCGCCTCTCACAGAGTTCTTCTTCCCCTGTCGATGTTGACCGGGGCTCTTCTTCTTTCTGGAGCGGATGGAATCGTCAGGGAGCTGGGAGAGCTGCCGGTCGGTGTCCTGACCTCCCTGGTAGGAGGTCCTTTTTTCTGCTGGATCCTTATAAGAGAGAGGGGAAGAGGATGACTTCACTGGTTCTGGACGATATCTCCGCCCTGTATCCAAGTGGCGGTGGCGTGGCCTCCATCTCGGCCGAGGCCAAGGGCGGAGAGATAACCGTTTTGATAGGTCCTAACGGAAGCGGCAAAAGCACTCTATTGAAGGCTATAGCGGGGTTGATAGACTATGACGGTTCGATCAGGCTGAACGGAGTCGACCTGGAAAGCATGGGCCGAAGGTCGAGGGCCGCTCTCTTCGCCGTGGTCGATCAGATCCCCTCCATGAACTATCCCTTTTCCGTGACCGAGGTTTTGGCTATGGGGCGCCTACCTCACGGCAGGGACGAGCCTAGAAAAAACTCGACACTGAGGAGCGTCCGTAGAGCGGCAATCGCCATGGACCTGTCGGATCTATGGGATCGACCGGTTACGGAGCTTTCTGGAGGGGAGAGACAGAGGGTGGCCATAGCGAGAGCTATCGTTCAGGATAGCCCGGTTATGCTGATGGACGAGCCATCCTCCGCTCTGGACCCAGGTCACGTGTCCTCTCTCTTCTCGTCCCTCAGGGGGATGGCGAATCGGGGTCATGCCGTTATCGTCACGGTTCACGACGTCAATCTGGCGGCCATGTTCGCCGATAAGGTCTGGCTTATGGACGAAGGTCGTCTGGTGAAATACGGGAATCCGGAGGACATCCTCTCTCGGGAGAGGCTGTCTCAGGTCTACGGAGTCAATTTTTATCGATACGACGGAGAAAGGGGGAGGTCTCTTTGGTTTTTCGAGCTGGATTGATGGCTTTCTATCTGTTCTTCGCGGGGATTGCCTTTGCCCAGGGGAGGATAGTCGTTCACGACGACCTGGGGAACTCTGTATGTCTCTCCGGTCCCGCCACGAAGGTGGTCTCTCTCTATGCCGGACATAGCGAGACACTGTTGGCCATGGGCTATGGGGATCGGCTGGTGGCGGTGTCTCAAAGCGACGATGGAGAGCTTTTCCCAGGGATACCCAGGCTGTCTCGTAACTTCGATCCCGAATCGATCATAGCGCTGAACCCAGACCTGATCCTATCGAGACCTATGCTGGAGGGTACCCACGGTCGAGCGCTCGACGTCCTTAGACGGACCGGTATTCCCGTGGTGAACCTGGATCCTCCGGTGTGGACGTCACTGTTCGATTACGTCAGGACCATAGGAGAGCTCTTCGGCGATAGAGACGACGTCCAGGTGGATCTTCTGGCCCGTTCCATCGAGCGACTTTCCATAATGGCGGAGACCCGCAGGGCAGGCGGGAAAAAACCGGTTTTCTTTTTGGAGACCGGCGAAAAAGGCATAAGGACCTGTTCTCCCGACAGCTGGGCCGCCGGAATTCTCGAATTGGCCGGAGGGGTAAACGGAGCGTCCGATGCTTCTCCCCTGAGAGAGGGGAGTCCCTTGGCCCCTTACGGAATGGAGCGATTGATCGGTATAACTCCGACCTTGGATGTCTACATAGTCCAGCAGGGTGCCATGAACGACGTGACGGAAAAATCCGTGTACGAAAGGCCCTGGATAGAGATATTGAGGGGAAAGAGGATCCTCTTTATGGACGAGAGAGACCTGAGCCGTCCGTCGGTCTACAGGATGGAGTCCTCCGTTAAACGGTTGACGGATTTCTTTTTTCCCGAGGATCTTTAGGCTGTGATGGATTGGGGACTATGGGGTGACTTCATGAGAGGGGAAGCCATCCTGACCGTGAACGTCCTGATAGGCCTGTTCTTCGGGTGGCTCCTGGTGCGCTTCGGGGTCTCTGACAGGCTTTTGGCCCGTATAGGACCGAAAATCGCGAGATGGGGAATCCACCCGGACATAGTGACGGCTCTGGCCTTGAGCCTGGGGTCGTCAAGGGTAGCGGCCGGAATGCTGGCCTCTGCGGCGGAGCAGGGAAGGCTTGAGGAAAGAGATTTGGTATGGGGAGTTCAGCTCATCTCCTTTCCAGGATATCTGAGACGTTGGTCTACGTCCACTCTGGGGATGTCCATAGGATTGGCCGGTCTCTCCGGTGGAATATACGCTTTGTCCCTTTTGCTCAGAAGCGCCGTCCGATTCTGTTTTTTTCTTGGACTTGTGTTGAGACACGGTCGGTCGGTCGACCTGGAGGAGGTCAACTGGCAAGGCAGCGGGAAGGTCCCCTCTCTGTGGGGAATGCTATGCAGGACGTTGCCGTGGGGATGGTTTTTTTTCGCCCTGGCATTCTGGGGGATGCCCTTTTTGGAGCCGATGTTCAGGGAATGGGGCAGGGGGCTGTCCATGTCTCCCTTGGGCTGGTCCGTAGCCTTGGCGGGAATGGCCCATAACTCCGCCGCCTTGGCCGCCGCTGGAGCAGCCGTCTCCGGAGGCCATATCTCCTCTGCGGAGGCCGTTTTAGCCCTTCTTGTGGGAAACTCTTTGGGAAGTCTGTCCAGGATAGGGAGGCAGAATCTGGCTTTTTGGTCCGGCCTCTTTCCGAGAAAGACAGTGTTTAAACTCTTGGGGTGGTATCTTGGAACTCTGGTGCCTCTCATGGCCCTTTGGATTTTAGCGGCCGTGTTGTTTTGTCGAGTTGTATGATTTACCCAGTTCTGATACAATGGCCTCCGTCATCGAAAAGCTCCCTACAGGGGGCCCAGTCCCGTGCGGCGAGAGCCCGTGAACCCCGTCAGGTCCGGAAGGAAGCAGCGGTAAGCGGTGTCCCTTGGGTGCCACGGATCCCTGGGTCTCCTGTAGGGAGCTTTCTCTATTTTATCGGCGCTATGTCCACCAGTGCCTCTATAAGTTTCTGGAGCCTCTTCACGTCGACGTCGTTTTCGGATAGACCGTCGGTCATGCAGATGGAAATGTAGTTCTTGAGTATCTCCAGACAGGCGTTTTGAAGCGCCTTTCTTGCGGCGGAAAGCTGTAGCAGAACGTCGCAACAATCCTTTTCCTCTATTATCATCCTCTGGATTCCCCTGAGCTGTCCCTCGACCCTTCGAAGTCGATTGAGCATGGCCTTTCTCTCCGGAGAGAGATCGTCCAGTTGTTCTATCAAAGACTGTGTCACTGTGCTACCCCTTCCCTTTTTGAGGATACTCTATCCGAGTCTCTCACGATTCAAAAAACCTCGGTCATGGTAATATGAAGCTTCTTGATGGTCAAGTCCGACTATGCTATACTTTCCGATGGCCCATATTTATATGGGGCGCATTCCACACATCGGGTCGGAGGTCGGGGTGGTGCCTTTTTGGTTCCCGTTCTCGTAGCCCGGTGGAGGATAAAACCACATTCATTAAGGAGGAAACACCATGTCCGTAGTCAGCATGAAGCAGCTTCTCGAGTGCGGTGTCCATTTCGGTCACCAGACCCGCCGCTGGAATCCCAAGATGAAGCCGTTTATCTTCACCGAGAGAAACGGCGTCTACATCATCGACCTTCAGAAGACCGTCAAGGGACTTGAGAAGTCCTATTCTTTCCTGAGAGAGGTCTCCAAGGAAGGCGGCAGCGTTCTTTTCGTAGGGACCAAGCGCCAGGCTCAGGACACCATCAGAGAAGAGGCCATCCGCTGTGGCCAGCACTACATCAACCAGCGTTGGCTCGGTGGCTTGCTCACCAACTTCCAGACCATCCGTAAAAGGGTTCTCAAGATGGTCGAGCTCGATCGCATGGAGTCTGACGGCTCCTGGAACGATCTTACCAAAAAAGAGGTGGTCCTGCTCAAAAAGCAGAAGGCCAAACTTGAGAAGTACCTTCTCGGCATAAAGAACATGAAGGTCCTTCCCGATGCACTCTTCATTATCGATCCTCGTCGTGAGGACATAGCAGTCAAAGAGGCCAGGAAGATTGGTATACCGGTCATCTCCATAGTCGATACGAACTGCGATCCCGAGGTCATCGACTATCCCATCCCCGGAAACGACGACGCCATAAGGGCCATCAAGCTCATCTCCGGGCTCATGGCTGACGCCGTAATAGAGGGACGTCAGGGAGTGGACGGAGCCAACGGATCCGACGATTCCGACGATGTCAGCGACAACGACATCATCGAGGTCAAGGAAAAGCTCACCGAGGCATATGGAGAAGACACCGCCGAGGGTGAAGACTAATATCAGGACGGCCGTCGATAGAGCTGTCTTCTTTTTAAAGGAATAAGGGAGGATCTGACCATGGCAATCAGCGCATCTGACGTCAAGAGTCTTAGAGAACGTACCGGTTGTGGCATGATGGACTGCAAGAACGCTCTTACCGAGTGCGACGGCAACGTTGAAAAGGCAGTTGACTATCTTAGGGAAAAGGGATTGGCTAAGGCGGCAAAGAAGGCCAGCCGTGCGGCCAAAGAGGGAAGGGTTTTCTCCTACATCCATACCACCGGTAAGATCGGTGTCCTTCTCGAGCTCGACTGCGAGACCGATTTCGTGGCTAAAACCGACGAGTTCCAGGAGCTGGGACACGAGATAGCCATGCACGTGGCCGCTGCCGCTCCGCTCTACGTTTCTCCCGAGGAAGTACCCTCGGAGGAGCTCGATCGCGAGATAGAGGTTTACCGTCAGCAGGCCCTTCAGGAGGGCAAACCGGAGAATATCCTGGACAAGATCGCCGAGGGCAGGGTCCGCAAATACTACGAGACCGTGTGTCTTATGGAACAGCCTTGGATCAGGGACGGCGACAAAAAGATCAAGGATCTCGTTATAGAGGCGGTCGCCAAGCTTGGCGAGAACATGGTGGTCCGTCGTTTCGCCAGATTCTCGATCGGAGAGTAGTTAGATCAACGATAGAGGGGCTCAGGGATTCCTTATCCTGGCCCCTTTTTTTTGGAAAAACACGGGGGGATTCGTCAGTGGCAGAGTTTAAATACAAGAGGATATTGTTGAAGCTTTCCGGAGAGGTGTTGGCCGGCAAGCTCGGTTTCGGATTGGACTTCGACGCCATCAGAAGCATATCCCACCAGATCGTGGAGATCTCGAGAGCAGGAGTCGAGGTCGGACTGGTCGTAGGGGGGGGCAATTTCTTCAGGGGTAAACAGGCCGTCGACGAGGGCATAGAGAGGTCTCAGGCCGATTACATGGGAATGCTTGGTACTGTTATAAACTCCCTGGCTCTTCAGGACGTACTGGAGAAACAGGGCATCCCCACCCGGGTTCAGACGGCCATCCAGATGCAGGAGATAGCCGAGCCCTATATCCGAAGAAGGGCCCTCAGACATATGGACAAGGGACGTGTTCTCATCTTCTCCGCCGGGACAGGCTCTCCCTATTTTTCCACTGACACGGCAGCGGCTCTTCGGGCCGCAGAGATAGGTGCCCAGTGTCTCGTGAAGGCCACCAAAGTCGACGGCATATACGATAAAGATCCCATGAAGAACTCCGATGCCGTCCTCTATTCCTCCTTGACCTATATGGATGCTCTGAGGCAGAGAATAGAGGTCATGGATGCCGCTGCCTTCTCCCTGTGTATGGAAAACAAGATTCCCATAGTGGTCATGAACGTTCTGGAGGACGGTAGATTGGCCGATTTCTTGATCCGAGGTAAGAAGATTGGTACGATAGTTTCGGGGGAATAGCCGGATCACAGATCAGCGCCACCGAAAAGGAGAGTGTTTCCATGAGCGAGGTAACGAAGTTCGATCTTGAAGAGAAAATGGAGAAAGCGGTGGACTTCCTTAAAGGGGAGTTCGTAGGAATCAGGACGGGAAGGGCTCATCCTGGTTTGGTAAGCGACATCAAGGTGGACTACTACGGAGCGTCGACTCCGCTTAAACAGCTTGCCACCATAAGCGTTCCGGAGGGGAGATCTCTTCTTATAACTCCCTTCGACAAGACCGTCCTTAAGGACTTGGAGAAGGCCATCTTAGCCTCCGATCTCGGCGTAACCCCCCAGAACGACGGACAGGTCATAAGGCTGAACCTGCCGGAACTCACGGGAGACAGGCGTAAAGAGCTTACCAAGATGGTCCATAAGCTTTCCGAGGAGGCCAGGATCGCGGTAAGAAACCTGCGTAGGGACTGTAACGATTTCTACAAGAAAAAGCTGAACGAATCGGAGATAGGCGAGGATCAGTACCATGACTTTTTGGATCAGATCCAGAAGATAACCGATGGGTACATACAGGATATCGACAAGGTCATGAAGGACAAGGAAGAGGAGATCCTCACCAAGTTCTAGCCTTTTTAAAAAGCGGAGGAGAAGGGAACCCCCTTCTCCTCCGCTTTTATATGTTCTTTTCATACGAAAAGATCCAGCAGCCCCCCAGCGTCCAGATCGACGTATCCCTGATCCGTCAACTTGAGCGTAGGTATCACCGATAGAGACAGAAAGGCCATGATCATAAAAGGATGTTCCAGAGAACAGCCCAGCTTTTCGACCGATATCTCCATCCTCTCGTATTGCCCCATGATCTCTTCGGGGCTTTCCTGGCTCATAAGCCCTCCGACCGGCAGTGGTAGGGAGGACAGGATTTTTCCGTCCAACACGGAGACGAATCCACCACCTAATCGTCTCAGCTCCTGGAGAGCCGACACCATGTCGTCGTCGTTCGTCCCTATGACGCCGAAATTATGAGCGTCGTGGGCCACCGAGGATGCTATGGCACCTCCTGTTAAGCCTATTCCGTGAACGAACCCTATGCTCACCCTGCCGCTGTCGGTGTTTCTGTCGACCACCGCCATCTTTACGACGTCCTTCTCGATGTCGGATATAACAAAGCCGTCTTTTATCTTTGGGGGCATTATGAGATGCTCCGTCACCAGCTGTCCCGGTTTTGTGCCTATCACCCTTATATTCCCGCCTTGGAATTTTACCTTCAGATCTTCCGAGTCGGGGATCTTGGTCGTCTTGGACGGCGATGGATAGCGTCCCTCTCTGGCAAGAGGGTAGTTGGACAGGGACCCGTTTTCCGCCACCAACGTACCGTCCTTCCAGACCATCTCGGCTCTGCAGTTTTCCGTGGAGTCGATGAGGACCATGTCGGCCCTGTAGCCCGGCGCAATGGCCCCTCTGTCCTTCAGTCCGAAATAGTCCGCGGCGGAGAGAGTCACCATCCTGAGAGCGGTCAGGAAGGATATCCCGAGCCTCTGAGCCATCCTGAGCTTCTCGTCCATGTGTCCTCTGCTTAAGATGTGGGGGACGTTGAGATCGTCGCTCACCATCATGGATCGACATCCCCGTCTCTCGTCCTGGACTATCATCGGGGCCAGATCCTCCAGGTTGTGCTCGCTCGCTCCCTCTCTTATCATCACCCACATGCCTCTGCGAAGCTTTTCTACCGCCTCGTCCAGCTCGTAGGATTCATGGTCCGAATCGCATCGGCTCAGGAGGTAGGCGCACAGGTCCTTTCCCGTGAGGCCCGGAGCGTGTCCGGTCTTCACCTGATCTCCCGAGACGAGTATCTTGCCCCATAGATCGGGATCGCCTTCCAAAACGCCCGGGTAGTTCATAACCTCTCCGAGGCCGGTGCACCATCCTTTTCGAAACATCCGGTCCAGGGCCATAGAGTCCAGTCTGTCGAAGGGGGTCTCGAAGGGGGAGGCCGGAACGCAGGACGGAGCGTTCAGGAATACGTCCATAGGAAGGGTTCTAGAGGCCCTGTGCATATACTCCAGACCGGCCATTCCGGACGTGTTGGCTATCTCGTGAGGATCGGCGAATACCGCAGTAGTCCCTCTAGGAAGGACCAACTCGGCGAATCCCTCCGGAGTCAACATGGTGCTCTCTATGTGACAGTGTCCGTCTATGAACCCTGGAACCAGATATTTCCCGGCCCCGTCAACTGTTCTCTTGCCTGTGTATCCTTCTCCTACCCCGACTATGAGGTCGCCCGAAACGGCTACGTCGGTCACCTCCAGCTCGAAACTGAACAGATTGGGAACCGTGACGTTGGATATAACCAGGTCCGCCGTCTTTTCGCCTCTGGCCTGAGCCAGCATGGATTTCACGTTCATGTCGAATAACTCCCCTTTCTGTTTCATCTCACCCACTATAGAGAGGGGCAGGGCTCTCTAAACGAAAGCCCTGCCCCTTCTTTGTCGTTCGGTGAGTTTTACACGAATATCTCCTTGAGAATGAATATGACGAAAAGTCCCCACATTACGGGGCTTATCTCGTTTTTCTTACCGGCCGCGAACTTGAGGATCACGAAAGTGAGGATGCCGAACTCTATCCCGTTGGCTATGCTGTAGGTGAAAGGCATGATAAATATAGCTATAGCCGCCGGAATAACGTCGGTGTAGCTGTCGAAGTCCAGGTCCTTGAGGCTCATCATCATGTAGACCCCGACCATGATCAGAGCGGGAGCGGTCGCACAGGCCGGAACGATGGACACTATGGGACTGAAGAAAATGGCCAGAAGGAAGAGTACCGACGTCACGAGAGCGGTGAGCCCGGTCCTGCCGCCCTGTTCGACTCCGCTGGCGCTTTCGACGAAGGACGTGATAGTAGAGGTGCCGAGAACAGCTCCGCAAGTTGTCCCTATGGCGTCCGCCATTAAGGCGTTTCTGGCCCTGGGTAGGTTGCCCTTGTCGTCGAGAAGTCCGGCTCTGTTGGTGACCCCTACCAGAGTGCCGACCGTGTCGAAAAAGTCCACGAAGAAGAACGTAAAGACTATTATCCAGAAGGTTCCGTTCGCCAGCTGGGAGAAATCCATCTTCATGAAGATCGGAGCGATGGAGGGAGGCATGGAGACTATCCCTTCCGGCATGGAAGCCACTCCCATAGGCACAGCTATGGCAGTTACGGCCAGGATTCCCCACAGGATGGCTCCCTTGACTCTGTGGGCTTCCAGGGCCATCATTATGACGAAGCCTATTATCGTAAGTATGACCGGCTTGGAGGCCAGATTGCCCAGACCTACCAGGGTGGCGGGATTGTCTACGACGATTCCCGATCCCTCAAGACCTATGAGGGCTATGAAAAAGCCTATTCCGGTGGAGATGCTGATCTTAAGGGATTTCGGTATACTGTTGACTATAGCCTCTCGTACCTTGGTCAGTGTAAGGACTATGAATAGGAGTCCTTCCACGAAGATCGCCGCTAAGGCCACTTCCCAAGGTATGTTCATACCCAGCACCACGGAAAAGGCGAAGAAGGCGTTGAGTCCCATGCCGGACGAGAGAGCTATGGGGTAGTTGGCCATTAACGCCATGAGTAAAGTTGCCAGAGCGCTGGCGAGACAGGTCGCTACCATGAGAGGACCGAAGGGCATCCCCGTTTTGGACAATATGCCCGGGTTGACGAAAATTATGTATCCCATGGTCATGAAGGTGGTGATACCGGCCATAACCTCCGTCTTAACGTCGCTCCCGACTTCTTTCAGCTTAAACTGCCTTTCTAGCCAACTTGCCACGATGATCCCTCCTGAAATAATGAAGATGTCTTTACTTAAAGAATATAATATAAGTATAGACCTGGTTGAAAAGCATTTCAACGAGATGCCCTGTCGCAGGGGATCAGGATTTTAAATGCTTTCTCTCCGAATCGTCTTATGATACCTTTGAGATGCTCTGTTGAAAAGGAGGAATACCATGAATAAAGTCTATGTATGCCATAAAATTCCGGAGGCCGGTTTAAATTTATTGAATGGAAAAGTAGAATATCGGTGCTGGGACGGAGATGGACCGGTTCCGAGGGATCTGCTTTTGAAGGAGATATCCGACGTGGACGGAGTTATCACCATGTTGACCGAGAAGGTGGACTCGGAGTTCTTCGACAACGCCCCGAGGGTTAAGGTGGTCAGCAACTACGCGGTAGGTTACAACAACGTCGACGTGGAGGAGGCCACTTCTAGAGGGGTAAAGATAACGAACACCCCTGGCGTTCTGACGGAGGCCACCGCCGACATAGCCTTCGGGTTGCTTGTGGCGGCGTCCCGCAGGTTCACCGAGGCGGAGAGGTATCTTCGTTCCGGAAAATGGACCTGTTGGCATCCCACCATGTTGTTGGGACGGGAGATATTCGGCAAGACCCTGGGCTTGATAGGCTTCGGAAGAATAGGGAAGGCCGTGGCCCGAAGGGCGGCCGGATTCGGCATGAAGGTAATCTATCATACCCCTTCGGGAGGTCCTGCGACGGCTCAGGACGACTGTCCCCGATGGGTCTCATTTGAAGAGATCCTGGAGAAAAGTGACTATCTAAGCCTCCATTGCCCTCTGAACGATCGTACGAGAGGGCTTATCGGTAAGAAAGAGCTGGAAAGGATGAAGCCGGACGCGGTTCTGGTGAACACATCCAGAGGCCCTGTCGTGGACCAGACGTCACTCTACGAGTCTCTCAGAGACGGGGTCATCGGCGCCGCCGGTTTAGACGTCTACGACGAGGAACCGATATCGTCGGATGATCCCCTACTGTCGCTCGAAAACGTGGTCATGTTGCCCCATATAGGCAGCGCCACCAGGGAGGCAAGGGATGCCATGGCTACAATGGCCGCTTCCAATATGCTGGACGTGCTGGAAGGAAAGGAACCGAGAAACCCGGTGAATTGACATCGTGTATAGGGGGAGTTCGATGAAAAAGTATCTTGCGATTTTCTCAGCTGTTTTGCTGGCCTTAGCTTCGATAGGGACGGCCTGGGCGGCCTTGCCAGACTCGGGCAAGGTGGACGGTTATTTCAACCTGTCCTGGAGCAAACCTCATATAAAGTGGAATCGTCTCTATGTGACGGTAAAAAACGACGGCGAGCTCTTTCAGCCCCTGAAGGCGAAGGTAGTCTTTCAGGGAGCGGGAGGAGAAGACCTTGGAATAGCTGTGTTCGACGTTGGCATCCCTCCCAAAAAATCCCTCAGGGTCTACGGGCCTATAGAACGGGGGGAAAATATCGGCGAGGCGGTGAAGCTCGTCTGGTCTGCCAATTGAACGGTAACGGTGGATGTCCGAGATGGGTGTGGTAGTAGCTACGGCGTCCGCCCTGGCGATGGACGCTTTCTCGGTCTCTCTAGGCGCCGGGGCCTGTCGGTGCGGCATGCCGGTAAGGCAGATCCTACGGATGGCCTCTATGTTCGGTTTTTTTCAGTTTGCTATGCCTCTGTTGGGTGGGGTTTTGGGAGCTACCGCCGTGTCATTCGTGTCGGCCTGGGATCACTGGATAGCCGCCGGTCTTCTCTGGTTTGTCGGGGGAAACATGATATTCGAGTCTATCAAGCCAGACAAAGACTGCTCCGGTCTAGACACGGCCAAGACCAGGGTCCTGCTGGGATTGGCCGTGGCTACCTCTATAGACGCCATGGCGGTCGGTTTTTCCACCGCCACTTTAGGGGAGTCCGTCATGCCTTTGGCCCTCGCTGCTGGGGTTATAACCTACCTTCTTTCCGTCTTCGGAGCGATGGCCGGGTGTCGTCTGGGAAGCGCCACTGGACACAGAGCGGAGATGTTGGGAGGCCTTTGTCTCTGCCTAATAGGTTTGGAGATATTGGCAAGCCATATGAATTGGATATAGGTAAAGTAAACGGGGTCCTCTTCGAAGGGCCCCGTTCGTAGTACGTCGTTTCGTTTAACTCAGCTTCTCTATGAACTCCTTGAGTCGTCTCATTCCCTCTACGATCTCCTCCGTCGAGTTGGAGTATGAAACCCTTATGTGTCCCGGTGCGAAGAAGGCGCTTCCTGGAACCATGGCCACATAGGATTTCTCCAGCAGTTTCTGACAGAAATGGACATCGTCGGTCAGTTTCTCTCCGTCGCTGCTTTTGCCCAGGGCTTTTTTAACGTTGACCAGAACGTAGAAAGCCCCCTGGGGTTCTACGAACTCGATCAGAGGTATCTCGCCGAGGAGCTTGAGGATGAGGTCTCTTCTGTCGGAAAAATGACCGTGCATCTTCACGATGTCATCGTCGGCTTCCTTGAGAGCTCCGAGGGCTGCGTACTGAGCGATGGAGCAGGGATTGGAGGTGAGATGTCCCTGCACCGCTCCCACCTTGGCCATCAGTTCGGACGGTCCCAGGGCGTAGCCTATTCTCCATCCCGTCATGGCGTAGGCCTTGCTGACCCCGTTTATAATTATCGTATGATCCCGGACCTCAGGAGCCAATGCGACTATCTGATGGTGAGCGGCATCGCCGTAGACCAGCTGTTCGTATATCTCGTCGTATATTATGACTATGTCTTTCTCAACAGCGATGGCGGCCAATCCCTTAAGGGTATCCTCGTCGTAGACGGCACCGGTGGGGTTGTTAGGCGAATTTATCATCATGCATTTCGTCTTGTCCGAGATCATCCGTTTTACCTCGTCCAGGTCCGGTATGGAGTTGGTTTCGGATGTGTCCACTATGACCTCTTTGCCCCCGCATAAGCGGATTTGTTCCACGTAGCTGACCCAGGCGGGAGCGAACACCATGACCTCGTCTCCCGGATCTACGATACAGCTGAGGGCTTCGTAGAGAAGTATCTTGGCTCCCGCTCCTACGACGACGTCTCCTGGGGCGTACTCCAGGCCGAATCTCTTGGAGTAGTAGGAACACACGGCCTCCTTGAGCTCCGGTATTCCGGTTCCGGGAGTATAGTGGGTGTAACCTTTTTCCATTGCCTCTACTGCGTACTTGAGGGCGGACTCGGGCGAGTTGAAGTCCGGCTCTCCGGCACCGAAGGAAATTACGGGCTTACCCTCCCTCTTCATCGCCTTTGCCTTGGCCACCACGGCCAGAGTGGCCGAGGGTTCAAGCGTTCGTGCCCTTTCAGAAAGAACCATTCCGCTCATCTCCTTAGATTATTTGTCGTTCCGGAATCGCGTATAGCCATTTAAACAAAAAAAACGAGGAAAAGCTACAGCGCTCTCGTCCTTTTGACGAAAGTCGTTTATACTTTATGTAAGCCTCCATCGGTTGCAGGGATGTGAGGACAGGTGTTAAAATACGATTGCGTAGATAGACGCACCTGTTGGAGGAAGGGAGGAAATAGAATGGACATTCGTTTTGTTGCTCGCAACGTGGAACTGGCGGACGAACTGAAGGAATACATGGAGAGGAAGCTCTCCAAACTGGAGAAATTCTTCCCCAAGATCCTTGATAACCAGATCGTCCTCAATCTCAGTCGGGGTATTCACACCGTCGAGGTGACCTCCAACGTCAACGGCGTCATCATGAGGGGAGAGGAGAGGGATTCGGATCTGAGAAAGGCCTTCGATATAGCCCTCAAGAATCTTGAGAGGCGCATACGCAGGCACAAGAAGTATCTTGTCGATAGAGTTCAACTGAAGACCCACGACGTGTCGTTCAACATAGACGACATCTTGGCGGATATGTCGAAACCGTCGGTGGAGGAAAAAGAGGAGAAGATCGTCAAGGTCAAGAAGTTCCCCCTCAGGCCCATGAGCGCAGAGGAGGCCTGTATGCAGATGGACCTTCTGGGGCATTCGTTCTTCATCTTTTCCAACGCCGAGAACGGTGCCATGAACGTCGTCTACAAGAGAAAGTCCGGCGGATACGGCCTATTGGAACCTACGGACTAGACTTGAACCTTACCGGAGGGGCCCTAGGGGCCCCTTTTTAAATTGCTATGAGTTTTCTGCTTCGGCGGAGGTGATCGCTTGCACGAGATGTCTTTGGTCAGCGCTATTCTGGAAAGCCTCGAAAAGATGGTGGACGAAAACGGATGGTCCTCGGTCAAATCGGTGACCCTCAAGGTGGGAGCCATGCGTCAGGTAATACCGGACGTCATGAAGTTCGCCTTCGACGTATCGGTGAAAGGAACTCCCATGGAAGGGGCGGAACTTGCTATAATCTCGGTGCCCATAAAGTTTTCCTGCCGGGGCTGCGGAGCCCGTTGGGGCGAGGAGGAACTTGGGTATCTCTGTCCTTTCTGTGGAGGGACGAACGTGGATATGGACCAAGGAATGGAACTAGAACTGGAATCCCTGGAGGTGCAGGAACGATGACTACGAAAAAAGTAGAAGTTCAACAGGCGGTTATGGCGGCGGATCTCAGCTACGCTCAGAAGATCAAGGATCGTCTGAAGGAGAAGGGGATCCTCATGGTCAACCTCATAGGCTCTCCCGGTTCCGGCAAGACCACCCTTCTGGAGAAGACCCTGGGCAAGGACGGCCTCAGAGCGGCAGTGATAGAGGGCGATGTCGCCACCGACAGGGACGCTAAGAGGATCGAGGCCACAGGTGTGCCTTCGATCCAGATAAATACCAACGGAGGTTGTCATCTCGAGGCGAACTGGGTGGACTCCACCATAGACAAGCTGCCTTTGGACGAGCTGGACATAATCTTCGTAGAGAACGTGGGTAACCTGGTGTGCCCCGCCGAGTTCGACATAGGAGAGGATCACAAGGTCGCCATCTCCTCCGTGCCGGAGGGGCCGGACAAACCCCTCAAGTACCCTCTGCTTTTCACCGAGGCTTCCGCCGTGGTCCTTACCAAGACGGACCTGCTTCCCTACGTGCCTTTCGACCTGGATCTCTACTGGGGCGATGTCGGTAAACTGAACCCTAAGGCGAAGCGTTTGGATATGTCCTGTGTCAAGGGTGAGGGACTGGAGGAATGGTCTCGGATCCTTCGGGGCTGGCTAGAGGAGAAAAGGAACGGATGACGAAGGACTCTCCTGTCCTAGAGAGTCTTAATCCTCGACAGAGGGAGGCGGTCTCCTACGAGGGGACCCCTCTTCTCGTCTTGGCCGGAGCCGGAAGCGGTAAGACCAGGGTCTTGACGAGCAAGCTGGCCTGGCTTGTATCGGAACGGTCGGTTCCTCCCTGGCGGATCCTGGCCGTCACCTTCACCAACAAAGCCGCCCGTGAGATGAAGGACAGGGTCGACTCCATGCTGGACGGCGGATACCCCTACGGTCAGATCTCCACATTCCACTCCTTTGGGCTTCAGATGCTCTTCAGAAACAGAGATGCCCTGGAGGCTCGGGGTTACAGGAGAAACTTCGTGGTCTTCGACAGAGGCGACTCGCTTTCCCTGGTGAAAAAATCCATGAAGGCCATGAATATGGACACATCTCAGACGGAGCCGTCATGGGTCCTGGAATGTATATCCAAGGCCAAGACCGCTTCGGATCCGGTTACCATGGACGGAGCTATTCTGGAAGGGGATATGGCGGAGCTCTACAGCCGCTACACCAAGTCCCTTAAGGAACAGGGAGCTTTCGATTTCGACGACCTCATCGTCGTTCCGCTTCATCTCATGTCCACCGATCGGGATATACTGAAAAAAGAGAGGGATAGACTGGACTGGATCCTGGTGGACGAATACCAGGACGTGAATCGCCCCCAATTCGCCCTCCTTCGCCTTCTGGCCGGAGACTCTCCTAACGTAATGGCTGTAGGGGATCCGGATCAGTCGATCTACGGATGGAGAGGGGCGGACATGTCGGTTATCCTTGGATTCGAACGGCACTTTCCCGGATCGAAGGTGATCCTGCTGGAACAGAACTACAGATCGACCGAGACCATACTGGATGCCGCCAACTCGGTGATAGGCAACAACGTAAACCGTCCGGAAAAGAGGCTATGGACAGCTCGTTCCGGAGGAGAGCCTATAAACGTCGTGACCTTGGGGGACGAACGTTCCGAGGCCCGTTACGTATCCGATGTGGTCGAGGAGCTGCTGTCCCTCGGATACCGTTACACCGACATGGCTGTGCTTTACCGGATGAACGCCCTTAGCAGAAACTTCGAACAGGAGTTCGTGAAAAGGGGAGTCCCTTACAGGGTCGTCAAGGGCACCGCTTTCTATGACAGAAAAGAGATAAAAGACGCCATCTCCTATCTTCGTCTAGCCGTGAACCCCAGAGACACCAGCGCTTTGGCGAGGGTGGCCAACGTCCCCCCTAGAGGGCTGGGGGCAAAGGGATTGGAGTCGGTGGAGTTCTATCTCTCAACCCACGCTTCCGAGGCCAGGACGACCTGGTGTCGCATAGCGGACGGAGGTTGCGGCCTTAGAGGAAAGGGCGATAAGGGCATAAGGGATCTGGCCCGGCACATGATATCGCTGATAGACATAGGCTCCGACTTGAATCGTGCCGTTGAGTATATAATGGACGTTATAGGCTACGGATCCTATCTGGAGAAGGGGTACCCCGATCAATTCGAGGAACGCAGGGAAAACGTCATGGAACTTACCTCCATCTCTCCCGGGTCCGAGAGTCTGGAGGACGTCCTGGCTGAAATAGCCCTCTATACCGACCAAGAGGTAGACGACATACCCGATGGTATCAGCCTGTCCTCTCTCCACGCCGCCAAGGGGCTGGAATTTCCGGTGGTGTTCGTTGTTGGAATGGAGGAGGGGATCTTCCCTCACGGAAGATCACTGGACGGAGGAAGAGACGAACTGGAGGAAGAACGAAGGCTTTGTTACGTCGGAATGACCAGAGCCGAAGAGAGGCTATATCTGACCTCGTCTCGTTTTAGGCGTCTTTTCGGTTCCGTGATGAATAACGACGTTTCCAGATTCATATGGGAGATACCCGAGAACTACCGGGTCGTAGAGAGCAGAGCAGGGGAGGGACCTAATCATGTTCGTTTTGGGAATTACCGGGGATATCGGCGCCGGTAAGTCCACAGTGGCCTCTATCTTGGGTAACATGGGTGCCAGGGTCATAGACGCGGATCAAATAGTCCGTAGACTTTGGAACCACAGGGAGCTTGTGGATGCGGCCCGAGACAGATGGGGCGACACCGTCTTGAACGAAGACGGAAAAATATCCCCCTCCGCTGTCGCGGAGCGTTTTTTCGGAGAAGAGACGGAATATCGTTGGCTTTGCCGACTCATCCATCCCATGGTTCGAAGCGAGATGGCCTCCGGGCTTTCAGCGGAACGGGGCTGGGTGGTGGTGGAGATTCCATTGCTTTTCGAGTCCGACGTTCCCTATTGGTGCGATATGACACTTTACGTGACGGCGTCTCCGGAAAACAGGGTTGCGAGAAACTCCTTGAGAGGTCTGAACGGAGACGAACTGGACCGGAGAGAGAAATTCCTCACCCCTTCTGAGAAGAAAAAATCCATGGCGGATCTGGTGATCAGTAACGACGGATCCCTGGATGAACTGAAGGAGATCCTGAAGTCCCACGGCGAGAAGATGCTTCGGATGTCGTCCATATGCACGGTCAAGATCCAATGCGCCTTCAAGAAACAGGCCAAGCAGCTTATATCGGGTATTCTCGGCAAAAAACTGGCATACCAGGCCAACCTGGCCTCTCTGGAGACGGCCTATTCCAGATATGACCAGTTTCTTACGGATAACTGGGAGGTCCAGTTCTACACCCTGGCACCTCTGGTGCCGGAGATATCCCGAGTGGCTTCGGAGATAATGAAGAAGGAACCGACTCCTCTCGCAGTCGCCGATGTCCTGAGGGCTAGCCTGTCTTTCAGAGAGGCTCTCTGCGAGGCCTGTCTTTGAAGGTTATCACCAGTCACGTCGGCAGCGACTTCGACTCACTCGCCAGCATGATCGCCGCCGGGAAACTCTATCCCGACGGCGTTCCGTGTTTTTCCGGGTCGGCTGAACGAAACGTCAGGGATTTTCTGAAAAGACATCGAGACCGATGGACCGTCCTGACACCAAGAAAAATCAGGATGGACGAGGTCACCCAGCTGATAGTCGTCGATACCAGGTCCGTCCGGAGATTGGGCGTTCTTGCCCCTTTGGCGGGGCGTCCGGACGTGGACGTCCACGTCTACGACCACCATCCGCCCTGCTCCGACGAGATAGACGCTTCCAAAAAGGTGATAGAGCCTGTGGGAGCGGCGGTCACCCTCATACTCGAGGAGGTGCTCCGCAGGGGAATAGCTCCGACTCCCCACGAGGCCACCCTTTTCGCCCTTGGCATATACGAGGACACCGGAGGGCTCATATTCGGCGGAACCACCACGCGGGACTATGAGATGATGTGTCGCATGAGGGAATACGGCGCGGATTTCACCCTTATCCCCTCCGCTATCGAGATGGGCCTTTCCGCATCGGAACGCAGAATGATGGATAAGCTGGTGGAGAACGCCTGGGAGAGGTACATAGCCGGTGCCAGGGTCGTCTTCACAATGGCGGCGGTCGATACCTATGTCGAGGGGTTGTCCCTCTTCGTCCACCGTCTTCGCGATTTTTTCAGCGCCGACGTAGTCCTGTCCGCCGTGAGGATGGAAGGGCGCACCTACGTCGTGGGCAGAAGCAGGCAGAACGTTCTCGACGTGGCATCTCTGCTTAAACCTCTTGGAGGAGGAGGCCATCCCCAGGCGGCGTCGGCGACGGTAAACGACAGGAGTCCTCAGAGGATTCTCCTGTCTCTCGAAAGCCAGGTGGAGGAGCTTATAACCCCGGCTATGACCGTGTCGGGGATAATGACCAGCCCCGTCATGGCGGTGGACGAGGATAGCTCGGTGAACGACTCCTACAGGATAATGCTTCGCTACGGTCACTCCGCCCTTCCCGTTACCAGGAATGGAGGTCTGATAGGTCTTATAACCAGAAAGGACCTGGACAAGGCCCAGCTGCACGGATACGGAGAGGCCATGGTGGGAGAGTTTATGACGGAAGGGGTCATAACCGTTTCCTCTCAGGCCTCCATAGAGGAAGCCCATCGCTCCATGGTAACCCACAACATCGGCAGACTGCCGGTGGTACGAAACGGAGATCTGATAGGAATAGTCACCAGAACCGACCTTCTGAGGGCACTCTATCCCGCATCTATGCCCATGGAGGAAAGACAGATAGCTCCGGATTACCCTTGGACCGAGCCGATGGAACGTCTGTTGGACAAGGGGCTTTCCTGCTCCGACAGAGAACTGCTTAAAATGATGGGCCGCAGGGCTCACGAGATGGGAATGGCTGCCTACGTCGTAGGAGGTGTCGTGAGGGATCTCCTACTCGATCGGCCCGTCTCGGATCTTGACGTGGTGGTGGAGGGCGACGCTACCGGCTTCATAAAATCCTGGGAGAGAGACGGTGCCGACGTATCGCTTCACGGTCGCTTTAAAACAGGCACGATCTCCTTCCCCGACGGGAGAAAGGTGGATGTCGCCACTGCCAGGAGGGAGTTTTACGAATTTCCCACGGCCCAGCCGACCGTCTCCAGCGATTCTCTGAAACACGATCTGTACAGGAGGGATTTTACGGTCAACGCCATGGCTCTCTCCATCGGAGGGGAGACCTGGGGAACCCTTATAGATTACTTTGGAGGAAGACGGGATATCCTGTCCCGTAAGCTGAGAACCCTGCATAACCTCAGCTTCGTGGAGGACCCGACCAGGATCTTCAGAGGGGTCAGACTCGAGCAGAGGCTCGGTTTCGACCTAGACGACAACGCCCTGAGAACGATGAAAAACTGCGTAAGAGGCGGCTTGTTCGGCGGACTCTCCGGGTTTCGTTTGAGATCGGAGCTGGAGATATCACTGATGGAGCCCAGGCCCTGGCCCATAGTCAAGAGAATGGCCGAACTGGGACTCTGGGAGCCCCTCTTTCCGGGAATACACCTGGGCAACAGGGTAGCCAGAACTCTGCGTCGCCTCTCCGTAGCGAGAGGCAGAATGGCCAAGGAGTTGATCCCTCTGGGAGAAGACCTCTGGATAGCCCCTCTGGCCGCCTTGCTCCAGGAGGGACCAGACGACCTGTGGCCCAGGGTCGCCGATAGATTGAACCTCGGTGCCAGGGAAAGATCTCTTCTTCGGATGAGCGTTGACGGACTGGGAGGGGCGGAGGAAGCCATAGGAGGTCGATCTCCCAGAAAAAACTCGGAGATAGTGACCTTTTTGAGGGATGTCTCTCCGGTGGTCGCCCTCTACTGGGCTCTTTCCACCGCCCGTTGGCGTTTCAGGAGAAGGATACTGCTGTATCTGACCAGGCTCATCAAGGTGAAGCCCATGTTGTCCGGAAGCGATATATTGGCCATGGGATATTCAGAAGGACCTCGCGTCGGGGAAATCCTGGACTCGCTGCTTCTGGCCAGGCTGGACGGAGCTGTCGACACCAGAGACGACGAAATCGCCTGGGTAGCTCGAAATTTTAAAAGAGAAGTAGAGATGGAAGGGAGATAACCATATGTCTGGACAAATCGCCGATATACTTTTGGCCCTGCCTGCCGTGCTTTGGGCCATATCCTTTCACGAATTCTGCCATGGTTGGGTGGCCTATCAGCTTGGAGACCCTACCGCCAGAGACGCCGGCAGACTTACGTTGAACCCCTTGGCCCATTTCGACGTAATAGGGGCCATAATGTTGCTGTTGTTCCATTTCGGATGGGCCAAGCCCGTTCCCATCGACCCTCGTTACTTCGGCAAGCCCAGGAGGGACATGGTATTGGTATCGGTAGCAGGGGTGGCGGGAAACATCTTCACCGCTTTGGTCGTAGGTCTGATACTGCGTTTCTTTCCCGGTCCCTTCATGGCCAGCCCGGCTCTCGGAAGGGTCATGATACTGATGGTCTACGTAAACGTAGGGCTTGCGGTGTTCAACCTCATCCCCATTCCCCCTCTGGATGGATCGAAACTGATCTACCCTCTTCTTCCCCGATCCTGGATGAAGGGCTGGTTCTACCTCGAGAGGTACGGAATGATAGTGTTGCTGCTTTTGGTCGCAGTCGGGGTGGTCGGGGCAATAATGCGTCCCGTCATGTACCTTTTTCTGAGACTTATATTGGCTTGAGGTGGATATATGAGATTATTCATTACCAACGATGACGGAGTATACGCTCCTGGAATAGCGGCTCTGGCCAAGGCCCTTAGCGACGGAGGCCATCTCACGACAGTGGTAGCTCCCGATAGAGAGAGGAGTTCCGTAGGTCACGCCATAACCCTGACCAGACCATTGAGGGTCTGGTCGGTTGCCAGCGACCTCTACCCTAAGGACCTGGACGTCCACGCCTGCGACGGAACCCCCTCGGACTGCGTGGTACTGGGAGTGGACGAGGTCTCCTCCGGCACGGACATAGTCATCTCCGGGATAAACAACGGTCCCAACCTGGGAGACGACATAACCTATTCCGGTACGGTATCGGCTGCGATGGAGGGATCCATCATGGGGTATCCCTCGGTGGCAGTGTCGCTGAACTGTTCCAGAGGAGACGAAGAACTCCATTACGATGCTGCCGCGGCGGTAGTGGTCCGCTTGGTCGATTGGCTTTCCCACAACCCCATGACGAACGACATAGTTCTGAACGTAAACGTTCCGAACCTGCCTCTGACCATGATGAAGGGGTTGAAGGTTACCCATAAGGGAGTCAGGGTTTACGCCGATAAGGTCACCAAACTACAGGATCCCTTCGGACGTACCTACTATTGGGTGGCCGGTAGACCGGAAGACGATCTGGTCGAGGGCAGCGACGTATGGGCGGTTGCTCACGGCTACGTCTCGATAACCCCGATACACATGGATATGACCCATTACGGCACCTTGGATACCTTGAGATCCGGAGGTTTGGAAAAGACGAGAATTTCCGAGGATTGAGAGGATAAAAAAGTGGCGATGGGGGGGATCCCATCGCCTGGGGTGGTGGATTTTGGAGGGTTCCACAAAACGTCCGCTTCTTGCGGACGACTACATAATAGCATTGGCCCCCTTTATGTCGATATAGGGAAAACCCCCTAATTTACTCCGTACTTTTGGATCCATAAAATCGAGCGTCCCGTCCTTGACATAGTTATGTCGTTGCTGTAAAGTGCTTTATCAACCAAATCGGAATAAAGCGATGAAGAGAGCCAGTACCGATTGAAACCGGTCTCAGAGAGGGGAGCTCGTGGGCTGAAAGGCTTCCCGGCAAGGACTTTCGGGAATACCACCTCGGAGCTTGTCATGTACTTCTTTAGAGAGCCGGTTTTCTACCGGAACTGGAGTGGAACCGCGGCCGGAGTCGGTCGTCTCCAGGCATTGGGCCTGTAGAGATGATCGGGTCCGGTTTTACTTTATCTAGAGGAGGTCTTTTTCATGGCTCAGGGAATTTTAAGGAGATACGGCGAACACCTTCCTATAACGGACAGAACTCCCGATCTGTCTCTCTGCGAAGGGAGCACCCCGCTTATCCCTCTGATAAATCTCGGTAGGGAGTTGTCAGTCGAGCTTTACGCTAAATTCGACGGTTTAAATCCCACCGGGTCCTTCAAGGATAGAGGGATGGTTCTGGCGGTGGCGAAGGCGCTTGAAGAAGAGGCCCGTTCGGTGGTCTGTGCCTCCACAGGCAACACCTCTGCCTCCGCCGCTGCCTACGCCGCCAGGGCAGGTATCCCCTGCTTTGTGGTCCTTCCTGCCGGCAACGTCGCCATGGGAAAACTCGCCCAGGCCATCGCCTACGGAGCTAAGGTAGTGCCTATAGAGGACAATTTCGACGTCGCTCTGGACCTTGCAAGAAAAGGAGCGGAGGAGATGGGCATGGCGATAGTCAACTCTGTCAACCCCTACAGATTGATGGGGCAAAGAAGCGCCTCCTGGGAGATCTGCGACGAGCTGGGCGATCGGCCCGACTGGCTGGTGTTGCCCGTGGGCAACGCTGGAAACATCTCCGCCTATAGGGAAGGCTTCGATTACTATTCCTCTTTGGGACGCTGCTCCGGATTGCCCCGGATGGTAGGGGTTCAGGCTTCCGGTTCAGCCCCTCTGGCATTGGGACGGGAGTTCCCCGAGCCGGAAACGGTGGCCACCGCCATAAGGATAGGCCGTCCGGTAAACGCGGAGAAAGCAAAAAAAGCCGTGTCCGACAGCGGGGGAACCTTCCTCGCGGTGGACGACGACGAGATACTGAAAGCACAGAGGCTCCTGGCCGGTAGGGATGGGCTCTTCGCCGAGCCCGCCTCCTGTGCCGGAGTGGCGGGGCTGATGAAACTGAAGGAACAGGGCGAGTTGCCCGAGGGCATCAGAATAGTCACGGTTTTGACGGGGAACGGCCTAAAGGATCCGGACGCCCTTCTATCCAGGATCTCCCCGATCGAGCCGGTGAAGGCTCAATGGTCCGTCCTGGAGGAGATCTTCGGGTCATGATATCCGTAAGGGTCCCAGCCACCAGCGCCAACATGGGGTCGGGGTACGACTCCATAGGCTTGGCTCTGGGGTTTTACAATGTGTTCAAGGTCAAGGGATTTCTTGAAAGAGAAATCTACAAAATAGAGGTATTGGGCGAAGGGGCTGGCGAGGCGGAAAAACCGGAGGAAAACGGTTTCGTCCTGGCCTACGAGGCCACCTGTCGGCGATGGGGAATAGAACCCCCCGGGCTGGACTTGTTGAGCCTCAACGCGATCCCGTTTTGCCGAGGTTTGGGAAGCTCCTCTTCCGCCATAGTCGGAGGAGTGATGGTGGCGAACGAGCTCAGGGACGAGCCCCTTTCCAAAGAGGAGCTTCTGCCCCTCATGGTAGAGTTGGAGGGACACCCGGACAACGTGGTTCCCTGCTGCCTGGGCGGTTTCGTGGTCAGCTGCTGGCTCGATGGAGACCTGCGCTACGTAAGGCTCCCCTGCGGAGAGGATGAAATGACCGCCGTGGTGGCCGTTCCAGACGTGAGGGTCCCTACCTCTCAGGCGAGAGCGGCTTTGCCTAAAACTGTCCCTATGGAAGACGCTGTTTTCAACCTGGGCCGTTCCGCTCTTTTGGCCGCTTCCTGGGCCACCGGAAAGTGGGAAAACCTCTCATGGGCGGTAGGAGACCGTCTTCATCAGCCATTTCGGTCGAAGCTTTTTCCCGGAGGGGAGAAAATCCTCGAGACCTTGAGGGAAATTCCCGGATGCGATGGCGTGGCAATAAGCGGATCCGGCCCTACCATGGTGGCCTTCACCAGATGGTCTCCTGAAAAGCTCGCCAGGCCTATGTGCCGGATTTTCGCCGAGGCCGGAGTTCACTCCCGGTTTTTCGTATTGGACGTAGATCGTTACGGAGCATCGGTCGAAACGACGGCTGATTTTAGAGTTCCCGAAGAGAGGAGATGTCGATAAAATGTCCGGCTGTTCCATAGATACCATCGTCTGCGACGTCGACGTCGCTAAAGTGGCGGTGCTGGGGGTTCCCGATCGCCCCGGCATAGCGGCCCATCTTTTTTCCGCCCTTAAGGAGGCTCAGGTGCCAGTCGAGATGGTCATTCAGAGCGTCATGAGAGGCGACGTAAACGACATAGCCTTTCTGATAAAGGACTCCCGCATAGGCGAGGCCATAGACGTCTGTCGCAAGATGCCCGGCGAAATAGGCGCCCAGGGAGTGACCTTCGATACCGAAATATGTCGAGTGGCCCTTTACGGAAAGGGCTTTTCCGACCGCCCAGAACTGCTGTCCGACGCCTTTTCCGCCCTGGCCGAGAGAGGCATAAACCTGGAAATGATAGTGGAGACTCCGGAATCTCTGTGTTGCATCCTGGCTAAATCCAGATCGGAAGAGGCGTTGGATATTCTCAAGAAAAGGTTCGATTCCTGAATTTTTTGAGGTACAATACCGGGAGTGCCATGAAAGTTTACATAGACCTTTGGAGGGATCGATTTGAGACTTTGCTATATGGACGGAAACTTCCTTCCCTTTGATCGTGCCGCTCTTCCTCTCTCGGATCACATAATACTTCGAGGCATAGGAGTCTTCGATCTCGTCAGGACCTACGGCAGAAGGCCCATGATGATGACTTACCATCTGGAAAGACTCTTGAAATCCGCTTCGGCTCTGGGAATAGAGAACAAACTCGGAGTGGAGGCTATGAAATCCATAGTCAGAGAGGGAATCGGCCGGATGGATGGAGACGGAGAGGTTCTGGTGAACTTCTACATAACCGGAGGAGATAATTTCGTGGACGGATGTCGTTTCCCCGATCCACGTTACTTCGTTTCCTTTCAGGACCTGGTTCTTCCCGATAAGGAGCTTTACTCCAAGGGAGTCAGGCTTTTCCCCCTGGACAGAGCCAGGCTGATGCCCTCGGCGAAAAGCATAGACTACAGTGCCGCCTTGGCAAAAAACAGCGTCGATCCCGGGGCCCTCGAAGTGCTTTACTGTCCAGGGGGCGGAATAACCGAGGCGGGACACAGCAGTTTCTTCATGATAAAAGACGGAAAGGTCGTAACCGCTCCGGACGACGTGGTTCTAGCCGGAACCACTCGATCTCTTCTCCTTCAGATACTGACGGAAAACGAGATAGACCTGGAGCTGCGGGTTCCGTCTCTGGAGGAGCTGTCCGAGGCCCAGGAGGCCTTTATAACCGGATCGGTGAAGGAGATAATGCCGGTCGTTCAGGTAGGGGACATGACGGTGGGAGACGGCAATCCCGGAGAATTTACCGGTAGGATAAGGACACTATACAGAGAGAACATACCGAGATGGTTGGAGTAGGAAAAATCGTCTCTCTCGTTCGCTCGTTTTGCGAGAAAGCGGTAAAACAGGTTGAACCGATCGATCCTATGAGCCGTAAGGACAGAATTTCCCTGAAAAGACTCTTTCAGACCCTGCCGGACGGAGTGGTCCTGCTGGACCAAGACGAGAGGGTGGTGGACGTCAACGACGCTTTCCTCGGTATATTCCGTTTCTCCAAAAAAGACCTGCTGGGGAATAAACTGGACGAGATGATTCTTCCCCCCGACAGGGTGGACGAGGGACTGGCGATAAACCGAAGGATACTGGAAGATAAAAAAGTGGAGTTAGAGGGAACCCGTCTCAGAGGCGACGGAGAGATCATAAAGGTAATGATCTTCGGGTGTCCCATAGAGGTGGACCGAAAACTCGTCGGTTTCTACGGCATATATCGGGACGTCACGAGGCAGGCCGAGGTAGAGGCGAAGGTCCGTCGTCTGGCCTTTCGAGACGAACTGTGCGACCTTCCCAACAGGGTGTCTTTCGTGAGGGAAGGTCGTTTCAGGGTAAAGAGGGGCGACCCCTTCTCGATACTCTACATCGATCTGGACCGGTTTAAAAACGTGAACGATACCTTAGGACACGCCATAGGCGATGAGCTGCTCCGTTACGTGGCAGACCGCATCTCCAGGGCGCTCGACCCCTCCGCCATGGTATCTCGTCTAGGCGGCGACGAGTTCGGCGTCATGATATATTCCGGCGATTACTGCGACGCCTACTCGGTGGGTAAATCGATATTGGACTGTATGGACGGGCCGTTCAAGCTTTCCGAAAGGTCCCATATATCCATAGGCGCCTCGGTGGGAATCTCCGTCTATCCCGATCACGGCATCACCTGGGAAGACCTTTTCGGCCATGCCGATATAGCCATGTACGAGGCTAAGAAATCGGGGCGAAAGATAGTCTTCTTCGACGACGTAATGGGGGTCTCTTTTCGGGAGCGTATAGGAATGGAACGTCGCCTCGCCGACTCTCTTGTAAGAGAGTCGGGGCTCTCTTTGGCATACCAGCCAAAGGTGGACATGTCCTCCGGAGAGGTCTTGGGATTCGAGGCCCTCTGTCGTTGGAAAGACGGAGAGGAGGACCGCTCTCCCGAGCTTTTCATACCGGCCGCTGAGGAAACAGGCCTCATAGTTGACCTGGGACGATGGGTTATGGAGAAGGCCTGTCGTAGAGGAGCCCTCTGGCTGGAGGAGGGGCTTAGAGTTCCCCTGGCCGTTAATATATCGGCGAAACAGGTTCAACAGGACGACTTCGTACTTATGGTAGGTCGAATCCTGGAGGAAACGGGATTCCCTCCGGAACTTCTGGAGCTGGAGCTGACCGAGTCGACCCTGATGAAAGACCTGGACAGAAGCTGCAGTATGCTGGAAAGTCTGAAGGAACTGGGCGTCTCCCTCGCCATAGACGATTTCGGAACGGGATATTCGTCCCTAACCTATATGGCCCGTTTCGACGTGGACGTCCTCAAGATAGACCGATCCTTCATGCCGGGTAAAGAGGCCCCATCTTTGAACGAGGCTATAGTGAAGAGCGTCGTGGCCCTCGCCCGTGCGAGAGGGCTTAGGGTTATAGCCGAGGGAGTGGAGACGGAGGAACAGAGGGATCTGCTCCTCCGCATAGGCTGCGTATCGGCGCAGGGCTTCCTTTATAGCCGCCCCGTGCCGGAAGAGGCCGTCGCCGATATGTTTTCTCGTGGCTTCGGTTCCCTTCAGCCCTCCTTAGGGTAGTTTTTTGCCGGTTTTTTCCCTGTAGAACTCTCTGTAGAAGACGAGGTTTTTCCTGAGCAGCTCCGGGGTATCCAGGCCGTAAGGACAATGGTTCTTGCAGTGATCGCAGTGTATGCAGTCCTCTATCTTTTCCATCTTGTCACGCCACTCGTCGGACATGAAGGGCTGCCAGGGCATCCTTCCCAAAAGGAGGGACATCCTGGCTGCCTGAGGAATGTCTATTCCGGCGGGGCAGGGCAGACAATAGCCGCATGAACGGCAGAAATCGCCGGAAAGTGCCTTTCTGTCCTCGTCTATGAGATCCTGGAGCTCCTCCAGCGACGGGGGAGCCGCTTCCAACTCGATAAACTGTTCCAGCTCCGACTTTTTCTGCATTCCCCATATGGGCACCACGTTATCGAACTGTCTCAAAAAGGCGAAGGATAATCTGGCGTCGGTGATAAGCCCGCCGGACATACCCTTCATGGCGATGAACCCTACGTTCCTTTTCGAGCATTCCTCCACCAACTCCACGTCCCTCTGGGCCGACAGATGGTTCAGGGGAAACTGCACCGTGTCGTAATATCCCGAGCGAACCGCCTCCATAGCCCTGTCCAGGCTGTGGTTGGTGTAGCCTATGAAACGAACCTTTCCCTCTTCTTTCAGCTCTGCCAGGGCGTCGTACATGCCGTCCTCTCCGCCGGGCAGAAAGACTTTCTTCGGATTGTGAAACTGCAGTATGTCCACGTAGTCGGTCTTCATAGTCGCCAGACTGGTCTCCACGTGCTCCCTTAGCTCTTGGGGCGTCGTGGCGTGGCTTTTGGTGGATATAACGATGCTGTCTCGAACGTCCGACAACGCCTTTCCGATCTTTTCCTCGCTGTCCGTGTAGGCCCTGGCGGTATCGAAGTAGTTGATTCCCTTCTCGAACGCCTCTCTCAACAGATCTGCCGCATCCTCAAGCGGAATCCTCTGTACCGGAAGAGCGCCGAAGCCGCTTCTGGTGACGGAAAGCCCTGTCCTTCCTAAAATCATCTTTTCCAAATGAAGCCCCCCCTCTCTGTGTAGATTATAGGGCAAGAGAGTCTCTCTTGGGTAAGAGGAGTGGAAGATGTGCCTAAATATACGTTTAGGGTAGTTACGACTTAAAATGTCGTATGTCTGGTGTAGTGTTTTAATGTCAATCTTTCTGAAGGTCAGGAAAGGGCTGAGTGGAAGGTTTAGTTATTCTTGCTGAAAACATTATCTACAAAATGCAATTACTCAGCAAGCTAGGTTGTTGGAATGTCTGTAAGGGGGTGTTAGAACAGGGCAGGAAGATACCTTATTAAAGCTGAAATTCTTTAAACAAGGAGATCTTCTCAATTAAAAAGAAAGAGGTTTTTGTTGTGACAAAAAGATTTATTAGTCTGTTCTTGTTCCACCTGGGCCTCGTCTTTCTCACAGTCTCAAAAACCATCAGATCCCATACCAGCGGACAATGCCGTCGATGTTCCATTGGACCAAACGCTATCCTGGGCACGCTGTTATAACGAGGATGGAACTCCAATAGCAGGATATACTATTCAAGTAAGAAACGAAAAGGGAACGTACATGAGCAGTGGAAGTATTTCATCTATAGGGTCAAGTAGAATTACTTTCGAAACGTCCGGCTTTTACCCAGGGGATAAGTACACTTGGGAAGTTAGTGCTAGGGATAACAGGGGGGCTGTTTGGAAAAGTACGTTTAGTTTTACGACAACAGCCGTAGCATTGCAGACCGGAAAAGCAATTCTTGCGTACTCTATTCCCGGTCAGGTGAACTCTATAATCGACAGCTCCGCTCATACCGTCACCGTGACTATGCCTAGCGGAACGGATGTATCCTCTCTGGTAGCCGAATTTACCCTCTCAGGCGGAGCCTCTTCTGAGGTCGGCGGAGTAGCCCAGACAAGCAAGAAGACCGCCAACGACTTTACGAATCCCGTTACCTATAGAGTTACCGCCGAGGATAAAAGCGTCCAGAACTGGGTAGTCAGGGTAAACGTTGCCCCAGCTCCAAGGATCGGCAAGGATATAACCAGTTACTCTATTCCCGGTCAGGTGAACTCTATAATCGACAGCTCCGCTCATACCGTCACCGTGACTATGCCTAGCGGAACGGATGTATCCTCTCTGGTAGCCGAATTTACCCTCTCAGGCGGAGCCTCTTCTGAGGTCGGTGGAGTAGCCCAAATCAGTAAAAAGACCGCCAATGACTTTACGAATCCCGTTACCTATAGAGTTACCGCCGAGGATGAAAGCGTTCAAAACTGGGTAGTCAGGGTAAACGTTGCCCCAGCTCCAAGAATCGGCAAGGATATAACCAGCTACTCTCTTCCCGGTCAGGTGAGTTCTATAATCGACAGCACCGCTCATACCGTCACCGTGACCATGCCTAGCGGAACGGATGTATCCTCTCTGGTGGCTGATTTTACCCTATCCGACGGAGCCTCCGCTGAGATTGGGTCTCTAATTCAGGAGAGTGGGGTAACCGCTAATGATTTTACATCTCCCGTCCCTTACAAGATAATCGCAGAAGATAAGTCTTTTCTGAATTGGACTGTCACGGTATATCTAGATACCGATCCTGTTACACCGGTGATACCAAAGGTTGAGCCTTCCGATATAGAACCTTTTAAATTGGAAGATGAAGATATAAGCTCCGGAGCCTGTCAAGCGAAATGTCGCAAAAAGATCGAATTGGAATGACTCAGTCTCTGCGCTTTTCCTGGGACTCTTTCTCCGGGTTCAGATAGACCGCCTCCTCGATGGAGCAGTTTCTTATCGGCCTGTTTCTCCATCTGTCCGGGTGTTTTCTCTTGGCTTCTTCCAGGGTTTTCTTCCTCTTTGCCAGTATCTCCGGGGCTTTCCCGTTATGCCTCTGCTCCGGCGTCACGTAGTTTAAGGCGCTGTGACGGTGGGTATGGTTGTACCAGGACACGAACCGGTAGGTCCAGGCCCTAGCGTCCTCTATGTCCCTGAAGCCTCCGCTGGGGAAGGCCGGTCTGTATTTCAGGGTCTTGAAGATCGATTCACTGTAGGGGTTGTCGTTGCTTACCCTCGGTCTGCTGTGGGAGAACAGTACTCCCAGTTTTTCCATGGTGGCCCTCAATGTGGCGCTTTTCATTGGGCTTCCGTTGTCGGCATGCAGGATCAGAGGTTTGTCGGCAAGGCGGATCTTCTCCGACAGGACCGCTTTGGTTACCACCTCTGACGCCAGCTCTCCCGATTCTTCGTCGTAGATCTCCCAGTCGACTATCTTTCTGCTGTAGAGGTCTATTATGAGGTACAGGTAGTAGAACAGGCCCTTGGCCGGTCCGCAGATGTAGGTTATATCCCAGGACCATAGCTGGTTGGGGCCGTCGGCTTTATGGGTTGTTATAGGTCTTTTTACCGGAGCCGCCGTTCTGCCTCTATGGTTGATCTGTCTGTGTTTCCTGAGTATCCTGTAGAATGTCGATTCAGAGGCGATGTATATGCCTTTTTCCAGTAGATCGTTCACTATCTGGGCTGGCGGTGCGCTGGCGTATTCCGGGCTGTTGGCTATCTCGAGTACTTTCCGTTCTTCCTCTTGCGATAGTTTCTGAGGGGTCTTTCTGGGAGCGTGAGGTCTTTGGTCCTCTTTTACATGGCCCTCTTTGCACCATCTCTGGAAGGTTCTCTCAGTTATGCCGACCTCTCTACAGGCTTTAGCCTGGGTAGCTCCGCTCGATACGGCTTCTTCGATCAGTTCTACTGCTTTACGGCGATCCGAGGCACCGATCAGTCGTCCTCGTTTTCCCCCCAGATCGCCTGGACTTTTTTTCTCAACACTAGCAGGGCAGCCGCTTCGGCCAGGGCTTTGTCCTTACGTCTGAGCTCCTGTTCCAGCTTTTTGTGATCCTTCTTTACCTGGCTTACCTCATGCATAAGCTCCCTGACCTTGAGGCTCTGGCCGTCGTTTGCCTCCTCGCAGGAGTTTCGCCAGCTTATAACCTGTTCGACGAACAGGCCCTTTTCCCTGCAGTACCGGGCCAGCTCCTCCTCGTTCATGGTGTAGGTCTCGTGGACTATGAGAAACTTGTCTCTGGAACTCCAGCTGTCCGGTCTATCTTCATCGCAGGGAGCGGCCTTGCCGGACGCACGGAGCTCTTTTCTCCAGTTGTAGAGGGTGGTCACCGTTATGCCAGTCTCCTTCGATAACTTAGGTATGGATATGTTCTCCGGCGGCATCATTCTCTTTTTGATTACCTCTTTTTGTTCTTTGCTGTACCTAGCCATGTGTCGCACCTCCAGGGAGCCTCTCTCGACTCGCTAAACTAGTCTATCATGCGACACCTATTTTGGCAGGTAGGGGCTCTGACAGTGGAGCAAAGCCTATGACTTCCAGTGAGACAGCAGACATAGTCAACGGCAACGGAGATCTTTTGAAATTATTTAGCGAGGATAAAGTAGCGGAGATAGTTGCCGTGAATCTTGACGGTGATGTAAAGGATATAAAGTTTCCTGCAAAGAAGGATCACGCTAAGAACGTGACGGATATAGCCGTTAAATACGAAGGCTCTCAGGCTATAACTCCTGTGATTGCTCAGATAAAAAATAATGATTCTGATGATGGAGATAACTTTGATTTATCTCTTCCTGTGGCCCAGATCAGGTCTCTTATGGCGAACGTCTCCAATAACACCCTGACCTTCCGTCTTAAAATCTCCTCAAAAGAAAGCGTGATAATGTTCAACGGGAAAAATTTGGTAGCGGAAAGACTCGCTACGGTAGAGGAAAAGGACGGAGGGTACTACGTTGTTGTAAATGTGTCCAATCGTCCAGGAACTGGTTTGACCTTCGAGGATCTATCGGGGTCCGTGTTTGCTGTGGATACGGAAGAGCATCTGATACAGACTATCATGGAAAAGATAGGCTCAAAGAATTATAGCTATCAGGATCTTGTAAACATGGGATTATTGAATCTTGATTCGTCTAAATGGTATGAATATAAGAGTGAAATAGATAAACTGGTGGATCCAGTAAAAGAGGATATTCAAAAAGCTATCGATGCAATCAATACCGCAAAGCCTGTTCCCGCAAGCAGTGGAAGCGGTGGTGCTGGATGCTCTATAGGTGGGATTGCCCCAGCGGCATTTTTCTTGCTCTTGCCTTTGTTCCTGTTCCAGAAGAAATAACCGTATCAAAAAGTCCTCTTGCCTGAATGGCTAAGTTACCGAAGCCTAAACAGAGCGAGAGTTGCCACGGAGAGCGCCATTTTATGGCGCTCTCCGATCTGGTGCAGTTCAACTGAATCATCAGCTAATGTGAGAGCTAAAAACCCTATTTTTAAGATTAGCTTGCTATGTTTATGAAGCATTTTTAGATGTGAGGAGGGGTAATATGAAAGATACAAAATTAGAGCGAGAAAGCGTGGTCGATAATTCAGATCCGCAGCCTTTTGGTACTGAGACTATAGTAAAAATTTTCATGCTTGTATTTCGTGTGGTGGGCTTTATAGCAGTAGCTATAGTATCAATAGCTGCTGCATTAACTATACTCTATTCGGGAGGAAGGGATTGATAGCCGAAAAAGGGCCCACCATAACGGCACACAGCGAAGAGAATCGGTTCTCTGAGATGTTCCATGTTCATGTAGGCTCTTTTACTCCCACTTGTAGGATGTACATGTTTTGTCTTCCCGGTGTTATCTGTGGTATCGTAGATTTACGGTAGCCTTCCCTACCCTTCTGGGAGGGCTACTGCCACGTTGTACTTCAAGTAAACGTACGAAAGATATTGTACGTTATTGGCGAATTAGAGGAACAAGTGGTATGTTCCATTTTGGAACATACCACTCAACACGGAGCCATTGGGGGAAAACACAGATCCAACCGATCAAGCTCTGTGCATAGGTTGAGACTGGTGGCGCGGATACTCATACATCCGATGATAAATCGGATAAATAATTATGAGTCATAGATAGGAGCAATAAATGGTAGATCCAATAGAAAATCAAGTGATACGATTGCTCGAAGCAGCGGAAGATCTATATCACCGTCTTGTGTTGATAGTTGGAAAAAGTGGTTCCGGTAAAACTTCCGTTGTTCAAAATTTGGCAAAACTGTATGATGTCGAGCCTATCAATATCAATCTGTGCCTATCGAAGGAGTTGCTTGAATTAACTAGAAAACAAAGGCAATTGAGGTTGGGCAGGATTTTAGCACAGACAGTCAACGGGAATGGGGACAAGGTTTTTCTGGACAACATTGAGATCCTTTTTGATGTTGAGCTTAAGCAGGATCCGTTGCGCTTGTTGCAGGGAATATCCCGAAATTTAACTGTTGTGGCATCTTGGAATGGCACCTTTGAAAAAGGCAAGCTGATATATGCGGAGCCAGGTCACCGAGAATATAGAAGTTACGATTTAACAGACACTCTGGTTGTCTGCGTGAGCGGTGAGGCTACGTTAAATTTAAAAAACTAAGTGAGGGTAGACTAATATGAAGTACGGAGAGCTAATTCAATTTGATCCGATAGAATCGGTCGTTCAGCTACGGGATGCTGACAAAAAAAGTGCTGCTCATCAACTGGTTGATACCTACGTAATTTCTGATGAAATGGCAGAGCGAATGGTTCGCCTTGTAATTCCTCAGCTTCAGTTTGAACAGCCTCTAGATAACAAAGGCCTCTTGGTGGTCGGTAATTACGGTACCGGTAAATCTCACTTGATGTCTGTCGTTTCCAGTATTGCTGCCGATGCATCTCTGCTTGACAGTCTAAACCACGAAAGCGTTAAGTCGGACGCAGAAAAGATTGCCGGTAAATTTAAGGTCATCCGTACAGAAATTGGAGCAACGACCATGTCACTCAGAGATATTCTGGTGGCAGAGCTGGAAGAGCATCTCGAGAATATGGGCGTAAGTTACCTCTTCCCGGACTCGGGAACAATCACCAGCCATAAGCGGGTTTTTGAAGACATGATGTCCAAGTTTGGCGAAGTTTTTCCTGAACAAGGTCTCCTACTGGTAGTCGATGAGCTACTGGATTATCTGAGGACTCGAAAGGATCAGGAGCTTATCCTCGATTTGAACTTCCTTCGCGAAGTCGGCGAGGTTTGCAAGGACCTTCGCTTCCGTTTTATGGCCGGTGTGCAGGAAGCCATATTTGACAGCCCGAGATTCGCCTTTGTCGCTGACAGCATTCGTCGGGTAAAAGACCGGTTTGAACAGATACTTATTGCCCGAAACGACGTTAAGTTTGTGGTCTCGGAGCGTCTGTTAAAGAAAACCACAGAACAACAGGCAAAGATCAGAGATTATCTCACCCCGTTTGCAAAATATTACGGTGGCATGAACGAGCGCATGGACGAATTTGTCCGGCTGTTTCCGATACACCCTGATTACATAGATACGTTCGAAAGAGTGACCGTTGTCGAAAAGCGTGAAGTCCTCAAAACCCTATCCATAGGCATGAAGGGCTTTTTGGATAAAGACGTCCCGGACAACGAGCCCGGCCTGATCGCCTTTGACAGCTACTGGAATACCTTAAAACAAAATCCATCCTTCCGGGCTATCCCAGAAATCCGGGAGGTGATTGACTGTAGTCAAGTGTTGGAATCACGGATCGAAAACGCCATCACCCGCAAGCAATACAAACCCATGGCACTGCGCCTGATCCACGCGTTATCCGTCCACCGCCTAACCACTGGTGATATCTACGCGCCAATGGGAGCCAGCGCAGAGGAACTGCGCGACCGTCTCTGTCTGTTTGATCCATTGATTGCAGAACTTGGCAGCGATGAGCCCGATAGGGACTTGCAGACCCACGTTGAAACCGTTCTTCGAGAAATACATAAAACCGTCAGTGGTCAGTTTATCTCCTTTAACGCTGATAACCGCCAGTTCTATCTTGACCTAAAGAAAATCGACGATTTTGATGCCCTGATCGACAAACGGGCCGAGAGCTTGGGTGATGCACAGCTCGATCGATTCTATTACGAAGCCTTAAAACGAGTCATGGAATGCCAGGACTCGACCTATGTGACCGGTTACAAAATATGGCAGCACGAACTGGTCTGGCAGGAGCACAAGGCTGCCCGCACCGGCTACCTCTTTTTCGGTGCACCCAACGAGCGATCTACTGCCGTACCGACCCGGGATTTTTATATCTACTTCATTCAGCCAAACGACCCACCACGATTTAAAGATGATAAGGTCAGCGACGAGGTCTTCTTCCGCTTAAAGCCGTCAAAGGATACCGGTGAAGAATTCCAGACATCTCTGAAAAGCTATGCCGCAGCCCTCGACTTAGCGGGCACATCTTCAGGCCATGCCAAGGCCACCTATGACGCCAAAGCGAATGGCTTCCTGAAAAAACTGGTGCAATGGCTGCAAAAACATATGTTGGAGGCCTTCGAGGTTACCTATCAGGGCCGGGCCAAATCCATGACGGAATGGGCAAAAGGCAAGTCCATCAGAGACATTTCAGGTCTATCACCGCACGAAACCATCAACTTCCGGGATCTTGTTAACACCATTGCCGGAGTGTGCCTTGCACCTAACTTTGAAAATCAGGCACCCGAGTACCCGTTTTTTCCCGTCCTGATTACCGAGAGCAACAGGGCCCAAGCGGCCCAAGATGCTCTCCGGGCAATCGGCGGCCAGAACCGAACCAAACAGGCAACGGCTGTACTAGATGCCTTGGAACTTCTGGATGGAGAAAAGATAGCCCCTTACAAATCCAAATACATAAGTTTCATCCTCGACATCGTAAAGGCCAAAGGTCACGGCCAGGTCGTCAACCGGAATGAAATCATCAAGGACGATCACGGTTTGGAATATATGAATCCGGATAGCTCTCGTCTTGAACCGGAATGGGTAACGGTACTGATAGCCGCTCTGGTTTACTCCGGCGACATCGTTCTGTCTATCCCTGGGAAGAAGTTCGACGCTACCGGACTCCAGCAGCTTGCGGCAACTGGAATGGATGAACTCATCCGATTCAAGCACATTGAGCAACCCAAGGAATGGAATCTCCCGGCACTCAAGTCTATGTTCGAACTTCTCGGCATGACACCTGGAATGGCCCAGCTGATTACTCAAGGCAAAGAAGAACCGATTCAGGATCTGCAGCAAGCCGTAGGAAAACTGGTTAAACGGATCGTGATGACACAACAGGCCTTGCGTGAAGGGCTTTCCTTCTGGGGACTTGATCTTCTTGCCGGGACCGATCTGGCCAATCAGGTATCTGGACTGGATGCTGCCAAGACGTTCCTTGAGTCGCTCCAAGCCTACACATCACCGGGCAAATTGAAGAATTTCCGCTACAGCATGGACGAAGTGAAGGCCCATGAAAAAGCGGTAAAAGCGCTGGATGATCTAGATGCTCTGCGAAAATTTGTCATGGACCACAGTCCGACGGCCTCATGGCTTTCAACCGCCGAGGGCGTCCTACCTCCAGAGCATAACTGGGTGAACCGCATGAAAACCACCCGGCAGGATGTACTGGAAATGCTCAATCAGACTGACCTGACAAAGCTGGCGAACCAGTCCCAGGTTATCGGGGCAAAACTTCAGCAGCTTAAAAAAGACTACATCGTTGTCTACATCGGCCTGCATACCAAGGCCCGACTGGGCGTAAACGACGACAAACGCAAAGCAGCCTTGGTGGAAGACCATCGACTGCAGACGCTCCTTAAGCTGGCAGGTGTCGATCTGATGCCGAGACAGCAACTCATTGATTACCAGAACCGGTTGGCCGGGCTGAAAAGCTGCTTTGCCTTGACCGAAGGGAATTTGGATACCACACCGGTCTGTCCTCACTGCGGGTTCCGCCCATCGGTGGAAACTGGTGTCGCCCAAGGATCACAGATGATC
Source organism: Dethiosulfovibrio faecalis (assembly GCF_021568795.1). Taxonomy (NCBI): domain Bacteria; kingdom Thermotogati; phylum Synergistota; class Synergistia; order Synergistales; family Dethiosulfovibrionaceae; genus Dethiosulfovibrio; species Dethiosulfovibrio faecalis. The sequence continues at coordinate 87,739 of NZ_JAKGUE010000001.1, forward strand.
GATCAGATGGATAACGATCTCGATGCCATGGTGGGTAAGTGGACTTCAACTCTTTTGGCTAATCTGGAAGATCCAATTACTCAAGCTAACATGGATCTACTGAAGGCGGAGGATCGTGAGCCGCTGGAAGCCTTTATCAAATCCGGGGAGCTTCCGGTTCCGTTGGATACAAACTTTGTCCACGCCCTGAAAGAAGTGCTGTCAGGATTGGTAAAAGTATCGGTTAATGCGCAGGAGATACAAAAAGCATTGCAGATTGAAAGTGGCCCGGCAACACCTGCGGAAATCAAAAAACGGTTCGACGATTTCATCGATCAGCTGACCAAAGGCCAGGATCCGGCTAATGTGCGAATCGTAATGGAATAATACCAGACGGGCGGGATATAAAATATGATCAAAAAAAAGAATTTATTGAAGAAAAACGTCGCTCTCGGCAAACCTGACGGCGGAAACCTTTTCGATGAAGAGGTTGTGTCAGATGATGGGCCGGTGAAATGCCTCGGTCTGGAATTTGAAAACGACGACGCCAGGCGTGCCCACTTTACGGAGGAACTGCGCAAAAAACTGCAGGATCCGGAATTCCGCAAGATTGAGGGCTTTCCGATCGGTGAAGATGAGGACATCCTAAAACTGAGCGATCCGCCATATTACACCGCCTGCCCGAACCCATGGATTGCCGATTTTATTGATGAATGGGAAAGGCAGAAGCCGGAAAAGCCAGCGGATTATCATTATCATCGGGAGCCTTTTGCAGCTGATGTCAGTGAAGGAAAAAACGACCCGATCTACAATGCTCACTCCTATCATACCAAGGTGCCTCACAAAGCAATTATGCGCTACATCCTGCATTACACCGAACCGGGCGACATTGTTTTTGATGGTTTCTGTGGAACCGGAATGACAGGTGTGGCTGCCCAGATGTGTGGTGATCGGGATGTGGTCACGTCGCTTGGTTATCAAGTGAAACCAGATGGTACTATTCTTCAGGAAGAGACTGATGAGGATGGCAAAAAAGTATGGAAACCCTTCTCAAAACTCGGCGCTCGCAAGGCCGTGTTAAATGACCTGTCTCCTGCGGCTACCTTTATCGCTTACAACTACAACACACCGGTTGATGTTTATGCATTTGAGAGGGAGGCAAAACGTATTCTCGCTGAAGTGGAAGAGGAATGCGGCTGGATGTATGAAACACTTCATACGGATGGTAAGACGAAAGGCAAGATTAATTATGCTGTGTGGAGTGATGTGTTCGTTTGCCCTGAATGTGCTGGTGAGGTTGTGTTTTGGGATGCCGCGGTCGATAAAGAAGCAGGAAAAGTTAGAGACTCTTTCCCATGTCCACATTGTCACGCTGAATTAACTAAACGAAAAATGGAACGTGCCTGGACAACGAAATTTGATTCCGCCCTGAATGATTCTGTTAAACAGGCAAAGCAAGTGCCCGTTATTATTAATTATTCGATAAAAGACCAGAGTGGTCGTTTTGAAAAAAGTCCGGATAAAAACGATTTAACACTGATTGAGAAAATTGAGAACAGCGAAATCCATTACTGGTTTCCAAATTATCGCATGATGAAAGGAAAAGAAACCCGCCGCAATGATCCTGCTGGTATCACCCATGTGCATCATTTCTATACAAAAAGAAATTTATGTGTGTTAGCTGCTGTTAGAATAAGAAGCTCTTCAAGTTTTTTGATTAGTCAACTTGCTATGTGGTGGACGTTAACAAAACTCTATAGATATAGATGGGCGGGTGGAATAGCGGGTGCTGGGGGTGGCCCAATGGCAGGAACATTATACATTCCATCTTTGATTAAAGAAATTTCAGTATTGGTCTCTGCAGTGGACGTATTCAATAAGAATATTCGCAAAAAAAAATTATTTGCGAACTTCTTGAGGCACCCGCTTTCAACGAGTTCCGCTAATTGGATTGATTATAACAACAACAGTGTGGATTACATCTTTACGGATCCACCTTTCGGAGCCAATCTCAATTACTCAGAGCTTAGCTTCATTTGGGAATCATGGTTAAAAGTATGGACGAATAACGTGCCAGAGGCTATTGAAAACTCTGTTCAAGGCAAGGGCGCTACAGAGTATCGAAACTTAATGGCTGGCTGCTTCAAAGAAGCCTACCGAGTGCTAAAGCCTGGTCGCTGGATGACGGTTGAGTTTTCAAACACCAAAGCATCGGTTTGGAGTAGTATCCAAACAGCCCTTACTGAAGCTGGATTTATTGTAGCAAACGTTTCGGCCCTCGATAAGAAGCAAGGAAGTTTTAAGGCAGTAACAACGTTAACAGCTGTTAAACAAGACCTTGTTATCTCAGCCTATAAACCCAATGGTGGCTTTGAAGAGAGGTTCGAGGAAGAGGCTAAATCTGAAGAGGGTGTCTGGGATTTCATCCAAACTCACTTAAAATACCTACCAGTAACTAAAAAACTGGGATTGGACTTTGTCGCAATACCTGAACGTGACCCACGAATCCTTTACGATCAGGTTATTGCCTATTACGTGCGCAAAGGCTACAACGTTCCCATCGACAGCCAAGATTTTCAGCTTGGCTTATCACAACGTTTCCCCGAGCGTGATGGCATGTACTTCCTGCCGGAACAGGTGGCGGAATACGACCGTAAGAAGATGATCGGTGGCGGCAGGCCACTGCAACAGTCGCTGTTTATTTCCGATGAAGCATCGGCCATCGAATGGCTTCGCAGTCTTTTGCGTGACAAGCCGCAGAGCTTTCAGGATATCAATCCACTCTTTATGAAGGAGATTGGTGGCTGGAGCAAAAGTGAGATAGGCTTGGAGCTCTCCACACTGCTGGAGCAGAACTTCCTGGCATACGACGGCAAAGGCCCCGTTCCCGACCAGATCCACAGCTACCTCTCCAGTAACTGGAAGGATATGCGTAATCTGCCGAAAGAGGATCCGGCGTTAGTCGCCAAAGCCAAAAATCGCTGGTATGTGCCCGATCCTAACAAAGCGGGGGACCTTGAAAAACTGCGCGAAAAAGCCCTCTTGAAAGAGTTTGAAGAATACAAGCAGGCCAAAAAGAAGCTCAAAATATTCCGGCTTGAGGCGGTTCGCGCTGGATTCAAGAAAGCGTGGCAGGAACGGGACTATAAAGTGATTATCGCCGTAGCCGAAAAAATCCCGAACAACGTGCTTGAGGAAGATCCCAAGCTGCTCATGTGGTACGACCAAGCGGTTACACGGGTGGGAGACGAGTAATGACGGAACAAGAAATTTTTGATCTTCTTAATCAGCATGAGTGGAAGGATGTTGAGTTTAAAGAAGCCCGAACTTCAGTTCCTAAGAGTGCTTATGAATCTGTCTCTGCCTTTGCTAATACTGAAGGTGGGCACCTTGTTTTTGGTGTAAAAAAAGATGGTTCCGATTTCGAGGTTGTTGGGGTCATAGATGTAGACAAGGTTCAGAACGATTTCATTACAGCTCTCAGGCAAAAGGACAAAATCAGTTGCATCATCGATGTAAAAGAGGACTTGAAAACGGTTTCGGAAAAAGACCTGCTTATTTTTTATATCCCGGAAGCAAATCGTTCTGAAAAACCAGTTTACCTGAGTGGTGATATGAAAAGAAGCTTTCTCCGCAAAGGTGCATGTGATGTCAAATGCTCTGATGCAGAATTGAAACGCCTGCTGAGCGATGCGTCAAAGGATCGATATGATGGTGGCACTGTTAATTATGATATCGGTAAATGCTTCAACTCAAAGGATATTGCCTGGTATCGTCGCCAATATGAAGAAAAAGCTGGAACACGAAGTTATGCTGATTTAGATGATGAAGAGTTTTTGTTTCAATTTGGCTTGGTTAAAGAGACTGAATCGGGTCGAAAACCAACCGTTGCTTCCATACTTCTATTTGGTCAGGATGGCTATCTGAGAGGTTTTCTGCCAAGGCCGATTATTGACTGCCAGCGTTATCTCTATAAGTCCGATGCCATCGGTATTGAGCGCTGGCATGATCGGATCGTTTGCGATTACAATCTTATACAGACTTGGGCCTCGATCATGGAATGGTATTATCGCTTTGCAGAAATTCCTTTTGAAGTTGATCCCAGAACCATGCAGCGGAAGGACCAGCCTGTTGACTACATTCCTTTCCGTGAAGCCATTGTAAATATGTTGATTCATCAGGATTACTCGGATCATGTCCGCAAGCCTGTTATTCAGCATTTTTCTGATTTAACCCGCTTCTGGAATCCAGGTGATGCGTTTGCTTCAGTCGAAGATTTACTCGATCCCGGCGAAAAAGAGACAAGAAATCCACTGATTGTCAGTGCTTTCAGGCGAATAGGATTCAGTGAAAACGCTGGTTGGGGTTTGCGTGATGTGTTCAAGTCATGGCGGGGATTGGGTCATGTTCCTCCCGAGATTATCAATGATAAACCAAAGAAAGCTTTCGAACTTATTTTAAAAAAGGAAATATTGATTTCAAACTATCAACGAAAGTTCCAAGAAGCTATCGGCGTTCATCTCTCTGAAGATGAAGCCGCTGTGTTTGCATTTGCATGTAAAAAGTTTACACCGTTTTCTCTGAGTGAAATAAGAGCTGTCATTAACAAACCTGTCTCCACCTGTACTGATGTGGCAAATCAGCTGGTTAATCAGGTTTTGCTGGTAAAACTGGCAGATAGCCTCTTTGAACTAACACCCGTTATGAGACAGAGGTTTCAGGCCGAGACCCAAGTCGAGGCCTATGTTGAGGAACAAGAGGCCCAAGTCGAGGCCTATGTTGAGGAACAAGAGGCCCAAGTCGAGGCCCATGTAAGCCTGACATCTACAGAGCGAAAAATTTTGTTTGCATTAGTAGAAAACGAGAAATCAGCCAAGGAACTCACTAAAGCCGCTGGTTATAAATCCAGGACCGGTAATTTCAAGCGTAGTCTTGAGAAATTATTGTCAGAAAAACTGATCCAAATGACAAACCCTGAAAATCCCAAGGCCAGCAACCAGAAATATGTTATTTCTGAACACGGTTTCAGACTTTTAAAAGCATGGGAGGATCCGAGTGACTAATTTGGCGTCGATGGAGATCGTTGTCTATGAGTAATATGTGGAAGTACAGCACCATACACAAAAGCGCCTGCAAGGTTGTTGATGAACAGACATTGTGGGGGCAGACGGTATGCCGTGTCTGGTTGCCGAATCAGGATGCAGTTGTTCGAGTTTCCCAATCTGACCTGCAGTCGCTGTCGAGCGACTGGCATCCGAGAATTGAAGGTCACCGAATAACCTATATCTCAGCAGCGGCCAAGGTGGCCGAGGTTTTGGAAGGATCCTCCAGAGGATCTGACGGGCATGTCTTGCTGGCTCCTATGGAGTCAAACGTGATCCCGCTGCCTCACCAGATTCACGCACTCTCACGGGCAATATCCAGTGATCGTGTCCGCTACCTGTTAGCTGATGAAGTCGGTCTTGGAAAAACCATCGAAGCCGGGCTTGTGATGCGTGAGTTGAAATTACGCGGTCTGGTTCGTCGTACATTGGTGGTGGCTCCAAAGAGTCTGGCCATGCAGTGGGTGTCAGAGATGAGTACCCATTTCAATGAATCCTTTTCCTTGGTTAACCCGAGCGATCTGGATGCTTTGGAACGTTTGGAACGGCCGGGTCAGTACGTCATCGGAAAAACAGATCACATAAGTGATTACAACCCGTGGATGCGGTTTTCTCAGGCAATAGTGACGCTGGATTCTGTTAAACCGATAGCGCGTCGTAGAGGTTGGTCAAAAGAAAAGATTCGGGCGTACAACCGGAATCGTTACGAGAGACTGGTCCAGGGCCAATGGGATTTGATCGTCGTGGATGAGTCACATCGAATGGGTGGTAGTACCGATCAGGTGGCTCGCTACAAACTGGGACAAGGACTCGCCGAGGCGGCACCGTATCTCCTCCTTTTGTCGGCAACACCTCATCAAGGGAAATCCGATGCCTTTCAGCGTCTGATGAGTTTGCTTGATCCGATGGCTTTCCCTGATTTGGAAAGCGTGACCCGTGACAAAGTTTCTGAGTTTGTAATACGGACCGAAAAGCGCAAGGCGGTGACGGCAGAGGGCAAGCCGCTGTTTCTGCCGCGAATCACACAGACGTTAGGTGTGGATCTGGAACGAAATCCGGCACAGGTGGCTTTGTACGATGCGGTTACTGACTACGTGAAAAAAGGCTATAACCGCGCGATAAAGGACCGAAAACCACACATCGGGTTCCTGATGGTTCTTCTGCAGCGAATTGTCACCTCAAGCTCTTACGCAATCCGCTGTACATTGGAACGAAGGCTGCATGCGCTGGAAAACTTGCGAGAAACTCATGCATCCCCAGGCGAAGAAGAACTTGAGGATTTCACAGACCTTGATGGACAGACGCAGCTGGACTTGTTGGTTGAGGTGAACGAACCAGGCAGAGCCAAAGAGATGGCGGAGGTGAATGCTCTGCTGGATCTTGCCCGGTCCGCTGAAATAGCCGGGCCTGATGTCAAAACAGAGGCTCTGATGAGCCTCATCTTTCAGTTACAAGGAGAGGAAAATGACGACCAGCTGAAACTGCTGATTTTTACCGAATTTGTTCCAACGCAGGTTATGCTCCAAACTTTTCTTGAGGAGCGAGGCATACCTTGCGCCATATTGAACGGCTCCATGAGCATGGATGAACGACGGATGGCTCAGCGTGATTTTCGTGATAATGCTCGGATTCTTATATCAACAGATGCTGGTGGTGAAGGTCTGAATCTACAATTCTGCCATGTAGTGGTTAACTACGATTTGCCGTGGAATCCTATGCGTATTGAACAGCGGATCGGTCGTGTCGACCGTATTGGTCAAAGCAAAATAGTCCGGGCAGTCAACTTTTTATATGAAAACTCTGTTGAAGGCCGGGTGCGGGAAGTGATTCAAACCAAGCTTTCCATCATTCTGAATGAAATGGGTATCGATAAAACCAATGACATTCTGGACACCTCACTGTCCGGCGAGGTGATCGAAAAGATGATGACTCACGTCATTATGGAGGACTCTGACCTGGATGCCGAGGTCGATCAGACGGTGCAGAACCTTCAGGAAGAAATGCAGCGGGTTCGAGAGCAATGTGCTGTATATGGAATATCTGAAGAGCCGGACCTAGCGGCGATGGAAAAACTGCGCAGCCATCCTCTGCCTTACTGGATCGAACAGATGACGACCCATTATCTGCAAACGAAAGAGTGTAAATTGGAAAAGGATCTGCTTGGCTGGAATTTCACATGGCCAGATGGCGAAAAGGTGCAAAGTGCGGTCTTCCAGTCTAGAGACCTTTCAACCGATGGGGACCTCCTGTCGCTTGAAAATGCTTGGATTCGCGGCTTGGCCATGAATCTGCCGCAGTTCATTCCCGGACAGCCTTTGCCTTGTGTATCTATAAACGGACTCCCTAAAATCGTTTCAGGTCTGTGGGGCCTTTTTGAAATCCGCTTGTCTGTGGGGCAACCTGATAACTTTCAAATCAGAGTTCCTCTGACAAGACGGAGTTACTTCCCGGTTTTCATGAGCAATGAGGAAAAGTTGTTCATGCCAACCGCAAGGCATATCTGGGATCAGTTGTTAACCAATGATCTTCGCATAGATAGCCTGAAAGGTTCAAAAGAGTCCATTGTGGCTGGCGAAAAACTTCTGTGGGCAGCCGAAAAGGTCGGACAGGAGCTTTTTGAGACGATGCAGGAAGCTCATTTTGCCGCATTATCCCGTGAAGAAGAGCGCGGTATGATTGCCTTTACATCACGTCGTAAAGCCATCAAACGGTTGGGATTGCCGGAAGTTCGACAGTTCAGACTGGCCCGTTTGAATGAAGATGAATTACAATGGCGCAGCGAGCTTAAGTCCGCCCGACAAATAGTACCGGAAATGCGGCCGCTGTTAATGCTCAATATTGAAAATGGAGGTATTTGTGAGTAGCTGGCGAAGCACCATCCTTGAAAATTTTGTACCGAATGTCGCCAAACTGACGCTGGTATCTGATCCTGATTGCCTGCTGACCGAGGAAAAACTGGCAATGGGGCTGCGAGACCGTGGGTTTGATCTCATCGAGTTTAATGACCCCATGGAGTTCAGATATGCCTATGAGTCGAAATATCGATCCATTTGGGACCGGGGCGAATATACCGATTTGGTTGTGGTCCTTCGCTTGCAGAATGCTGAGCTGGAATCGCTGCCTTACGACCTGCTCCAGGCTGGCCGCAAACTGTCGTTCAACCTGGGTGACCTCTTCCCCAATCTGAGCTACCCGGTCATTGAGAAACTCGACCGGGGCTTGCTGGACTTGCTTTATGAAGCCCAGCGCAAGTCGCCACCGGATCGCATGGGCGACAACACCACCAAGGATTTTATCCTTCGACATGTATTTGGTGTGGCACCAGAACTCATATCCACAGAGGTTGAGCTTCTCCGCTTTTTGTTGCGGTTACACTACGGGAATTTGGCAATACCATCAATGCTGGCAGATAGGTTGGTTGATGTATTTGAAAGCAGTGGAAGTTTTAAAGGCTGGAGTCTGTCTCAGATCATTCCAGATGCAGAGCAGTTCTTTGTATTCATACAGGAACGCTGGCCAATATTCCTTGAAAACCTGAATCAAGCAAATCAGGTCAAAGAAGATTCTGAAGCCTACGGCTTAAAGTTCCAAGGGCCTGTGATACTTCCTTTCGACCATCAAGATATTAGGGTTTATATCGATAATTTATTTGTTGAGGGTAAACTTACACCGGTCGACTTGCCCGGCATGGATATAGCGAAAGATTCGTGGGTTTTAAGCGGTATTTCAGCAGCCCAATCAGATGGCGAGGGTCTCAGGATTTCTCGGCTGTTTGAGATTGTTGATACAGCCGACTTATCGACGGATTCGAGATACACTGACTGGATTGCGTTCTCCATGAAATGGGCGGAGCTTTCAGCGCTCATACATACGGCAAGCAATGCCCGGTATAAGAAGCGTTATAGTGAAATAGGTCAAAAGCTGAATAGCTGCTTTGCCGATTGGCTGGAAACTCATTATGCTAGCCTTATAAACCTACCGCCCTCAACTCCAGCAATGTTGCACCACGTGCCGCGACATCTGGCCCGATCCATTGAAGATCAAAAGAATAAAAAGATAGCACTGGTGGTTATAGATGGCCTTTCGCTGGACCAGTGGATAACGGTTCGAAACATAATCCAGAAGCAAAACAGCGATCTTGTCCTGCGCGAATCAGCAACGTTCGCGTGGATACCAACGCTCACGTCTGTTTCACGACAAGCCATATTTTCAGGCAAGCCGCCGATTTATTTTCCCTCTTCCATCAACTCAACAAACAGCGAAGAGAAACTGTGGAAACAGTTTTGGCAAGGCCATGATGTTCCGAAGCTGGAGATCATTTATAAACGCAGTCTCGGAGATGGTGATGCCGAGGTCGTTATGGATAACTTAATCAATCCGGCACATACTAAGATCATTGGGCTGGTAATCGATAAAGTTGACAAGATCATGCATGGAATGCAGCTCGGAGCGGCAGGCATGCATAATCAGATAGATCAATGGTGCCGAGGTGAATACCTGACCTCTCTGCTTAATTATCTGAGTAACCATGGCTATGAAATTTGGATAACCTCAGATCATGGCAACGTAGAATCGATAGGCAAGGGACGACCAACGGAAGGTGCTATTGCGGAGAGCCGTGGAGAAAGGGTTCGTATATATCCGACACCGGAACTGCGCTCACAGGTCTCTTCTATATTTCCCTTTGCGCGAGAATGGCTTCCGTCGGGGCTGCCAGACAATTATTTCCCATTAGTTGCCTCCGGGAATGATGCATTTGTTGATGAAGGAAAGTTGATTGTCGGCCATGGAGGTGTTGCTATCGAAGAAGTTATTGTGCCTCTGATCAAAGTAGAAAGGAGGACACAATAATGAGAAAGCGACACGACAAACTGGGCATCAAGCAGACCATTCAAAAACACTGGATGGACTATGTTGTTAAAATGATGTTGGCTGGATTCAGGGAAAAAGAAATTAGAATGGAATTAGATGAATTTTTAGCAACGCAAAAACAAAGCGGTGGTACCGGTCAGAGAGGTAAAAAAACATATGGCATGGCTATCAGTATCCTCGCATCGTGGTTTGCACCGGATAAAGATTTAATTCCCTTTAGGGATCATGCTCTTGCACTTATTCGGAATGAGAATCCCCGAAACTGGCTTCCGTATCACTGGGCGGTTATCTCTGCGTCATATCCCTTCTGGTTTAATGTCGCAAAACAGACTGGGAGGCTTTTCAGCCTCCAAGATCAGATTACACAGGTTCAAGTTTTCTCCCGGCTCAAAGAGCAATACGGCGACAGGGAAACGGTGGCTAGAAATGCCCGGTATACAGTCCGATCTTTTGTTGCGTGGGGCGTGTTAAAGGATTCCAATGCCAAAGGCTGCTATGAACAATGCAAACCGACGTCGGTCAGTGAACCGAACCTGACAATTCTTTTATACGAAGCCGCTCTATATGCTGATAAAGAAGGAAAAGCCGCTCTTGGATTATTGAAAAGCAACCCGGCATTCTTCCCATTTCAATTACCCGTATTGACAGGCGACTACATCTCACAGCAGAGTAATACTATTGATGTCGTCCGCTACGGACTGGATGATGAGCTTTTGAAGCTGAAGTATTTATAAAAGGATATTGTACGTTATCTATCCTCCAGAATGCTATAAGGGAAAACTTGGGTATTCAGGATGAAAGAAAATACTAAAGTCCATGTCGAAAAGCAGTCTTCCCCGCCCTCTATCAAGAGGGCGGGGAAGACTGCTTTTTTCTGGGGCTATTTAAACGCTTCCTCCGGCACCTCCGGAAGCTCCAGGGTCGATCTGGATTTGCGGACCTTTTCGGCCTGTTCCACCCGGAGGTCTTCCAGGTTTTTCGCTGTTTTTTCGTCCAGGAGGGCCACTATCCTGGCAGCCAGAAGGGCGGCGTTGGCCCCTCCGTCTATTCCTACCGACGCCACGGGAACGCCCGGAGGCATCTGGGCCACCGAGTAGAGGGCGTCCAGCCCTCCCACGGTTCCGGCGGAAACCGGAACCCCTATGACCGGCAGGGAAGTGTGGGCGGCCAGCACGCCGGGAAGGGCGGCGGAAAGTCCCGCCACGGCTATGATGGCCATTAGCCCTCGTTTTTCTCCGTTGGCGGCGTAGGCCGCAGCGTCCTCCGGGGTTCTGTGGGCGGAGGCCACCGTCACCTCGTAGGGGATCTGGAGCTTGTCCAGCATGTCTCCCGCTTTTTTGGCGATCGCTTTGTCGCTTGCCGATCCCAGAACTATGCCTATCTTTGCCTTGGTCATCTGTCTTCCTCCCTCGGTCTCTCCGTGTTTGCCGCTATGTCCTTTCGATAGAAAGCTCCCTGGAATTTTATTTTTTCGGCTTTTCCGTAGGCCCTTTTTCTGGCCTCGTCGTGGGTATCTCCTGTGCCAACCACGGAAAGCACCCTTCCCCCCGCCGTAACCGTCTTGCCGTTTTTAAGCGCCGTTCCCGCCTGGAAGACTGTAACTCCTTCCTCTTCGTCGTTCAGTCCCTCTATGGGATATCCCTTTTCGTAGCTGCCCGGGTATCCTTCCGAGGCTATGACCAGGTTGACCGAGCACAGGTCCTTGAGAGACCACTTGGCCTCCGAGAGTTTTCCCTGGGCGCATCGGAGACAGGCCTCCAGCCAGTCGCCGTCGAAGAGGGGAAGCAGTGCCTGGGTCTCCGGGTCTCCCAGCCTGACGTTGTACTCCAGCAGGTCGATCCTGCCCTCCGGAGAGACCATCAGCCCCGCGTATATGACGCCACGGTAGTCTATGCCGTCTTTTTTCAGTCCCGACAGGGTTTTCTCCACGATCTCTTGCTCTATCTTTTTGGTCATCTCGGGGTCCACCCAGGGAACCGGAGCGTAGGCTCCCATTCCTCCGGTGTTGGGGCCTCTGTCCCCGTCGAAGGCCCTTTTATGGTCCTGGCTGGTGTGGAGGAGTCTCCATGTCTCTCCGTCGGTGATTATCATCACAGAGACCTCCCGTCCCGTAAGGCCGTTTTCCACCACGAGGGTCTTTCCGGCCTCGCCCAGCGATCCGTCCAGGAGCTCTTTGCAGGAGTCCAGCGCCTGGGAGAGGTCGTCGGAGATGAAAACTCCCTTTCCCGCCGCAAGGCCGTCGGCTTTCACTATGTAGGGGGGCTTCCTTCCCTCCAGGGTCTCTCTCGCCTTGTCCATGCTGCGGCATATTTTGAACGGGGCGGTGGGTATGCCGTGTCTGGCCATGAATTCCTTGGAGTAGGCCTTGCTGGCCTCCAGCATGGCTCCGGCCTTTCCCGGACCGAACACCGGAATACCGGCCCTGCGAAGTTCGTCGGAGACGCCGGATACCAAAGGCGCCTCCGGGCCCACCACGACCAGGCTTATCGAGAGGTCCTCGGCTAGTTTTACGACCGATTTCCCGTCGCAGGGATTCCCTTCGTGGCATGTGGCTATCCCGGCTATCCCCGGGTTGCCCGGCAGGACGTGCAGTTCGTCGCAGAGGGGCGATTTAGCCAGGGCCCAGGCTATGGCGTGTTCTCTACCGCCTCCGCCGAGTACGAGTACCTTCATGGTCAGTGCCTGAAGGTCCGCCAGCCGCTGAGAAACATGGATATGCCAAGTTCCTCGGCTCTGGACTTGACCTCGTCGTCTCTGACGGAGCCGCCGGGCTGGATTATCGCCACGATTCCGGCTTCCGCCGCCTTTTCCAGTCCGTCTGCGAAGGGGAAGAATGCGTCGGAGGCCATAACAGCTCCTTTGGCCTTATCTCCCGCCTGGGAGGCGGCGAACTCGACGGCGAAGACCCTGCTGCAAAATCCCATACCTATTCCTACCGCCGCTCCGTCTTTGACCATGGCGACGGCGTTGCTCTTGGACAGGCAGGCTGCCTTCCAGGCCAGAAGCATGTCCTCCCAGAGGTCGAGTCTTTTAGGGCCGATCCACTCGCCCGAGTCGGGGGAGGGCAGAGGAGGAAGCTGGTCTTTCTGTGCCAGCAGTCCGCTCCAGGTTCCGGTGATCTGCCAGGGCATCACCCGGCCTCCGTTCCACTTTATGAGCCTTAGTGAGGGACGGCGTTTCGTCAGGTATTCGACCGCTTTTTCGTCGAAGTCCGGGGCGGCGACTATCTCCGTGAAGTGTTCGCCTATCCTCTTGGCCGAGTCGAGGTCGACCGTCCTGGTAACCCCTACGACCCCGCCGTAGGCCGAAAGAGAGTCGCATTCGAAAGCCCTGTCGTAGGCGTCTCCTACTGTGTCTGCCACCGCCATGCCGCAGGGGGTGGTGTGCTTCAACACTACCGCTCCGACGTCCTTTTGCATCATGGCCATTCCTCTTAGGGCTCCGTCCAGGTCGAGTATGTTGTTGTAGGAAAGGGGCTTGCCTGCCAGCTGTTCCCATGGTAGTTCGGAGAGGGATGGCAGATAGAGTCCGGCGGTCTGATGGGGGTTTTCACCGTATCTCAGAGGCTGAGCCAGTTTAAGGTTGAGAGGCAGGTCCGAGGGTATCTCTTCCTGTTCCTCCATATCCCTGCCCAGCTCGGAGGACAGACCGGCGGTTATGGCCGAGTCGTATCCCGATGTGAGGGCGAAGGCCTTGAGGGCCAGAGACTGTCTGGTGGATACGGATATATCTCCCTCTTTGTCCAGCTCCTCTACTATGGAGTCGTAGTCGGCAATGTCAGATATCACAGTTACGTGGCGGTAGTTCTTGGCCGCAGCTCTCAAAAGGGTTACCCCGCCTATGTCTATCTTCTCTATGAGCTCGTCCAGCCCTCCGCCGGATCGGACCGTTTCCTCGAAGGGATAGAGGGTGCAGACCACCATGTCTATCAGGGGAATTCTGTGGGTGTCGACGTCGGCCATGTCGCTTTCGAGTTCCCGTCTGGCAAGTATGCCTCCCGATATGGCCGGGTGCAGGGTTTTCACCCGGCCTCCCAGCATGTGGGGCACTCCGGTCAGGTCGGCTACCTCTACGACCTCGACTCCGCCTTCTTCAATGGCCTTTGCGGTTCCCGAGCTGGAGACTATCTCCCAACCTCGCTCGGATAGCGCCTTGGCGAACTGGACCACTCCGGTCTTGTCGTAGACCGATATGAGGGCTCTTCTCTTCATCTGGAATCGTCCTTTCCTGTGTGAATTATCCCGGAGAAGAGTTTCTCCAGGGTTCTCCAGTATTGTCTGTGTTCCGCTCGGTGGATCCTTCTTTCCAGGGTTTCCATGTTATCGTCCGGTTTTACCCTTACCGGCATCTGGGACAGGATAGTTCCGTGGTCCACCAGTTCGTCCACCAGGTGGACCGTTACCCCCGTCACCTTTACACCGTAGTTCCAGGCGTCCTCTATTCCGTGGGCTCCGGGGAAGGAGGGGAGCAGGGCGGGGTGGATGTTCACGATCCTTCCGGCGTGAGAGGATACGAAGCCCGGCGAGAGTATTCTCATGAAGCCGGCCAGTACGAGCCAGTCCAGGTCGTGACGACGCCAAAGGCGGTGGAGATGTTCCTCCGCCGCCTCTTTGCCGTTTTCGTAGGGCAGTAGCTCGGTCTTTATCCCTCTGGCGGCTGCCTTCTCCAGGCCGGGGGCTCCGGGTCGGTCCGACGCCACGAAGGAGACGTTGGCCTTCAGATCTCCCGATTCCACTCGGTCCAGGATGGCGTCCATGTTGGAGCCTCTGCCGGATATCAGCAGTCCTATGGAGGTCATGCCACCGTACCGAAGACCACCGGGGTCTCCCCTTTTTCTCTCAGTTTTTCCGTAACTTCGTCGCGATTTTCCGGGGCAACCACCAGGGTGTATCCTATTCCGAGGTTGAAGACCCTGCGCATCTCCGATTCGTCCACGCCTCTGTCCGAGATGTAGTCGAATATGGCCGGTCTGTTCCAGGAGTCGAAGTCTATCTCGGGGAGCATTCCCTTCGGAAGGGCTCTCTCTATGTTTTCCTCCAGGCCCCCTCCGGTGATATGGGCCATCGCCTTTATCTTTCCGGTTTTTAGAGCCGAGAGAACCGGACGGGGATAGAGCCTGGTGGGTTTTAGCAGGGCGTCCGAGAGGGGCTCTCCCAGTTGGTCGATCTTTTCGTGAAGTGAGGCGGCGAGCTCTTTCTCCAGTGCCTTTCTGACCAGAGAGTAGCCGTTGCTGTGTATGCCCGAGCTTGCGAGCCCTATCATGAGGTCGCCTCTTTCGACGCAGGATCCGTCTATGAGGTCCTCTCTGTCTACAGTTCCCACAGCGAAGCCTGCCAGGTCGAATCCGTTGGGAGGGTACACCCCGGGCATCTCGGCGGTTTCGCCTCCGAGAAGAGCGCATCCCGATTCGAGACAGGCGTCCATGACTCCCTCGACTACGGGGATGAGTCTGTCCGAGTCCAGCTTGCCGCAGGCCAGGTAGTCGAGGAAGAGTATAGGTCTGGCTCCGCAGGTTATCAGGTCGTTTACGCTCATCGCCACCAGGTCCTGGCCCAGTCCTTTGAGTTTTCCCGCGGCCTCGGCTATCTCCAGCTTGGTGCCGACACCGTCGCAGCAGGCGGCCAGAAGAGAGCCTCCGCCCATGTCGTAGAGGCCGCTAAAGCCGCCTATTCCACCTACTACGTTAGGGTCCTTGGGTCTTTGGGACATGAGCTCGCCTATCCGCTTGACCCAGCGGTTGCCTCCGTCTATGGTGACTCCCGATTCCTCATATGTCCAGTTCTTCATATTTCTCTCCGTCCTCCATGTAGGATCCGCTGAAACAGGCGGTGCATACCTCGCAGGCCGGCAGGCCAATGGCCTCTACCAGGTCCGTCTCGGTAAGATAGGCCAGCGAGTTGGCCCCTATTTCGGCGCATAGGGCCTCTTCGTTGGATCGGGCCGCCGCGAGCTCCTCCCTGGTGGGGGTGTCTATGCCGTAGTAGCAGGGAAAACGCACCGGCGGAGAGGATATCCTCATGTGTATCTCCGAGGCGCCGTAGTTTCTCAAAAGCTCTACCATCTTTCTGGAGGTCGTTCCACGGACTATGGAGTCGTCCACCACAGCCAGGCTTTGACCCTTTATTAGCTCTCTTATCGGGTTGAGCTTTTTCCTTACACCCAGCTCCCTCACCCTCTGGGTGGGTTCGATGAAGGTCCGTCCGGAGTAACGGTTCCTGACTATGGCTTTCTCGTAGGCTAGCCCCGATTCCTCGGCGTAGCCCATGGCCGCTATCGTTCCGCTGTCGGGCATTCCAGTAACGCAGTTTCCCGAGCAGGGAGACCTTCTGGCCAATCTACGGCCCAGCTCTTTTCTTACCTGATAGACCGATTGTCCCGCTATCAGGCTGTCCGGTCTGGCGAAGTAGACGAATTCGAAGGCGCAGAGGTATCTCCGCCTTGGCTCCACCGGGATCCTGAGGGAATGGAGGCCGTCTGTGTCTATCACCAGGATCTCTCCCGGATCGAGCTCCCGGATCATCTCCGCCCCTACCAGGTCGAGGGCGCAGCTCTCGGACGATATGTAGTAGACGTCGTCTCTCTTGCCCAGGGCGAGGGGACGGAATCCCCAGGGATCTCTGGCAGCCACCAGGCGGTCCTTCAGGGCCACAGCGAGAGAGAATGCTCCCTTGAGTTTTCTCAGAGAGTCGACCAGGGCGTCCAGCTCCGTTTTGTGGGGTTGGTGGGCCATGAGGTGGAGGATGACCTCCGTGTCGGTGGTGGACTGAAATATGGCCCCTCTGTTCTCAAGGTATCTTCTTACCCCCGAGGCGTTGGATATGTTGCCGTTATGGGCTATTGCCACCGGGCCCCTGCAGTAGTTTGCCGCCAGGGGCTGCACGTTAGACAGTCCCGAGCCTCCGGCAGTGGAGTAGCGGACGTGTCCTATGGCGGAGCTCGCCGGGATGCCCGACAGTTCCGCCTGGTTCAAAGCCAGGTGTACAAGGCCCTGTCCCTTTATGGTCCTTATCTGATTTTCTCCGTCGATCCATGCTACTCCCGCCGATTCCTGTCCTCTGTGCTGGAGGGCGTAGAGGCCCAGGTAGACCTCCTCGAGGACCGGATTGCCGGAGGCGGAAAAGGCGCCGAAAACTCCGCACATATCAGAGATTCCAGCTTTCCCTGATCTCGGATACCGACAGATCTACCAGGTCGTCCAGGGTCAGGCGGTTTCCTCCGACCTGTCCTATCTCCGTCACGGCGTAGCCCTTCCAGAGGGCTCTGAAGAGAACCAGTCGGTTTTTAGGCACCGAGTAAACGGCCCTGGGGCCTCCTTCTCCGAAGATGAGTACGTCCCTTCTGGTGGGGAAGGGTATGGATATAGAGGCTCCCAGACCGCTGGTTCCGGCCTCCTTGGCCAGGGCCACAGCCAGTCCGCCTCCTGCTATGGGCATTCCCGACGAGGCTGCCCGTCTTTTGGCCGTCTCGATCGCCCTCAGGATGAACTCGTTTTCCAACTCTCCATCGAAGTCCAGAGGTTTGCCCCAGATGCGGCCGGTCTTGTTCTGTAGGTAGGATCCTCCGTCGAGCCTCGGGTTCGGCATTCCCACGTAGAAGAGCCTGTCTCTCTCTCTCCAGTTGCCGGAACTGAGGAGCTCCTCGGGGTTTTCGACGAATCCTACCGTTCCGACCAAGGGAGTCGGCAGAATGGGGCCGTTGGCGGTCTCGTTGTACAGGCTGACGTTTCCGGACACCACTGGGCAATTCAGTGAGGAGCAGGCCTCGGCCATTCCCTTGGCGGATTGCTCCAGCGTCCAGAATTGCTCGGGTTTCTCCGGAGATGGGAAGTTCAGGCAGTCGGTGGTCCCGGCCGGTTTCGCTCCGGCTACGGCGAGAGCCCGGCAACTTCTGGCCACGACCTCGGCTGAGCCGTTGTAGGGATCTAGCCAGCACATGAAGGGCTGGGCCTCCATGGACATGACGGCTATGCGGTCGGAGCCCTCGATCCTTACTGCGCTCACAGGGGAGCCCGGACCTATCACCGTGTTGGTCTGGACCATCGAGTCGTACTGTTCGAATATCTCTTTTCTGGAGCGATGGGAATGGGAGCCCAGAAGGTTCAAAATCTCCTCGTTCCAGTTTTCCGGAAGGGGAAGCGAGTCGAGGTCGAAGTTCCAACGGTCCTCCAGGTTTTTCGGTCTTTTGGAGGGCCAGGGGATCTCGGGGCAGTCGCTGCCTATGACCGATGCGGGCATGTCGGCGACGGTGTCTCCCTTCCAGAGGATGCGGTAATGATCGCCCTTTTCGGTCTCTCCTATGACGGCGCAGTCCAGCTCCCATTTTCCGGCGACAGCCATCACCTGGTCGACCTTTTCCGGCTCGACTATGAGCAGCATCCTCTCCTGAGACTCGGATAGGGCTATTTCCCAGGGCTCCATTCCCTCGGCCCTGAGTGGAACGGCGTCGAAGTCTATGGTCATGGCGATACCGCTCTTGGCGGCTATCTCGCTGGAGGAGGAGAGTATCCCCGCCGCTCCCATGTCCTGCATGCTGACCAGCAGGTCCTTGTCCCGCAGTTCCA
The DNA here is from genome assembly GCF_021568795.1 of Dethiosulfovibrio faecalis. Classification (NCBI taxonomy): domain Bacteria; kingdom Thermotogati; phylum Synergistota; class Synergistia; order Synergistales; family Dethiosulfovibrionaceae; genus Dethiosulfovibrio; species Dethiosulfovibrio faecalis. The sequence continues at coordinate 106,252 of NZ_JAKGUE010000001.1, forward strand.
GACAGGCCTCTATGAGGAGCTTTTCCGCGAAGGGATCGCCTATCTGGATGGACGGGACCCCCGAACCGTCCTCGGCTAGCTCCACCGAGGCGAAGGCCGCTCCGGCTATGCCGTCCCTTCCGGTCTTGGAGCCAAGTATCAGTACCTTCTGGCCAGAAGAGGCCGTCTGGGAGCTCACCATCCTGTCGGTCGGGACAAGTCCGGCGCAGAAGGCGTTCACCAGTGGATTGCCCCTGTAGCTTTCGTGATAGACCGTCTTGCCGCCCACGGTGGGAACGCCTACGCAGTTACCGTAACCTCCCACTCCCTTTACGACTCCGTCGGCCAGTGCCTGGGTCTTCCTCTCCTCCGGGTCCCCGAAGAAAAGTCCGTCCATGGAGGCTACCGGCCTGGCTCCCAGGGCCATTATGTCTCGGATTATGCCTCCTACCCCCGTGGCGGCTCCCTGATAGGGGGCGACTGCGGAGGGATGGTTGTGGCTTTCCACCTTGAAGGCCAGCCCGAGTCCGTCTCCGGCGTCGACGACCCCGGCGTTCTCCCCCGGCCCGAGGAGGACCCTGTCTCCGTCCTTGGGGAAGAGCCTAAGGAGCGGCTTGGTCGACTTGTAGCTACAGTGTTCTGACCACATTACCCCCATGATCTGAAGCTCCAGGTCGTTGGGCTCCCTTCCGAGTCTGGCTTTCAGGGCGTCGTATTCCTCTTTGCGGAGTCCCGCTTTGGAGTAATCCATAATCAGGCACCGGTCCTTTCGATCCATCTCTTTATCGACAGCCACATGGGAAGTCCGTCGTCTCCCCCTACGGCTCTATCGGAATATCTCTCCGGGTGGGGCATCATCCCAAGGACGTTCCCGCCTTCGTTGAATATACCGGCGATGTCGTTCAGGGCCCCGTTGGGGTTCCCTCCGCTGTAGCGAAACGCCACCTGCCCCCGTTTCTCCAGGAGATCCAGCTCATCCTCTGGAAGGTGGTATCGACCCTCGTAGTGGGCTATCGGTACCGTTATAACCTGCCCCTTTTCGTAGCCGGAGGTGAAGGCGGTGTCGTTCCGTTCCACCGATATCTCGACGGGGCGACAGATGAAGGCCAGGTCCCGGTTGACCAGTAGGGCCCCGGGAAGCATCTTGGATTCGGTCAAAACCTGAAAACCGTTGCATATTCCCAGCACCAGACCGCCCCGATCGGCGTGCCGTTTCACGTCGGCCATGATGGGAGCCGTGTGGGCCATAGCGCCGCAACGGAGGTAGTCGCCGTAGGAAAAACCGCCGGGCAGAACGACGAGGTCGGTCTCTCCTGGAAGCTCCGTCTCTCCGTGCCAGACCAGCTCGGCCTCGTCTCCCGTCGCGTGTTTTATGGCTTTGACCACGTCTCTGTCGCAGTTGCTGCCGGGGAAGACCACCACGGCGACGTTCATCTCAGTTCCTCCACCTTTACCGTGTAGTCCTCGACTATGGCGTTTACGAGAAGATCCTTGCACATTTTATCGAAGGTTTCCTTGGCGGAATCGATGTCGGAGGCCTCTATTTCGACCCGGATGTATTTACCTACTCTGACGGAGGGGTCGTCGTAGCCCAGCCTCGTCAGGGACGCCGCGACGGCCTTGCCCTGGGTGTCCAGGACTCCCTCTTTCAGATATACCAGTATCTCCGCTCCGTAACGCATCAGTTATCCTCCTTCTTCTCGGAAAGACGGCGCCATATCTCCCTGTAAGCTCCGAGCACGTCTCCCAGGTCTTTGCGGAAACGGTCCTTGTCCAGGCTCTGTCTGGTCCCCTTCTGCCAGAAACGGCAGGTGTCCGGGGAGATCTCGTCGGCCAGCAGAATGTTGCCTTCTTTGTCCTTGCCGAACTCCAGCTTGAAGTCCACCAGGTCTATATCTATGGAGGAGAAGAGCTCGCTAAGCACCGAGTCCACCGTGAGGGCCATCTCGGTCATCCTGTCCAGTTCTTCGTCGGTGGCCCATCCGAAGAGCACCGCATGGTCTCTTATGACGAGAGGGTCGTCCAGCTCGTCCTCTTTATAATAGAACTCCGCCAGAGGTCTGGGAAGCTTCATTCCCTCCTCGACCCCGAGCCTTCTGCATATGGAACCGGCTGTGACGTTGCGGACCACCACCTCCAGAGGGACTATGGTGACCGGTTTTACCAGCTGTGAAAGCTCGTCGATCCTTTCGATGAAGTGACTGTCTATGCCCTTGCTCTTCAGATATCTGAATATCCAGGAGCTTATCATGTTGTTCAGTTCTCCTTTTCCCTCCATCTCCGCCTTTTTCTTGGCGTTGAAGGCGGTAAGGGAGTTTTTATACTTCAGATATAGGGCGTCGGGGTCGTCGGTAGCGTAGAGTCTCTTTGCCTTTCCCTCGTACAGCATTTCACGGATCTCCATGGCAGTTACCTCCCGGAATAAGATACTGACATTATCACCTTGAGGTCTATAAATGTCAACTATAGAGAGAGGCTCGATGGAGGGTTCCGTTTCGGATGGGGTTCTACCTGAGACGGTGCGGTTTTGTCCCGTCTCTGATATCATAGTCTGGTTCGGGTCCCTCTTTCGGAGGGACCGAAACGGGCCCTTTAGGGGGCGCTCTTTCTATCTGTGAGGTGTTTTTTCTATATGGATCCTAAAAGGATAAGAAATTTTTCGATTATAGCTCATATCGATCACGGTAAGTCCACCATAGCCGACAGGATGCTGGAGTTTACCGGTACTATCGATAAGAGAAACATGAAGGAACAGGTTTTGGATTCCCTCGAGCTCGAAAGGGAGAGGGGAATAACCATAAAGTCCGTTCCGGTACGCATGGACTATACCGCTTCGGACGGCGAAAAGTACGTGTTGAACCTTATCGATACCCCGGGCCACGTGGACTTCAGTTACGAGGTATCCCGGTCTCTCGCCGCCTGCGAGGGGGCTCTGTTGGTGGTGGATGCTGCTCAGGGGGTGGAGGCTCAGACCCTTGCCAACGCGTATAAGGCCATCGATCAGGATCTGGAGATAATTCCGGTCATAAACAAGATAGACCTTCCCTCCGCACGTCCCGACGAGATTCGCCAGGAGATAGAGGACGTGGTCGGTCTGGACGCCTCCGATGCCGTGTTGGCGAGCGCCAAGAACGGAATAGGCATTGAGGATGCCCTGGAGAGGGTGGTGGGGATTGTTCCCCCTCCGAAGGGAGACGCAGACGCTCCTCTGAGGGCTCTGATATTCGACTCGGTGTACGATAACTATCGAGGGGTCATATGCTACATAAGGGTCGTGGACGGAAGGATCTCTGCCGGAGACGAGATAATTTTCATGGTCACCGGCAGACGCTACACCGTCGAGGATGTCGGGGTGTTCCGTCCGGGTTTCACCTCCGTCGAGTCCCTGGGGGTCGGGGAGGTCGGCTATCTTACAGCCAGCATAAAGACCCTGGACGAGGCAAGGGTCGGGGATACCGTCACCTTCTACAACAAAAAGGCAGATAAGCCACTTCCGGGCTATCAGGCTGTAAAGCCGGTGGTCTATTGCGGTTTCTACCCTGTGGACAGGGACGAATATACCCAGCTTAGAGAGGCTCTCGAAAAGCTGAAGCTGAACGACGCTTCCATAGAGTTCGAGCCAGAGACCTCGACCGCCCTCGGCTTTGGTTTTCGCTGCGGTTTTCTCGGGTTGCTCCACATGGATATAACCAGGGAGAGGCTTCAGAGGGAGTTCGACGTTCAGCTGGTGGCGACGGCCCCCAACGTCGTTTACAGGATGGAGACCAAAAAAGGCGAGGAGATAGAGGCCCACAGGCCCTCGGATTTTCCCGAGGTCGGGGATATCGCCTCCGTGTCGGAGCCTATGATAAGGCTCACCGTTTACGTTCCTTCCGATTACGTCGGGAAGGTCATGCAGCTCTGTCAGGAGAAGAGGGGTACCTTCGTGTCCATGGACTATATCACTCCCGAGAGGGCGAGGGCGATTTACGATCTTCCTCTGGCGGAGTTCATCGTCGACTTTTACGATAAGCTTCAGTCCCAGACGAGGGGTTATGCCTCCCTGGACTACGAGCACGTGGGATTCGGAGAGGCCAAGCTGGTCAAGGTCGACGTTCTCATAAACCACGAGCCGGTGGACGCTTTCTCCTTTATCTGCCATCAGGACGACGCGTATCACAGAGGTCAGCAGGCGATCAGGAAGTTAAAGGAGATAATTCCGAGACAGATGTTCGAGGTTCCTCTTCAGGCTTCTGTGGGATCCAAGATTATAGTCCGTTCCAACGTTAAGGCCCTGAGGAAGGACGTTTTGGCCAAGTGCTACGGCGGTGATATAACGAGGAAGAGGAAGCTTCTGGAGAAGCAGAAGAAGGGCAAGGAAAAGATGAAGATGATAGGGAAAGTTTCCATTCCTCCCGATGCCTTTATGTCCTTCCTCAACATGGACGATGAAAGTAACTAGTCATATCCTCGATTTCGAGGGAGGTAGAGAGGGGCTTTCCGAGCCCCTCTCTGTTTACCTTCACGTGCCTTTCTGTAGGTCCAAATGTCCTTACTGTTCTTTCGCCAGCTCTGTTCCTCGTCTTGGGGACGTGGACCTTTATCTTTCGGCTTTGGAGTCGGAGCTTATCGGACTGAGTCGGCTATCCGGAGGGCCCCTTTCGGTCAGGACCCTCTACATAGGAGGAGGAACTCCCACGGTCTTGTCAGTTGAGGAATGGATCAGGCTGATGGATCTGCTGGATCGATATATCGACCGTGGTTCGATCGAGGAGTTCTCCGTAGAGGCGAACCCCGAGAGCCTTTCCGACGGCCATCTTCGGTTTTGGAGGGACAGAGGGATCTCCCGAATCAGTATAGGGGTTCAGAGTCTGGACGACGACGAGCTTCGATGGCTCGGTAGACTTCACGATTCGAACGAGGCGAGACGGGCTGTTATTGCGTCGGTGGCGTCCGGTTTCGACGTCAGCGGTGATCTGATGTTCGGCCTGAAGGGGCAGACCCTCAGAAAATGGCACCGGAGCCTAAAGGCCTTGGCGGAGCTGGGGGTCGGTCATATGTCTCTGTATCAGCTTACCTTGGATAACGATTCCTTTTGGGGGAAAAAACCGCCCGAGGGGGTCTTCGACGGTTACGGCCACTATCGATGGGCCCAGTGGTATCTGCCGAGGATCGGTTTCGACCAGTACGAGATAGCGAGTTTCGCCCTCGAAGGGCGCTGGAGCCTGCACAACCTGGCCTATTGGAACAGGGACAACGTCCTGGGGCTCGGGCCGGGAGCCTGGGGATATTTAAACGGTCTGAGGTACGAGAACGATCCGTCCCTGTCTGGGTATTGCGATTCGGTGAGGTCCTCCGGTTTTGCGGTGGTCTACAGCGAGAGGATCGGCGGCGTCGCCGAGGCGTCCGAGTCGGCCATACTGGCATTGAGGACCAAATGGGGAATCGATCTGGACGGTTTCTGTCGAAGGTTCGGATCTGGAGCGAAGGCCCGGTTGTTGAAGTGTCTCTCGGAAATTCCCGATAACTGTCTCGACTGGAGAAAGGGCTCGGTGGCCCTGACCCGTAAGGGAATGAGGGTGGCTAATTCCATATGGGAGAGGCTTCTGTGGGAGGAGTAGATATGTTGGATCGCAGAGATTTTCTTCCTGTGAACAGGGACGATATGGAGGCCCGGGGCTGGAACGAGCTGGATTTTCTGTTCGTGAGCGGAGATGCCTATGTGGATCATCCGAGCTTCGGGCCCGCCGTGATATGTCGATGTCTCGAGGCGGCGGGTTTTAAGGTCGGAATAATCGCACAGCCGGACTGGCGGGGGCGAGAGGATTTTACCGCGATGGGCCGTCCCAGGCTGGGGGTGTTGGTGTCGGCGGGGAATCTCGATTCGATGCTCAACAAACTGACCGCTGCGAGGAACAGGAGAAGAAGCGATAGCTATTCGCCTGGAGGGGCGCTCGGTCACAGGCCGGACAGGGCTACCTTGGTCTACTGTAATATAGCGAGAGAGCTCTGGGGCGACGTCCCGTTGATTATAGGAGGGGTGGAGGCCAGCCTGAGAAGGATGGCCCATTACGATTATTGGTCCGATAAGGTGAGACGGTCCATACTGATCGACAGCCGTGCGGATATCCTTGTCTATGGAATGGGGGAACGACAGATTCTGGAGATAGCCTCGAGGCTGGCCTCCGGCGAGTCTGTGTCGGATTTGACCGATATCGGAGGGACCTGTTACAGGTCTTCGTCGGTTCCGGAAGAGGCCATAGAGGTTCCCTCTTTCGAGGAGGTTCAGAAGGACAAGAGGGCTTTTGCCGAGGCTTTTCGGCTTTGGTATGGAGAACAGGATCCCTTCAGGGGAAGGTCCGTCTGTCAGAGGCACGGAGATAAAACGGTTGTCCAGCTTCCCCCTGCCATGCCTCTGTCGACCGAGGAGATGGACGGCGTCTACGATCTTCCCTACGTCAGGGAGCCCCATCCCATGTACGACGATTTGGGCGGGATTCCGGCGATAGAGGAGGTCCGCTTCAGCATAGTGAGCCATAGAGGCTGTTTCGGAGACTGTTCGTTCTGTGCCATTTCGGCCCATCAGGGCAGGATAATCCAGGCCAGGAGCCATCGTTCCATATTGAAAGAGGCGGAGAGATTGGTCTCCATGGACGGTTTTAAGGGGTACATCCACGACGTTGGAGGTCCTACTGCCAACTTTCGTCATCCATCATGCTCGAAGCAGTTGAAGGTCGGAACCTGTCGAGATCGACGCTGTATGGCGCCTAAACCCTGCCCCTCTCTGGATACGGATCATTCGGACTATATGGCTCTTTTGAGGAAGATAAGGATGCTCCCCAAGGTCAAGAAGGTGTTCATACGATCGGGCATCAGATACGACTATCTCATGGAGTGTGGCGACGAAAGCTATCTCGAGGAGATATGTCGCCATCACGTCAGCGGAATATTAAAGGTGGCTCCCGAACACTGTTCCCCCCGGGTCCTTAAGCTTATGGGCAAACCCTCTATAGACGTGTTCCTCAAGTTCAAGAAGGCTTTCGATAGGATCAACGAAAGGATAGGCAAGAAGCAGTATCTCATTCCCTATCTGATATCCAGTCACCCCGGTGCGACTTTGAAGGATGCCGTTGTCATGGCGGAGTTCCTGAGGGACCTGGGGCACATCCCGGATCACGTTCAGGATTTCATACCTACGCCAGGCAGTCTGTCCACCTGTATGTATTACTCCGAGATGGATCCCTATTCTGGAAGGTCTCTCTTTGTCGCCAAAAGAGGTCACGATAAGGCGCTTCAGAGGGCTTTGTTGCAGTACGATAGGGCGGAAAACAGGGCCCTGGTGGTGGAGGCGCTGGAAAAAACGGGGCGGACCGATCTTATAGGCAGAGGTCCTGAATGTCTCGTTAGAAACTATACCGAAAAAAAGAGGACCGATAAAAAGACGGAGAAGGTCCGGGTACGAAAGGAAAAGAAAAGAGGACGGAGGGGTGGGAGATGATACGAGTTCTTCGTATGTTGGAGAGTATGGGGATTCCTTTCTCCTTAAACGAACCTCTGAAAAATCACTGTACGTGGAGGATCGGGGGGCCGGCGGACCTTTTCGTCCAGCCCCGCACCGACGAGGAAGTGGCCGCCACGGTCTCCGCTTTTCGCCGTAACGACGTTCCCTGGTTGGTGATAGGCAGAGGGTCCAACCTGCTCTTCGACGACGACGGTTTCCGAGGGGCGATACTGAAGATCGGCAGGTCCTTAGGGGGATTCGAGATCCGAGAGGACCGCGTTACGGTAAGAGCCGGCACGTGGGCCCCCTGTCTGGCGAGGGCCAGCGCCTCCGCCGGACTTTCCGGATTGGAGCACGCAGTAGGGATTCCGGGAAACGTCGGTGGATTGATAGCCATGAATGGAGGCAGTCTCAGAAGGTCCATCGGCGATTCGGTGGAGTGGGTTCGCTTCCTGGACGAGGACGGAGCCCTTAAGGTGTTCTCTCCCGACGAGTGCGGCTTTTCATATCGTCGTTCCCGCTTTCAGGATGGACGGAGGGTCGTGGTGGCGGCCGGGTTCCGGCTGAAGAGGTCAACGCCCGGCGAGGTGAGATCCGAGATGGAGAATGTTCTCAAGGAAAGAAGACGGAAGTTTCCTCTGAACTATCCGAATTGCGGATCGGTCTTCAGCAACGATACGGAGATATTCCCACTTTGGGGAGCTCCGGGAAGGGTAATAGAGTGTTGCGGACTAAAGGGGCTTCGAATGGGCGATGCCATGGTGAGCGAAAAACACGCCAACTTCATAATAAATCTAGGGGAAGCCGGCTCCTCCGATGTGATAGGGTTGGTCAGGACGATTCGGTCGGTAGTTAGGGATTCCATAGGTCGAGATATACCCTGCGAGGTCAGATATGTGGAGCCAGAAAAGGGCATGGTTCCCCTACACGAGATCTTCCGGTCAGGCGATAACCCAAGATTAGAGCAGAAGGAGCAAGAAAAAGGGTCATAACCCTTTCTCTTGCGTGGCTTTTATGTCATACTACGTCTCTGACGCCCTCAAGGGGCGATCCGTTTTAAGTTAGGAGAGTGAGAAGGAGTTGAAAAAGAACTGCGAGGTCCTCATAAAAGTAGAGGATCTCCACAAGAGTTTCGACGACGAGAAGGTGCTCAACGGGGTGTCCATAGACATCAAGGAGGGAGATCTAGTCTCCATAATCGGTCCTTCCGGATGCGGCAAGTCCACTTTCCTGAGGTGTATAAACGGGCTGGAACTTCTGGATTCCGGGACAATCTCAGTAGCGGGCAAGATTCTGAGGCGAGATCCCTCTGAACGGCAAACCGGACAGAGATTTATGAAGACCGCTCACGATATGAGGAAAGAGATAGGCATAGTGTTCCAGGGATTCAACCTTTTTCCCCATAAGACCGTGATCGAAAACGTCATGCTGGCTCCCATGGTCGTAAAGAAGAAGTCCTATGAAGAGGCGGAGGAGATAGCCAGAGCCATCCTTTCCAAGGTCGGCCTTCTGGGATACGCCGGACGATATCCGGTTACCCTTTCCGGTGGTCAGGCTCAGAGGGCCGCCATAGCCCGGGCCCTCGCCATGGCTCCGAAGGTGATGCTTTACGACGAGCCTACCTCGGCTTTGGATCCCGAGCTGGTCGGAGAGGTCCTCCAGGTAATGAGGGATCTCGACGCCGAGGGAATGACCCAGGTGCTTGTGACCCACGCCATGCATTTCGCCAGAGATGCTTCCGATTACGTCGTGTTTATGGACCGTGGCGAGATAGTCGAGATCTCCGACGGAGACGAGATGTTCTCAAACCCCAAGAACGAGAGGACCAGAAATTTCCTTCGTCACATGATGGAGGTTGCCTGATGTTCCGCCTACTGTCGGTCTTTTGTGCGTTCTTTTTCTCTTTTTTATCGGTTACCGGAGCCTTTGCCTCCAATACCATGTCTCCCGGCGTCCTGACCTGGGGAGGCGATACGGAGGGCGGAGCTCCCTATATGTTCCACCATGCTGACGACATAGGTGAACTCGTAGGCTACGAGGTGGAGATAGTCGAGGCCATAGCGGAACAGATGGGGCTTTCCACTCGATTCGTCCAGAACGGATGGGACAATCTCATCCCGGGGTTGGAAAGACATCTGTACGATATATCCATAGACGGGCTGGAGATTACGCCGGAACACAGCGACGTCGTCGATTTTTCCATGCCCTATTACGTCACCCATCTTCAGATAGCGGTGAGAAGGGACAATTTCGACATCACCGATCTCGAATCCTGCAAGGGCAGGGTGGTAGGGACGTTGAAGCAGTCTTACTCTCAGTACGTCCTTGACTCTCTGGAAGGGGTGGAGGTCCGTACCTACGCCGACGAGATAAACGCCTATACCGATCTTGTCAACGGAAGGCTGGACGCCACCCTTTTCGACGCCCCTATCGCCCTCTATTACGGAGGTCCTATGAGAGAGGTCAAGTTCGTAGGCCCGGAGATAGGCAGAATCGAGTACGGAATAGCGGTGTGCAAAGGTGAAGAGGAGCTTTTGAGCCAGTTGAATCAGGCCATAATGACCCTTAGAGACGACGGCACTATCCGTTTTATACTGGAGAGGTGGAACCTGTGGAATTCCCTGTCTGCAGAGGAGTTTCAGGATCTAGGGCCGGTCAAGACGACTCCGGACAGATACAACGGATGGATTGAGAGCCATAGGCCCGATTCCACATGGAAGGATACGGTTCGAAGATATATGTCTTTCATGCCAAAGCTTGGAAGGGCGGCTGTCACTACGATAGAGGTGTCGCTGGCTGCGATGGTATTGGCGGTGCTCCTCGGATTGTGCCTCGCCATCGTCAGGGTGTTCGGACCTGCGCCTTTGGCGGTGTTGTCGACGTGGTACGTAGAGATCATAAGAGGGACTCCCGTTTTGATTCAGCTTTTCTTCATTTTCTACGGTCTCCCAAACGTAGGCATAAAGCTCGATCCCTTCACCGCCGGGGTGATAGGTTTAGGGTTGAACTACGCCGCCTACGAGGCCGAGATATACAGGGCGGGATTGATGGCGGTTCCGGCCGGTCAGATGGAGGCGGCCTTGGGATTGGGAATGACCAGGAGAGAGTCTCTGCGCCACGTCGTGGTTCCTCAGGCGGTCAGGATGGTGTTGCCTCCTGTGACCAACGATTTTATCTCTTTATTGAAGGATTCCTCTCTGGTCTCCGTCATAACTTTGGTGGATCTCACCAAAGCTTACGGACAGATAGCTACGACCTATTACGATTATTTCGGGACGGGATTGATCGTGGCGGCGATTTATTTTCTTCTGGGATACCCCTTCATCCGACTGGCTCGTTGGACCGAGGCCAAGCTGGAGGCCTCTCTGATACCAGACAGGGTCCGCCGGCAGAGAAAAAGCGGTTTGGGAATGAGGCTTTTTTGAGGTATGGAGAATTGAGTGGTATATTCGGAAAGAGGCGTTTCTCCGAAAGGCCGTCCCGGCGGTTGTCCGGGCTACCCTGTTCACGTCTGGGGGGCTTACGATGACGGAAGATAGAATAAAACTGTATGGTTTCAACAATCTTACAAAGAGCCTGTGCTTTAACCTGTACGATATATGCTATGCTCAAAGTCTGGTGGAGCGTAAGGAGTACATAAAGTATATCGACGACGAGTATTCCGCCGATAGGCTCACCGCCATCCTGAGCGACGTGGCGGATATCATAGGGGCCACCATCTTGAACGTGGCCAAACAGGACTATGAGCCTCAGGGTGCCAGCGTAACGATGCTGATAGCGGAGGAACCCGTTCCTCCGGAGCTCAGAGGCAGCGAGTCGGAGAGAGGGCAGTCCGCTTCGCCTGGGCCTTTGCCCAATACCGTGATAGGTCATCTCGACAAGAGTCACATAACGGTCCATACCTATCCGGAACAACATCCGGATAACGGTATAAGCACCTTCAGGGCCGATATAGACGTGTCCACCTGTGGAAGGATATCGCCTCTGAGGGCTTTGAATTACCTGATCCACAGGTTCAATCCCGATATCGCCTGTATAGATTATCGTGTAAGAGGGTTTACCAGAGACATAGATGGCAATAAGTACTTCATCGATCACGATATAAACTCCATACAGGACTTTATCTCGAAGGACACCATAAACAGGTACAACATGTACGATGTCAACGTTTACCAGGAAAACCTTTTCTGCACCAGGATGACCCTCAGGGATTTCGACCTGGACGATTATCTGTTTCACATAAGTGCGGACGATATCCGACCCTCAAAGAAAAAGATAATCATGGACAAGATCAAGACGGAGATGGCGGAGATCTTCTCTGGAAGGAACCTGAAGTCCTTCAACTGATAAAGATAAAAAGGCGGCAGACGAGGATCGTTCGATCCTTCCTGCCGCCTTTTTACTGTTCAACGTTTACAGCGAGAGTATGGAATCGGCTTTTAGCATGGCCTCGGAGATGTCGAACATGTTGGATATCTCTCCGACTCCCACCTGATCGGCTATGCCGAAGTGGTTTACGCAGGTTCCGCAGACCAAAATCCTGCATCCCTTTTTCTCCAGTTCGATTATGCTTTCGCAGGTCGAACTGTCCTTGAGAGCCAGTCTTACTCCCTCGTTCATGAAGGCCAGGGTCTCCGGTATAAGTTCGTCGTCCAGTTGATGAAGGGTTCCTAGGAAGCCTTTTATAAGGATCTCCCCCAGGTCTCTATCGGCGCCTCCCAGGATGTCTTTGGTGATGATGACGGCTATGGCTTTACTGCCGCCGGATGGTCCATGGCTTCTTTCCTGTGTATCTTCGGTCGGGTTAGTTCCATCTTCTCCCTCGGAAGGACCTTCTCCTCTGACTCCCGTGACAGCTATATCCAGGTCGTTTTCCGCCTCCAGGACAACCTCGAATCCCTTGCTTTTGAGCAATCTCGTGACGTTCTGTCCGGCGATGGCGTTGTCCACTATCACCTTGATCTCCGAGGCCCCTGCCTCTATGGCTTTCTTCGTCATTATCACAGGCTGAGGGCACATCTTTCCCCTGGCGTCCACTGTTTGCATTACGATCGACCTCCTATGGATATTCTGTATGCAGCCGTAGCTCTAGGCTTGAAGCCTTCGGTCTGTTATCATCGATTGATCGAAAGGTCTTTCCATAACTGCAAAGAAATTATATCATTACTATTAACCTATTTCACCCCTGCGGGGGAATTCGTATCGGGTGGTGACGGTCCTAATGGCGGACAGAGATATACAGGGACTTCTTCGTGGAATTCCCGCGATGGAGAGGGTTTTGAACGACGAGAGAACCTCTAGGTATCTAGAATATCTGGATAGAGAGAGACTGAAGGAGCTGTGTTCCTCCATATTGAACGACGTTAGAGTCGAGATCCTGTCCGGAGAGAGGACGCAATTTAAGTATGAGGATCTGTTCTCTTTGCTGGACGACAGGGTTGAGTCCATGTCCGCACCCAGTCTGAGATCGGTGGTGAACGGTACCGGAGTTGTGGTTCACACGAACCTCGGAAGATCCTGTCTGTCGTCTGAGGCGGTAAGTGCGGTTTCCGAGGTCGCCGGTAGATACAACACGCTGGAGTACGATCTGGAAGCGGGGGAAAGAGGTCAGAGGAACAGTCACGTGGAGTGGCTCCTCTGCAAGCTTACAGGAGCGGAGGCCGCCGTAGTAGTCAACAACAACGCCGGAGCCGTCCTGCTCTGCCTCGCCGCTCTCTCCGCCGGTCGATCGGCTGTGGTCTCCAGAGGTGAGCTGGTGGAGATAGGGGGTTCCTTCCGGATACCCGACATAATGACCTTTTCCGGAACCAGGCTGGTCGAGGTGGGAACTACGAACCGAACCCACCTGAGGGATTACGAGAGGGCGGTCGACGAGGATACCGCCATGGTCATGAAGGTCCACCCGTCCAATTTCAGGGTGGTGGGTTTTCACAAGGAGGTCTCTAGAGAGGACCTGGCCGCCCTCGCTAGGGATAAAGGTGTTATCTTCATGGAGGATCTCGGCAGCGGTATATTGGTCGATCCAGGTAAGCTGGGGCTCTCGGGAGAGCCCACTGTCGGCGACTGTATCGATGCCGGAGTTGATCTGGTCACATTTTCCGGAGATAAGCTTCTGGGCGGACCTCAGATAGGGGCCGTGGTGGGAAAGAAAAAGCTGGTGGACTCAATTCGAACCTATCCTCTCTTAAGGGCCCTCAGGTGCGATAAGATGACTCTGGCAGCTCTAGAGGCCACTTTGAGGCTCTATCTCAGAGGGGATTGGAACAAGATCCCCACTTTGGGCATGCTCTCTCTCGACGGAGATGCGATAAAAGAGAGATGCCTATCCCTCATGGAGACCCTGGCACCGGTGCTCGAAGGGGCCCATATGGAGGTCGTCGCGGTGGACGACGCAGTCGGTGGAGGGGCCTTCCCTGCCACGGCAGTTCCCGGATTCGCTTTATCCGTATCCTTGCCCGATCTAAGCTCCGGAACTATTCAGGAAAGGCTCAGGTTCTGCGACGAACCTGCGGTGGTCGGGGCTAGGGACGGCAGGGTGTTGATCCACGGCAGGACCCTGATGGAGGGAGACCGGGAGCGGTTGGTTCGAGCTTTTTCGTCTATCCTGGAGGAGGGGTCGAGATGACCGAGGAAATGTCCCTCGTAGTAGGTACTGCCGGGCATATAGACCACGGAAAAACCCATCTGGTCAAGGCATTGAGCGGCGTGGACTGCGACAGGCTTTCGGAGGAGAGGAAGCGGGGGATAACCATAGAGCTGGGCTTTGCACCTCTGGAGCTTCCCAGCGGCCGAGTTGTCAGCGTGATAGATGTTCCCGGACACGAAAAGTTCATAAGACAGATGGTTGCGGGGGCCTCCGGTCTGGACGCCGTTTTGCTCGTGGTGGCCGCCGACGAAGGGGTTATGCCCCAGACCAGAGAGCATCTGGATATAATCGAGCTCCTCGGAGTTCGAGAGGGGTTCGTGGTGTTGACCAAGGCGGACCTGGTCGACGAGGAGATGTTGGAGCTCGCGGCGGATGACGTCCGAGATCTGGTAAAGGGAACCTTCCTTCAGGACAAGCCTATATTGGCGGTTTCCTCTGTGACGGGGGAGAATCTGGGTGCCGTCATGGACGAGATGGACAAGCTTGTGGACGAGGTCGTCCCCAGAGATAGAGAAGGGGCCTTCTTCATGCCTATAGACCGATCCTTTCCCGTGGCGGGATTCGGAACCGTGGTGACCGGGACGGCCTACAGGGGCAGGGTATACCAGGGCGACGACATGGAGATATTGCCGGCGGAGTTGGACACGCGGGTTAGAAGCCTACAGGTTCACGGTTCTTCGGTCGATTCCGCCGAGGCAGGTCAGAGGGTGGCCATGAGTCTGAACGGTCTTTCCGTGGATCAGCTCAACAGAGGAGACGTCGTGTGCGCCTCCGGCGTGTTCAGGGCGTCCAGCTGTCTGGACGTGGGATTGAAGGTCTTGCCGGGGGCTATAGAGGGAATTTCCCATTGGCAGAGGCTCAGGGTCCACCTGGGAACCTCGGACGTATTGGCGAGGGTGGCTTTCCTGGACAGAAAGGAACTTCTTCCCGGAGAGGAGGCGGTCGCCCAGCTCGTTCTGGAGGAACCGGTCGTCGCCTCCATATGTCAGAGGTTCGTCGTTCGCTTTTACAGTCCTTTAAGAACCATAGGCGGAGGAGAGGTCCTCTCTCCCTACGGGAAAAAAGCTCGAGGGAGAAGGGCGAGAGGGGAGGCCGTCGCCAGGCTGGAGGCGTTGATGGGGTCCGATTCTAGAGAGGATCGCATAGCGGCACTGGTGGATTTTCACGGAAGGATCCCTTTCGACGACCTGATAGTGCAGACCCAGGAGACCAGAAAGGGATTGACCGAAATATTGAAGGACCTTCTGAAATCCAGAGGGGTATCGGTTATACCCGTAGGCAACGGCATAGTCATCTCCGACGGAGAGAGAGTCCGACTGGAGGGTTCTATCCTGAAACGGTTGGAGACCTTTCACGAAGAGCACCCTCACCAGGAGGGAGAGGCTGCCGACAGGCTGGTGAACGGTCTTTTTGTCGACGAGGACAGGAAGTTCGGTCGTGCTTTCGTCGGCTGGATGGTTGACGGAGGGGTACTGATATCCAAAGAGTCCCTGCTCTCCCTTCCGGGGTTCGAGAAAGAGGACGATCAGGCTTTTCAGGCGAAGGTGGACGTTCTGAAAGGACTGTGCGACGATGCGGGGTTTCAGCCGCCGGTTTTGATCGATTGTCCTAAAGCCCTTGGAATGGACGAAAAAGAGTTTTCCCGTTTTCTGACCGATGTCAGACGGATGGGTTTGTTCTCCGTGGTTGACGGGACATTTCTGCTATCCTCCGATGTGGAAAAACGGCTGCTTTCCGCTCTTAGGGAGGTAGACGGAGGGATAACCATAGCTTCCGTGAGGGATATAACCGGAAGCAGTAGAAAGTTTGTCTTGCC
This sequence comes from Dethiosulfovibrio faecalis, assembly GCF_021568795.1. Lineage (NCBI taxonomy): Bacteria > Thermotogati > Synergistota > Synergistia > Synergistales > Dethiosulfovibrionaceae > Dethiosulfovibrio > Dethiosulfovibrio faecalis. The sequence goes on from NZ_JAKGUE010000001.1 coordinate 122,173, forward strand.
CCTCTTGGAATATCTCGATGGCAAAGGGGTTACCAGAAGGGTGGGGGATAGAAGAATAATCTTAGGTGGTTAAAAAATTTGAATTTTTTGGATGGATATGTTAGAATGTCCTTATCCCTGTGAAAAGAGGAGGACTCTCATGGCCTGTTCCATTCAATCGATTCGTCAGAGGGTGGCTCGATACAAGGGAAACACGGTGCGGTATCGTGCCACCAAGGGACGTCGCAAGACGGAGGAAAGACGAGGGGTGATTCTGGAGACATACCCGTGTCTTTTCACCCTTTACGTGGAATCTCAACACAGCAAGGTTTCCTTCAGTTACGCTGAGTTGTTGACAAAAGAGGTGGAACTGGAGCTTATCAAGGATAACGCCAGTACCTCCGAATATCTCTGACCAGCATTCTTTTTCAGGAGTGATCCTATCATGGAGATCCTTGTTCCCAGCGACGGTAAGATAAACCTATCGTTGAGAATCGTCGGCCGAAGGGAAAACGGCTATCACGATCTGGTATCGGTTTTCATGAGGATGCCGTCGTTGGAGTCCTTGAACATCGTTCCGTTAAAAAAACAAGATGTCGATGATGTCGTAGAGATGAGGAATATATCGATAGACGGCGTCAATTTAGTCAAGAGGGTGATCGATCTTCTCCGTGGAAGAGGAGTTTCGGTCCCCTCTCTCTCGGTGTCCATAAATAAGGAGATTCCTCCTGAAACGGGTCTTGGATGCGGTTCCGGGAACGGTGTGGCCATATATAAGTGGATTGAGTCGTGTTGCGAGAACGTACCTCATCCGGATGTCCTGGCTTCCATAGGGGCGGATCTGCCATTTTTCGCCCAGGATGTATCTTTGGCCCTGGTGGAGGGAGTGGGGGAGGACGTGAGCTTTCTCCCTCCTTTGGAGCTCGGCTGCGCCCTCTTTATCCCCGTTTGGCGTTCTGCTACGTCCGATGCCTACGGAGATCTCGACCGCTGCTTTTCGGAGCTCTGGCCTAAAGGTCCCGAAGAAGCTCGGAAGGAGGCCTTGTCCATAGTGGAGGGGCTCTCCAAGGGATCTAAAATCGGGCTTCTTCCCAACGATTTTCTGAAACCTCTTATGGTCTCTCATCCCGAATACAGGTCGATATTCGATGGCATCGAAAAATCCGGAGCCTTGGCCTGGGGTCTCAGCGGCAGCGGTAGCGCGGCTTTTGCTTTATATCGAAAAGGTAGCCTCGTGAAGGGTAGGTTGGGCCACCTTTATGAGCTCGAGTGTATCGAAAAAATAATATTGGTGGAGTGATAGTGAATTATGAAAGGACAACGCACCGGGAGGCTTATAAGGATAGTATCTAAACTTCTGACCTGCCCTTCGCGCCAATTCTCGGTCACGTCGTTGGCAGACGATTTCGATGTGTCCAAGACGGTGGTCAGCGACGACGTCTCCATCATAGACGAGGCCCTTCAGGCCGAGGGGTTGGGGCGGGTTCGAGTGGACAGAGGTAGGTCCGGAGGGGCATTTTTCGTGCCTCAGGTGTCTCAAGCCAGAAGGGAGGTTTTTCTGGCTCGACTTGCCGAGGTGCTTTCCAAGGAGGACAGGATTCTTCCCAGCGGACTGATATACTACAGCGATATACTGTTCAACCCTAAGTTTACCTGGGAGCTGGGGCTGATATTGGCCTCCGATTTCTACGATACCCGTCCGGATGTGGTGATGACGTCGGAGGTGAAGGGTATTCCGCTGGGAATGTCCACCGCTCAGGCGCTAGGCGTTCCGTTGGCCGTGTGTAGATTTAGGAACAGGGCAAGCGATGGTCCTGCCGTATGCGTCCATTTCGCCACACAGACCGGAGATGTCCGTGCTATGTACATGGGAACCAAACAGATAGGCCAGGGCAGCAGGGTACTGGTCATAGACGATTTCATGCGAGGTGGAAGCACCGCTTCCGGGATGTGTCAGGTAGTCCGGGAGTTCAAGGCCGAACTCGTCGGGATAGGTGTCTTTCTCGCAGCTCTGGAACCTCGAAAGAAGGCCGTAGAGAGATATTCCGCCTTGCTTCGTCTGGATATGTCCGGCGAGGGGGCTAGGGTGTCCATCTCGGGGTGATTTTGTTGTATACACTAAGATTGACGCCGACGAAGCTATGGTATAGAATGCCCCACTATGAGGGGGGTGCCCTTGTATGCGTGTCAGTATCGACAGCGATAAATGCATTGGCTGTGGAGTGTGTGTCCAAATTTGTCCGGAGGCCTTCACCCTTGACGAATCAAGAGGTATCGCGAGGGTTCTTCGCCCTGAAGGGGCGGATTGTGTGGAGGAGGCTAGGGATAGTTGTCCCGTATCGTGCATAACGGTGGAGGAATAAAATAAAACCTCGAATCGGCGATTTTGCCTCTTGAACAAGACGATAGTACCGGTTATAATAAGCGCCGTTCCGGGCCCATAGCTCAACTGGTCAGAGCCACCGGCTCATAACCGGAAGGTTCCAGGTTCGAGTCCTGGTGGGCCCACCAAGAGCCAAGCCGTTCCTTCGGGAGCGGCTTTTTTTTTAGGAAAAATACGACTGAGGGGGAAATGATGAATATAGACGCTTTGAGCCGTGTGATGGAGGAAGTTGCTTCTTTGGCCTGGGCGGAGGATTGGGACAACTGTGGAGTTCTGTTGAGATCCCGATCGGGGAACGTAGGCCATATCGCCGTTGCCCTCGACCCTACGGCGGAGATCGTTCGATCTGCCTCCAGTGCTGGGTGCGACTGTCTCGTAACCCATCATCCTCTTATCTTCTCTCCTCTCCGGCGTCTTGATCCTTCTATACCTTCTAATGAGGCGGTTTTCGAGTTGATAGAGAGGGATATGTCGATTCTCTGCTGCCATACCAGTTGGGATAATTCCCCGGTAGGGACGAACGTCTCTCTGGCGAACTCGATAGGGCTAGGTTCGGTTGAGCCGATGCTGTTCGAGGACAGAGGATGGGGGGTAGGGGCCGTAGGAAGGCTGGAGCCCCGTCCCTTCAGGACCCTTGCTTTGTCGGCAAAGGATCGATGGCGACTTTCTTTCGCCCGACTTCACGGAGATCCTGAGAGGATGGTCTCTAAGGTCGCTTTGTGCGGCGGATCGGGAGGTTCTCTGTGGAGAGATGCTCTGGCTGCCGGAGCCGAATTGTATATAACGGCAGACGTGAAGTATCACGATGTACAGGATGCCGTAGCTTCCGGACTGTCGGTCCTGGAGGTGGATCACGGCGAGATGGAATGGGCTTCCATGGGGGATTTGGCCGCTCACGTAGGTAGGTTGTCCGGATTGGATACCCTCCTGCTGGAGAGACCGTCCTGCTCGGGAGAGCTCGTTTAACCTGACTGGGGTAGGAAAGGAGCTTCTTCTAGATATGAAACTTAGAACTTTCAGCGGAATGAGACCCACCGGTAAGCTGCATCTGGGGCATATGGCAGGGGCTTTGTCGAATTGGATAAAGCTTCAGGAGGATCCGGGGTACGATTGTTTCTATGGCATAGTCGACTGGCACGCCATGATGTCCGATTACGCCAACAGCTCGATCATAAAGGAAAACTGCCGGGAGGTCCTCCTGGACTGGCTCGCTGTGGGCCTTGATCCGGAGAAATCGACCATATTCGTCCAATCCCACGTTCCGGAGCATACGGAACTTTCCCTGGCTTTGGGGATGGTTACTCCTCTTGGCTGGCTTCAGAGAAATCCGACATACAAGGAACAGATTCTAAACATACAGAACAAGGACCTCAGCACCTTCGGCTTTCTGGGATACCCCGTGCTGATGGCAGCCGATATACTTCTGTATAGGTCTTCCGTCGTGCCCGTGGGAGAGGATCAGTCGGCTCATTTGGAGATCACCAGGGAGATCGCTCGTCGGTTCAACAACTTCTACGGCGAGGTCTTTCCCGAGCCGGATATCCTTCTTACCCCTACACCTAAAGTGCCAGGCACGGATGGTAGAAAAATGAGCAAATCCTACGGTAACAGTATCAACATAGCCGATACTGAAAAGGAGATGTGGGATAAGCTCAGGACCATGATGACCGATCCCGCCAGAGAGAGAAAGACCGATCCAGGGGATCCAGGCAAGTGTCCGGTATGGGATATCCATAAGGTATTCAATCACGACGAGGACGAAAAGGCGGGTCTAGCCTCCGGTTGCAGGGCCGGTTCCATCGGCTGCGTCCAGTGTAAAAAAGCCTTGAAGGAGCACGTTGTGTCCATTATGACTCCGATCTGGGAGAGACGGGCATATTACGAGTCTCGTCAGGAAACGTTGGACGATATACTGTGGAACGGAGCCGACAAGGCTAGAGTCGTCGCCAGGGAGACTATGGACGCCGTATTGAAAGGCATCGGCTTCGTCCCTCGTAGATAGATCTGCGGTCCATCCTTGTCTGAATCGGTGGTGATGCTATGATCCGTATAGATATCGAAGGTTTTTCCGGGCCTCTGGATCTGCTCTGTCATATGATGGAGAGCCGTGAGATCGAGGCCTCTTCGGTCAGCGTCGCCGAGGTCGTCAGGATTTACGGCGCCTATCACGCCCAGAAAGGCGAGGTCCCGATAGAGGCGGTGGCCCATTTTCTGGTCCAGGCTGCTCGACTCATATTGGACAAGGCTCTGGCTTTGATGCCTCAGAAGGTTACCGATGAGGCCGACGAGGTCTGGGATCAGGAGTTCGTAGAGGACTCTCCGGATATCGAGGATATGCTTCTGCGTTATCGTCCCTACAGAAAGGCCGCTGGTCTCTTGGCGGAGCTCTTGGCCGAAACGGGACTTCGTTCCTTCCGGAGTCCCTTGCCTCTTCCTCCATCCTACGATATAGGGGATCTCTACTCCCTGTCCTCCATCTGGTGGTGTCTGATGAAATCCAGAGAGATGGTCTTCTATGATCCCGAAGATGCATGGGAGGACGATCATCTGGCGGGGATGCCCGCCCCTATCCCCGAGGAGAGCCAGGTGGAGAACAGGATGGACCTGGTGATGGACGAACTCGGCAACGGCAGGATTTACCTTTCCGCTTTTCTGAGAGGTAGACCCGGAGCTTCCGAGTTGGTAGTTACGATTCTGGCCCTCTTGGAGCTTTCCAGAGGGAATAGAATAAGTCTTAGGCAGGAGGAGCAATTTGGTGACGTCCTCGTTCTTTCAAGAAGATAAAGGGCTTTCTGTTCTCAAGCGCATTGAGGCGGTCCTTTTCGTCGCCTCCGAGGGGGCTACCGTGACTGATCTCGCCGAAGCGGTGGGAATAGACGAAAAGACTGTTCTGTCCGGGCTGGAGGCCCTCTCTGAAAAATACAGGGAAGGGTCCCACGGCATAGAGCTGGCCTTTTTGGGCGGGGCATGGCATCTTTGCACCGTCTTGGACGTCGCCGACGCCGTCGACTGTTTCAGGGAGGCAAACGAGAGGGAGCGTATCAGACTGAGCAAAGCGGCCCTGGAGACTCTAGCCGTTGTGGCTTATAATCAACCTGTAACCCGATCGGAAATAGAGGATATAAGAGGGGTGAGATGCGAGAGGGTGATAGAGACTCTGTTGAGCCACGGTTTGGTGCGTATCTCGGGGAGAAAGAAGAGCACCGGTTCTCCCCTGCTCTACAGGACCACCGATTCATTTCTCAAGGTCTTCGGTTTGGGAGCTATCTCCGATTTACCTACGGTCTCCGAGATAGAGGAGCTGCGTTCCCGACGGGAGGACGATGACGGTGAGACTCAATAGATATCTCGCTTTGTGCGGAGTGGCATCCCGGCGTAGGTCCGAGGAAATACTCAGATCCGGCAGGGTAAAGGTAGGAAACGTGATCGTTACCGATCCTGCTATGGATATAACGGAAGAGGACCAGGTATCCGTAGACGGAAAGTCTGTATGCCTTCAGAGGTCCGTCTATATCGTTATGAACAAGCCCAAAGGCTACGTCTGTGCTGCCGAGGACCGGTTTTACCCTACCGTGGTAGGTCTTGTGTCACCTGATCTGATGGGTAAGAGGATCTATCCTGTCGGGCGTCTGGACAGGCAAAGCGAGGGACTCCTGGTCTTGACGAACGACGGAGATTTCTGTAATGCTTTGATACATCCCAGCGCTGGATATCAAAAAACCTACGAGGTATTGCTGGATCGAATCCTCACGGAAGAGGAGCTTTCCTCTTGGCGCAAGGGGGTTCCGATAAACGGGAGGATCGTGTCTCCGGTTTCGCTTCGGGTCATGGATAGAAATCCTGCCGGAAGGTGGATATCGATAGTTCTACAAGAGGGACTGAAAAGGGAGATCAGGGTAATGGCGTCTTATTTTTCCCTCTCGGTGGGTGTCCTCTTTCGTAGAAAAATTGGTAAAATGGAGTTGAGGAAACTCAAATCAGGGGAATACTGTGTTGTGGAACTCCAACGGTTATGGCGACTTATCCGTCAGGGAGGAAGCGTCTAGTTCAAGGCAGGAGATGGGTTGATGGACGATCGAACCAGACAGCTGATACAGAATCGTATCCTCAGCAGACTGAAGGAAGTCAAGTCCTTCCCTCAGTTTGTTATGGAGACCTTGAGAGCATTGGATAACCCGGACAGCAGCGCGTATAACGTCGCAGGCAGTCTCTCGAAGGACGAGGGGTTGGTCATAAGGACTTTGAAGTTGGCGAACTCGGCTTTTTACGGGCTTCCCAGAAAGATCTCCAGTATTCAGGAGGCGGTAGCCCTCCTGGGTTATAAAACGATCAAAAATCTGGTTATAGCCGCAACGGTCTATCAGAGGATGGACAACTCCTTTGCCGGTTACGCTCTCGATAGAGGGGATCTGTGGAAACACTCCCTCAGCGTAGCCTATGCGGCCAGATATCTGGCGGAGAGAACCAAGGCCTGCCTTCCCGATGAGGCCTATATAGTAGGTATGCTTCACGCCATAGGAAAGATAGTCCTAAACGACTATATAAAATTTGGTTATCAGATAATAGTGCGTATCGTGGATACCGATAAGACCCCCTTCGTGGAGGCGGAACGGATGGTGCTGGGGTTCGATCACGCCCAGGTGGGAGCCATGCTGGTGGAGAAATGGAATCTACCGGAATCTCACAAAGTGGCGATTCAGTATCAGTACTCTCCCGACGACCTTCCGGAGGATCTCCAGGAATATCGAGGGCTTGTGGACATTATCCATCTGGCTAACTCTTTGGTATTGATGCTGGGAGTAAGCGGAGGAGCGGATGCTCTTCAGTATTCTCTGTCGGAGACGGTTCTGCAACGTCTTGGGCTAGAGGACAGGGTTGAGGAGCTCTTGTCCGAGCTGGTCGACATCATGGACAAGGTATCGGAAGAGATGGAACTCATGGAGGAGTAAGGCCTGCTATGGCATCTAAGAATATAGTCATCACCGTCGATGGACCTGCCGGTGCCGGAAAGAGTACCGTGGCCAGGAGAGTCGCCTCTGAGCTGGGAATTGCCTATCTGGACACAGGGGCTCTGTACAGAGCCCTGGCCTATATACTGGATAGCCGTGGAATCTCTCCCGAGGAGGGGGGGGACCTGAATAGGTCTCTTAGATCCATCTCCGTTTCACTCGAAGGCGGCAGGGTCACGGTGGACGATGTCGACGTAACAGATATGATCCGTACTCCTAAAGTGGATTCCATTGCTTCGTCCTATTCCGCCCTTCCTTCGGTCAGAGAGAAGCTTTTGGATCTACAGAGAGAGCAGGCTCTTTCCGGTGGTTTGGTCGCCGACGGTAGGGATATGGGTACGGTGGTGTTCCCTCTCGCTCCTTTGAAGATCTTTCTGTCCGCCTCGGAGGAGACCAGAGCCGATCGTCGCTGGCGTGAGTTGAGAGAAAAGGGGCAGGCGTTTCCCTTCGAGTCTATATTGGAAGATATAAGACGGAGGGACAGGGCAGATATGGATAGGACCTGCTCCCCTCTGAGAAAGGCCGATGATTCGATTTCCATCGATTCATCGGATATGACGATCGACGAAGTGGTGGCGAAGATCGTCTCCATCGCTTCGGAGGTCCGACATGATTAATGCCTTTATATATCAATTGGTAAGACGGTTTTGTTTCGTTTTTTTAAGACTCCATAATTGTTTGAAGGTAGAGGGCAAGGATAAAATACCTGTGGAGAGGCCCTTCATAATGGTGGCCAATCACTGCAGCAATCTGGATCCCGTGGTTTTAGGCGCCGCTTTCCCCGATCGTTTGAGATATCTGGCAAAGGTGGAGCTTTTCGAGGGATCCCGCCTGTTCGCCTTGTTGATAAGGACTCTGGGAGCTATTCCGGTCAGCAGGGATTCCTCCTTGAGCGCCGGAGGAGCCCTGAGGACGTTTCTACAGCTTCTTGAGGGGGGAGAATCGGTTCTCCTTTTTCCCGAGGGGGCACGGTCTTTGGACGGCAGACTGAAGGAGCTGGAGGGAGGAGTGGCCCTTCTGGCGGTTAGGACCGGAGTGCCTATCGTTCCGGCTTACATATCCGGGACCTTTGACGCCATGCCGGTAGGTGCTAACAAGATAGGCTGGAACTCCATAGAGGTCAGATTCGGAGATTCTATAGACCCCTCCAAGATGCTCGAAGACGGGATGTCCTCCAAGGAATGTCGCTCTTTGATACTGTCTGAACTGGACAAATCCCTTAAATCCATGGAGGCAGTAGCTCTTGGCGGTTGAGAGGGGTAGAGCGGTTTTAATCGCTTTGGAGCGTATGGAGGAGGGGGAGCGCCTTCTTCTGGAACTTGAGCTTCTGTTGACGAACCTGGACGTAGACGTCGTCGAGAGGGTAATTCAAAGGCGGGACTCTCCGGACCCCGCTTTCTTTTTAGGGTCTGGAAAGGCAAGGGATCTCAAGAGGATCTGCGATGTGGTCGATGCAGGACTGATCGTCAGCGATAGGCCTTTGACCCCTCGGCAGATGGCGAATCTGAAGACGGAGTCGGGGCGGTATGTCTGGGACAGGCCTTTGATCATAATGAAGATATTCGAGGAACGGGCCAGGACATCGGAGGCGAAGCTTCAGGTGGAACTGGCCCGATGCCGCTATGAATTGCCCCATCTTCGCGGTCTTGGACATCAGATGTCCAGACTGGGGGGCGGAATAGGAACCAGAGGGCCCGGCGAGACCGAGTTCGAGAGACACAGGAGAAAGCTCGAGAGACGTATAAGAGATATAACGAGAAAACTTGTCCAGGTGAAGAAAAGGCGAAAAAGCCAGCGAAAGCGACGTAGCCGTTCCGATATTCTAACGGTAGCTATGGTCGGATATACCAACAGCGGAAAATCGACTCTTCTACGTCGACTATCGGGAGACGGATCCATATACGTGGCCGATGCCCTTTTCGCAACGTTGGACACGTTGGTACGTTCGATATCAATGTCAGATGGACGGACGATCCTACTGACCGATACGGTCGGCTTCATAAGGGAGCTTCCTCCTACCTTGATAGCGGCTTTCAGGACGACTTTGGAAGAGGCGGCTGCGGCCGATTTTCTGTTGGTCGTACTCGATGGAAGCGACCCGGATGCTCTGGAGACCCTTAGAGTCGTTAGGGATACCCTCAAGGATATAGAAGCCATAGAGATCCCTAGGGCGGTCTTGCTGAACAAGGCGGATCTCATAGATCGATCCACCCTGAACGGCCTCCTGACCAGGATAAGATCCGAAGGCGAGGACGTAGAGGCTATAAGCGCGTCGAAATGGGATGTAAAGGAGATAACTCCCGTCTTGGAAAAGCTCGTCTTCAGGACAGGTCTGTAGAAAAACGGAGGTGGATTGATCGTTATGTTGACAAGCATGACCGGTTTTAGCCGAGTATCGGTGGATAAGGATTGGGGTACCTTGACCGTGGAATTCTCCAGCGTCAACTCTCGCTATCTGGAGGTCTTCGTGAAGTCCGGGAGAGAACTGGCTTCGGAAGATCCACTGATACAGGGTGCAGTCAAGAAAAGACTCAACAGAGGAAAGGTCCAGGTCAGGGTAGAGTTGTCCTGGGCTTCCGAGTGCCGTATGGGCAGGATAAACCCCGATGTCCTTAGCTCCTATCTGTCACAGGTGAAAGACGTGGTGCTCTCCATGGGAGACGGGGCGGACGAACTTCCCTTGAACGGAATTTTAGGATTGCCAGGGGTTTTGGATCTTCCATCCGCGTCTTCCTCGTCGATGAAAGATGAAATATCCTCGGTTTTAGCCGATCTAACCTCTAGGGGACTGGACGAGTTGGTCTCTATGAGGGAGAGTGAGGGTGAAAAGCTCCTTGATGATATCTCCGGATGTCTAGAGGACTATCGGGCCATAGTATCCAAAATAGATTCTCTTTGGCAGGGATGTGCGGACAAGGCCTTTGAGTCGCTCAGAGATAGGGTTCAGGCGGTGGCGGATCGTTTCGAGATATCTGTGGACGAGGGACGGCTTGCCCAGGAAATGACGGTAATAGCGGATAAGTGGGATATATCCGAGGAGATCTCCCGTACGGACAGCCATATAGGTCAGTTCGAGAAACTGCTGGACGAAAAGGGCCCCAGAGGGAGAAAGCTGGATTTTCTTCTCCAGGAGATGAACAGAGAGATCAACACGATAGGCTCTAAAGTGGCGGATGCCGAGATACGATGGCTTGTGGTTGACGGAAAATCCTTGTTGGAGAGGATTAGGGAACAGGTTCAAAACGTGGAGTGATCGTCTGTGGGACAGAGGCTCGTTCATATAGGATTCGGAAACATGGTGGTAGCCGAGAGGGTCGTAGCCATAATACATCCTACTTCGGCTCCGATGAAACGTCTGAAAGAAGAGGCTAAGGAGACCGGTCGTCTCGTAGATGCCACTCAGGGACGAAAGACAAGGGCCATATTGGTGACCGACAGCAATCACGTTATATTGTCGGCCATCCAGCCGGAGACTATCGTCAACCGTTTTTCCGGCGAGGAACCAGATGGTTAAACGCTACCGCCGAGGGCGGTTGTTCGTCTTCTCCGGACCAAGCGGAGCAGGTAAAGGGACCGTACGCAAGGAGCTGTTTCGAAGGGTGGAGGATCTGGTTTTTTCCATCTCTTGTACCACTAGACCTCCGAGGCCAGGAGAGATCGACGGGGTAGATTATCGTTTTATAGAGCAGGAGGAGTTCAAACGCAGGATCGCCGCCGGTGACTTCTTGGAGTGGGCCGAGGTTCACGGAAATATGTACGGTACCCTCTGCTCCGATGTCGAACGGTACCTAGACGAGGGCAAGGACGTCGTGTTGGAGATAGACGTTCAGGGTACCCTGCAGGTTAAGGATAGATGTCCGGACATAGTTATGGTTTTTTTGACTCCGCCTTCTACGGAAGAGTTGGAACGCCGTCTTCGACAAAGGGGATCGGAGGACGAACGGACCATCAAGCTAAGGTTGAAGAACGCTCTGGGAGAGATGGCCTTGGCCGACAGATACGATCATATCGTGGTTAACGACGACCTTCAAAGGGCGGTTTCGGAACTGGAGCGAATCGTTTACGATTATCGCGAGGGAAGAGGTAAGAGGAGGGGTTAGGTTGAAGTTTTTCGATGTAGATAAGATCAAAAAAAACTCAGGGGTATCCAATAAATATCTTCTGACTACGGTCGTAGCAGCCAGGGCTAGGAGCCTGAGCGAGGACAGGGGAAGCAGGACGCTTGAAGAGACCGGAAAGGGAGAGAAGGTGATCTCCATAGCTCTTTCCGAGCTGGAATCGGACAAACTCTCGGTTAAGATGGGAGTTGTCGAAGAAGAGGGAGGATCCTCCTCCGATGAAGAGTCTGGCTCGGTCGAGTAGAGTCCTTCTGTGTGTGACCGGTGGAATAGCGGCATATAAAGCCCCTCACCTGGTGAGGGGCTTTATCCGGTCCGGATGGGAGGTTAAGGTGGTTATGACCGAGGCCTCGGAGGCTTTTGTAAGCCCCATGGTCCTAGCCACGTTATCCCATAACAGGGTATGGCGTGATCGGGACTATCTTTCCGACGAGTCTGGTTGGCATATACCCCATATCTCTCTGGCGGAATGGGCCGATGTTATAGTGATCGCTCCCTGTACCGCCGATACCGCCGCCAGGCTTGCCATTGGAAATGCCTCGAAGGTGATGGACGGAGCCGTTTTGGCCTCCAAGGCTCCAGTGGTAGTCTTTCCTGCCATGAACGTCAATATGTTGGATCACAATGCTACCCGGAGGAATCTGGATACATTGGAATCCATGGGATACGTCGTGGTCGATCCCGATTCGGGGGACCTGGCCTGCGGATACGAGGGCAGAGGTCGTCTTCCCGACGTGGACGTCATAGTGGCGGAGGTCGAAAGGGCTCTTCGTCCCAAAGATCTGGCAGGTCTGTCCGTGGTGGTCACGGCAGGCCCCACAAGAGAGTTCTTGGATCCCGTGCGATACATATCCAATCCCAGCAGTGGCAAGATGGGATACGCTATAGCCAAGGAGGCTTGGTACAGAGGAGCGGAGGTTCGTCTCATATCGGGACCGGTAGCCCTTGAGCCGCCTCATGGCATCCAGGTTATACCCGTCACCTCAGCCGAGGATATGCTCGAAGCTGCCATCCGAGCCATGGACGATTGCGACGTGATGGTAAAGGCTGCGGCTGTTGGGGATTACAGGTTCGTCTCCAGGTCGGAACATAAGATAAAACGAGAGGGGAAATCGGAGGTATCCTTCTCGATGGTAGCCAACCCCGACATAGCGGCTACCTTAGGAAAGATGAAAAAAACAGGGCAAATCCTGGTAGGATTCGCCGCCGAGACGGACGACCTTAAGGAAAACGCTCTGAGAAAACTGAGATCCAAGGGATTGGATCTCATAGTAGCGAACGATCTCACCGAACCTGGGAGCGGTTTCGGAACCGACACCAACAGGGTAACGATCTTCGACGTCCAAGGAAACCCGAAGGAGATTCAAGGGGATAAGACGGAGGTCGCCGGTGTTATCTGGGACGAGGTCCTCTTGCGACGAGAGGGGAGCTGAATGTGACTTGGTTTCCTGAAGTCCTGGTTCCGGGGCCTTGGTGGTCGGGGTTGACCTATCGTCATGATCGACCTTTGGAGTCGGGCGTCAGGGTAAGAGTTCCGATAGGACGAGGATACCGAATAGGTTTCGTCTCTAGGTGCGATGACACTTCCTCCTGGCCGGAGAAAAAGGTAAGGCCGATTATGGAGGTTTTGGATGAATCCTCTACGATACCGGACGTGTCCTGGCGTCTTATGACCTGGGTTGGTCGTTCCTTTCTATGCGGCGTAGGCCAGGCTCTTTCCTCTATGCTGCCGGAACAGATATTGAAGGGAGAGGATCTCTCTCCCTTCATCGATATATCAAAAAAAAAGGAGAAGTCGTCTTTTTCCATGGAGGGTCTTTATCGTTGGTTGGACGACGATCGTCTCAGCCGTTACGAGGAACTTCTGGGAAACGGTAGCACTAGGGCTATTATCTCCTTCCCGGAGCAGATCAGGGCCAAGGCTTTTCTGAAAAGGCTGGAGGACGACGGCATTGTCGGAGGCCTTCTCTGGCCCAATACCGGCGGAAAGAAAAAGATGGAAGCATGGCTTTCCGTCAGGGACGGAAACAGTCGTTTCGTGGTGGGGGGGCCGGGGGTGATGGCCGCCCCTTTTGAACCCGATCTCGTCGTGGTGGAGGACGAGGGTAACGACTCCTATCGTATGCAGCGTCATCCCCGGTTGAACGGCAGAAGTGTATTGACCAGGCTGGCCATGGACTCGGGATCCCGTCTGGTCGTGGGAGGGAGGATTCCGTCCTCCAGGGTGTTCCGAGAGATCCGTCCCGATGAGGAACGGGGACGTCCGGAATCGAGGATCGTTTTTATCGATCTCAACGAGTCAAACAGGGTATCTGTGCCGGGAGCTTCCGACGAGATTCCTCTGGCGGAGGGAACTATGACCAGGACCCTCGATACGATGGAAAACGGCAAGGTTGTCCTTTGGATACTGGATAGAAAGGGATACGTTGGAGACCTGAAATGCGACGATTGCGAACACCCGCTCAGGTGTGACTGTGGGGGGGCATTGAGGCTATTCGGAGGAAGGGGACGGTGCGTACGCTGCGGAAAGACCTTCGATGTTCCGAATAAGTGTCCTAACTGCGGTGGTCCGGTTATAATGGGTAGACGTCCGGGACTTGAGGCCCTCTTGCCGATAGCCCAGGCCATGGTCTCTAAGAAGAGGGTTTTCGTCTGGTCCGCCGACGATCCTAAGAGGACAGTGGATAGACGGAACAGAATAAAGGAGTTATCCTCGGGGGGCTTGGTCGTAGGAACCAGAAAGAGCCTGGAGTTATGTGATATATTGGATGTTGGGTTGGTCTGTTGGCTTGATTCGGATGGAGAGGCCAGAAGATCCGAACACGACGCCAGATACAGCGCCTATACCATGATATCCGAGTCCTGCTGGAGAGGTCCTTCTCCGGAGGGACGACAGGTTGTAGTCCAAAGCAGACGTCCCGGTAAGGGATGGCAGGTATCCCTCCTCTCCGGGTGGACCTCGTTTTGGAGAAGAGAGCTTGTGGAGAGATCTGAACTGGAGCTTCCGCCGTTTCGTTATCTTGTGGAGATCAGGGTGAGCTGCAGGTGCAAGGAAAGACTGATCGAGAAGTTGGTATCGGCGGGGTTGGACGTAATGGACCCCGATCCCTTTCAGGATCTGATATGGGTGGCAGTCAAGCACCTTCACCGGATTTATCTGGCCCTGGAATCAGAGTATGTCATAGGATCCGCCGAATATCCGAAAGTGGTCCTCTGGACCGACTAGGGAGGAAAAGATGGCAATCGTAACCATAGTGGGACGTCCCAATGTAGGGAAGTCCTCGTTGTTCAATAGATTGATAGGGGAGAGAAGGGCTATAGTGGATGACGTTCCAGGAGTAACCAGGGACAGACTCTACGGCCAGGTTGAATGGAGGGGAAACAACTTTTACCTCGTGGATACCGGTGGCCTTTTGCTGAGGGACGAAGACCCCATAATGGAAGGGATGAAGGGGCAGATCCTCCAGGCAATGGAGGAAAGCGACGTCATCCTCCTTTCCGTGGACGGCAGAGAAGGTCTGACATGGATGGACGAGGACATAGCCATGGTGATCAGAAAGGGCGTCCCGAAACCTGTTATCGTCGTCGTAAACAAGTTGGACGACATGAAGTTCGATGAGTTGGTCTACGAAGCCTATGGCCTAGGTTTCAAAGACGTCGTGGGCATAAGCGCCATACACGCCAGAGGTATAGACGATCTTTTGGACAGGGTATGCGAGCTTCTTCCAGAGGACGACAGGTCCTTTGAGGAGGAGGACGAGATAAAGGTCGCCCTGGTTGGCAGACCTAACGTAGGTAAGTCCAGTATTCTCAACAGGCTTCTGGGTGAAAATCGTTCTTTGGTGAGCGACGTTCCCGGAACTACCAGGGACTCCATCGATTCTCTCATGGAGTTGGACGATGGCAGAAAGCTTCGTCTCATAGACACCGCCGGCCTCAGGCGTAAGAGCCGTTTCAAGGATGACATAGAGTATTATTCCTTCGTCAGGACCATGGAAAGCATCGACCGGTCGGATGTCGCCATATTGGTGGTGGATGCGGTTGAGGGGGTCACCGATCAGGACAAGAAGCTCGCTTCTTCCATAGTGGAGAGAGGCAAGGGAATAGTCCTGGTTATGAACAAATGGGATCTTCTCAAGGGCGACGGAGAGAGGATAGGAGATGAAAAAAGGGATTCGGTAAGGGATTCCCTGGTTTTCGTAGACCATGCTCCTCTAGTGTTCTGCTCCGCCTTGACCGGAAGAGGTGTGGGAGCGAAGCTCCTAGACGCAGTATTGGGGGTCTACGATAGGCGTAAGAACAGGTTCGGAACCACTAAGCTGAACGGCTTGTTGCGAGACGTCCTGGCCTTCGAGAGGCTCCCTAGCGATAAAAAGGGGAAGCTTCTTAGGATCTATTACTGTACTCAGGCAGGGGTGGAGCCCCCTATGTTCGTGTTTTTCGTGAACGACAGAAATATAGTTACCAGGTCTTTCGAAAATCACATGATTAATCAAATCAGAAGACTGGGTGACTACGACGGGGTACCTATACGCCTTTTTTGGCGTAATAGTGACGGAAAAAGGCGCTGAGGCTTGACCACGACTGGCTGAGCTGATAAAAATAGCAGGGAGGACTTAGTTCTTCCCGCGTGTAGGAGTCGTTTTATTTATCCTTTTGAGGAGGTAGTTTGACGTGACCAAAACTGAACTTGTCGAGGCAGTGGCTAAATCTGCGGAACTAAGCAAAAAGGCTGCAGGAGAGGCGGTATCTGCCGTTTTGGAAGCAGTTGAGGAGGCCCTGGTCAAGGGTGAAAAGGTCCAGCTTGTCGGGTTTGGAACCTTCGAGGTGAGAGAGAGAGCGGCTAGAACCGGCAGGAATCCCCAGGATCCCGAGAAGACCATAGAGATTCCCGCCAAGAAGGTCCCTGTGTTCCGTCCTGGGAAAGCACTCAAGGACAGGGTCAACTAGAACATTCCCGGTCACGAAAGAGTGGCATGGTCGAGACGTTCCGTCTCTTCCATGCCACTCTTTTTTAAATCGTCTGTTTTAGGGATTCCACGAACTCCAGCCATTGAGATACCGAAAGGGTTTCGGCTCTCGCTTCCGATGGAATTCCTGATCGGTCCATGAGAGCTAGAATTTCTTCCTTTTTGATCCCGAGGGAGACTAGGTTGTTTGCCAGTTTCTTTCGTCTCTGAGAGAATCCGGCCTTAAGTACCTTTCGCCAGAGGTTGTCTGAGGGCAGATCTCTCCTTCTCTCTATCGTCAGTTCCACCAGAGCGGAGGATACCTTAGGGACAGGTCTGAAGGACCCGGGGGAGACTTTCATGTATGTCTTGGCCGAGCCCATGGCCTCCAGAGTTATCCCCAGAGGATAACGTTCCTTGGTACAGGCCTGTGCGACAAGTCGGTCCGCCGCCTCTTTCTGAACCATCAGTATCATATAGCTTAGGCCGTAGGGAGCCAGTTTCTCCAGTATAGACCATATCAAAGGGGTCGTTACGTGGTAGGGAATGTTTGCCACCACCTTGGACGGAGCCGGCCTAAGTTCTCCGTAGGGAAACTTCACACCGTCTCCCCAGTGGAGGGAAAAACGGTCGTCTCCTTCTATGTCCTGGAGGAAGGGCTCCAGCCTTCTGTCGATCTCTATGGAATGAAGATGGGAACAAGGAGACGATAGTATCTCCCTCGTAAGAACTCCCTGTCCAGGACCTATCTCGAGGATCACGTCGTTCTCCGTTATATGGGCTCTCTCCACCGTTCTTCGGACTATGTCCCTGTTGATCAGAAAATTCTGTCCCAGGCTGGTTTTCGGAGTAAAAGAGGGTGTATCTCTCATAGGATGTTGGACCTCCTGAAATATGAAAAAAACGGGAAGCCTTTACGGCTTCCCGTTGATAATTCTGGTCGGGACGAGAGGATTCGAACCTCCGACCACCTGAACCCCATTCAGGTACGCTAGCCAGGCTGCGCTACGTCCCGCCTCAACGAAGAGCATTATACACGGCCTACACCTTTCGGTCAACTGTCAAAAACGGCGGGAGACCGCTTTTTTACGGCCTCCCGCTTAGAAAAATTGTTCCGAATATATTTTTATGCTTTAGTTCTCGGCCAGCTTCTTGTAGGTCTCGTAGCGCCTCTTGGCGTCCCTCTCAGCGGCCTCGAAAAGCTGTTCCGCCACCTCGGGGAAGGTCTTCGTCAGAGAGGAGTAGCGTACCTCGCTGAGGATGAAGTCCTTGAAGGATGCCTTGGGCTCCTTGGAATCCAAGCTGAAGGGGTTCTTGCCCTCTTCCGCCTCGGGATTGTAGCGGTAAAGATGCCAGTACCCTGCCTCTACGGCCTTCTTTTCCTGATTCTGGCTGCGTCCCATGCCTTCCTTGAGGCCGTGGTTAATGCAGGGGGCGTAGGCGATGATGAGAGAAGGTCCGTCGTATGCTTCGGCCTCGGCCATAGCCTTTACAAGCTGGTTTTTGTCTGCTCCCATGGCCACCTGAGCTACGTAGACGTAGCCGTATGTCATGGCCATGCGTCCCAGGTCCTTCTTGGCTATCTTCTTGCCCGATGCGGCGAACTTGGCTACAGCGGCGGTCGGTGTGGACTTGGAGGACTGTCCGCCCGTGTTTGAGTAGACCTCGGTATCGAAGACCATGACGTTCACGTTCTCACCGGAGGCCAGGACGTGGTCCAGTCCGCCGTAACCGATGTCGTAGGCCCAGCCGTCTCCTCCAAAGATCCAGACGGATTTCTTGACCAAGTAGTCCTCAAGCTCGGCTATGTCGTCCAGCAGAGCGTTGCATTCGGCGCAACCAAGATCTCTGTCGAGTATAGATCTGACCTTTTCGGCGGCTTTCTTGGAGGCCTCTCCGTCGTTATAGGAGGCGAGCCATTCCTGAAGGGCTGCCTTGACGTCTTCGTCTATATCCTTGGCGACCAGGGCCTTTGCCTTCTCTACCAGGCCTCCTACGATGCTCTTGACCGACAGGGCCATTCCGTACCCGTATTCGGCGTTATCCTCGAAGAGGGAGTTAGCCCAAGCGGGACCCTGTCCCTTTGCGTTGGTGCAGTAGGGCATGCTTGGAGCGGATCCGCCCCATATGGAAGAGCATCCCGTGGCGTTGGCGACGATCATCCTGTCACCGAAGAGCTGGGTTATCAGCTTGGCGTAGGGAGTCTCTCCGCATCCGGCGCAGGCTCCGGAGAACTCGAGCAGGGGCTGAGAGAACTGGCTTCCCTTGACAGTCTTTACGTTGACCCTGTCGGACTTATCGCTTACTGCGACGGCGAACTCCCAGTTCTCCGCCTGAGGATCGGTTTGGGTGGCCAGAGGCTTCATCTCCAGCGCCTTGACCGGGCATATGTCGGCGCAGTTGCCGCATCCAAGACAGTCGAGAGGACTGACCTGCATCCTGAACTTGAGACCTTCCAGCTCCTTGCCCTTGGCGTCTAGGACCTCGAAGTTCTTCGGTGCCATAGACATCTCATCCTCGTTAAGAAGGACCGGCCTGATGGCAGCATGAGGACATACCATGGCACACTGGTTGCACTGTATGCACTTGTCCATGATCCACTCGGGAACGTCGACGGCCACGCCTCGTTTTTCGTATGCCGCTGTTCCGCTGGGGAAGCTTCCGTCCTCCCGTCCGATGAAGGCGCTCACAGGAAGCTGGTCGCCCTTCTGGGCGTTCATAGGCTTACAGACTTCCTTGATGAACTCGGGAAGCATGTCATCTCCACTGCAGCAGCAGGCATCCTCTGCGTTTTTCCAGCTGTCGGGGATCTCTATCTTCATGAGACCGTCCGCTCCCTTGTCCACAGCTGTATCGTTCATGGCGACGATCTTATCGCCCTTCTTACCGTAGGTCTTTTTGTTGGCTTCCTTCATATATTTAATGGCGTCCTCGTAGGGGATGACCTTTGCCAGTTTGAAGAAAGCGGACATCATTATCATGTTGATCCTGTTGCCCAGACCGATCTCCTGTCCAAGGTCGATTCCGTTGATCACGTAGAAATCGGCCTCTTTTTCGGCCAGAGCCCTCTTTACGTTGGCCGGAAGATTGGCCTCCAGAGCCTCCATGTCGGTCCACTGGGTGTTGAGAAGGAACGTGCCGTTCTTCCTGAGCCCGTCGAGGACGTCGTAAAGGTGGACGTACTCCTGTTTGTGGCAGGCTATGAAGTCGGCGTCCTTGATGAGGTAGGTCGACTTGATGGGCTTCTTGCCGAAGCGAAGGTGGGATATGGTGACACCTCCGGATTTCTTCGAGTCGTAGGAGAAGTAGCCCTGGGCGTACATATCGGTGTTATCTCCGATGATCTTGATGGCGTTCTTGTTGGCTCCTACAGTGCCGTCCGAACCGAGCCCCCAGAACTTACATCTGATCGTTCCCTCCGGAGCCGCGTTGATCTCTTCTTTGGGCTCAAGGGATAGTCTGGTGACGTCGTCTACGATGCCGATTGTAAAATGGTTTCTGGGCTCGTAGAGCTTGAGGTTATCGAAGACGGTCTTGAGCCAGCTCGGAGTAGTGTCGTTCGAGCCGAGGCCGTAACGTCCACCGACTATGATGGGACGCTCGGGTTTCTCGTTGAAGAGGGCGCATACGTCCTCGTAGAGAGGTTCTCCGAGGGATCCCGGTTCCTTGGTGCGGTCGAGGATGGCGATACGTTTGACCGTAGCGGGAAGCACCTTGAAGAAGTGCTTGGCCGAGAAGGGCCGGTAGAGGTGGACCTTGATGATACCGACCTTTTCCCCTTTGGCCATGAGATAATCCACGGTCTCCTCGGCCGCCTCGGTGGAGGAGCCCATGAGGATGACGACGTTCTCCGCCTCGGGATCTCCGTAGTAGTTGAAGGGGGCGTAGTGACGGCCGGTGAGCTCGCTGATCTGGTTCATGTAGTCCTCTACGATGTCCGGCACGTCGAGATAGAAGCGGTTGGCCGCTTCCTTGGCCTGGAAGTAGATGTCCGGATTCTGGGCGGTTCCCTTGTGATAGGGATGCTCGGGGTTGAGGGCTCTCTCCTTGAAGTCTCTGATGGCGTCCCAGTCGACCATATCGGCCAGATCGTCGTAGTCGAGAACCTCTATCTTCTGTATTTCGTGAGAGGTACGGAAACCGTCGAAGAAGTTGAGGAAGGGGACGCTGGATCTTATGGCGGAGAGGTGGGCTACCGCCGTCAGGTCCATGGTCTCCTGTACGCTGCCGGATGCCAGCATGGCGAACCCTGAAGCACGACAGGCCGTGACGTCGCTGTGATCCCCGAATATGGAGAGAGCGTGACCGGCGACGGCTCTGGCGCTTACGTCGAACACTCCTGGAAGCAGCTCTCCTGCGATCTTGTACATGTTGGGAAGCATGAGCAGAAGCCCCTGTGAAGCGGTAAAAGTGCTTGTAAGGGATCCTGCGGAGAGAGAACCATGGACGGCTCCGGATGCGCCTGCTTCGGACTGAAGCTCTGCTAGCTCGACGGTTCTTCCGAATATGTTCTTTCTGCCGTGTGCTGCCCACTCGTCCACGTATTCGGCCATGGGAGACGACGGAGTTATCGGATAGATAGCCGCCACCTCGGTGAACGCATAGGAAACATGGGCCGCAGCCGTGTTCCCATCCATAGTTTTCCACTGCTTTGCCATAAAATTACCCCCTCTTGATATGGTGAAGAATAAGAATTATCTTGTATACCCCATACAACCTATCATAGCACCGCCGTCTTGAAATGAAAAGCGTTTGCGATAAGAGGCTGAATTATACACCATACAGGCTACTCTCCTCCTGATTATACCAACGAGAGTTAAAGAGTCAAAGCAAATCGTCGACGATCGGGTTATAAGGTATAATGACGAACTGTCCTGTCCGACCTGGAAATGGCTACGACAGGGGTACTTGTATTTTTTTGTTGGAGGTTTTTATGGTCATGAAAAGACAGGATGTCCTATTGGAGCCGTCTGTATCGGGAGTGCCAGTTGATCCGGAGCAAGGTGGCAGAAAGATGGTGGAGATCGGCTTCGGAAACGGGGAGTTTCTTACGCACCTGGCCGAGTTGAACCCCGATACGACAATCTATGGATTGGAGATCTCTATGACCTGCGTCGGCAAGGCGGTAAAAAGGGCCATCAGGGAGGGGCGTGAGAACGTCAGGATAATATGCGGCGATGCCCGATTCCTCCTGAGAGAGTGTTTTGGCGACGAGTCTTTGGACCGAATATATATGAGTTTCCCCTGTCCCTGGCCCAAGGAACGCCATGCCAGAAGGCGGGTCACCCACAGAGGCTTTTCCGACGTGGTGGCGTCGGTTTTACGTATAGGCGGCTGTTTCGAACTGGCCACCGACGAGAAATGGTACGCTGACGAGGTCGCATCCATCTTGGATAGCCATCCCTCTCTTAGTTTGATCTCTTTCGAGGTGAACAAACGAAGGGAGATAACGACGAAATACGAGAGAAAATGGCTGGAACAGGGCAAGGATATATACCTCTTGGTCTTCGAGAAAATCGGTAATTTTACAGTGGATAGGATTGTGGACGGAAGGTGTGACGACATGCACGTAGCCGTGAAATCGGACGAGTTGGATATGGCGGTTTTGAAGGATGAAAAATTGGGTATCTCCGAGGGAGAGGACGGTTTGCACTGGACTTTGGAGAGGATCTACTCCGATTCTAGAAAATCGTGGCTTATTCAGGCGATAACCTCCGACGATGGTTACGAGCAGAAGTTTTACGTGAGGGTAGTGCTCAGGGAAAACGGAGCGTTGGTCAAGGTTGACGGGATCTGTTCTCCTTATCTTACCCCCGCAGTCCGTAGGGCCTTGGATGCGATCGCAGGAAGCATCAATAGATCATGAAGGAGGTTCGTCCCACTACCGGCCTGGTGGTTCAGGCTCTTTTCAATATCCTGGGTAACCTGAATGGGGTAGCCTTTCTGGACCTCTTTTCCGGAACGGGACGGATAGCCTTCGAGGCCTGCAGAAGGGGGGCGGATCCGGTCGTCTCGGTGGAGTTGGTTCGATCCAGGTCAAAGGCCATATGGAAGGCCAATAGCTTCGATTCTCACACCCACATTTCCATGGACGTCAGAAAAGGTTTATCCTGGGTATCTAGAAAGGGTTTCGTCTTCGACGTCGTTTTCGCCGATCCGCCCTACGGAGCCCGATGGAACGAGACTCTTCCGAATTTAATTCTCTCTCGCAGAGAGATACTGAAGGAGGACGGGGTCTTCGTGTTCGAGCATGGCAAGGAGGAGCCCGTAAAGGTCTCTTTCCCCTGGATCCTGAGAGACGAGAGATCTTACGGAAGGTCGGTACTTTCCTTTCTGGAGCTCTATTCGTCGGACTTATAAGGAGGGGTAGTGGTGAGCCATACCATCAGGGCCGTCTATCCGGGGTCCTTCGATCCCATAACGAACGGCCACGTCTACATAGCCGAGAGAGCCGCCGGGTTGTTTGACGAGCTGACGGTATCCATACTTATAAACCCGGAGAAGAGGGCTACTTTCAGCGTCGACGAGAGAAAGACCATGGCGATAGAGGCCCTGTCCCATCTCCCTAACGTCAAGGTAGATTCGTTCACCGGGCTTTTGGTAGATTTCTTGCGACAGGAGCGGAGTCGCATAATAATAAGGGGATTGCGGGCTCTTTCCGATTTCGAGTACGAGTTTCAGCTTGCCCAGATGAACAGACAGCTTGCTCCCGAGATAGAGACTTTATTTATTGTGACCGACGCCAGGTATTCCTATCTGTCGAGCCATGCGGTAAAGGATATCTTTAATTTCGGAGGTCCGGTGCAGGAGATGGTTCCCCCCGGTGTGTATCGTCGTCTCAGAGAGCGGTTTCCCCATTTCGACAAGGAGATTAGACGATGATGGGAGGGGTTATGGCGTCTTTGCCGGGCGCTCCCCCCGGAAGGAGTAGCTCCCAGATGTCACAGCTGCGTCTTTCCATCGACAGCATGGATTTGCCGTAATCCCGATCCAATTGGGCGAATTTAGATATCACCGGAAGGGTGCCTACCTTGTCTATTCTCTTGAGTAGATCTCTTCCTCTTTTGGTAGCTCCCAGTGCCCTCAGATAGGCCGGGCCTTTTTCTTGATATGCCCTGTTCTCCTCATGCCTTAGGCCGACGAGAAAGTGTATCATGTTTCTCTGAAGCCTTCCTCTGGGGTATCTTCTGGACGTGCACCGATCGATGAAGTCATCCCAGCCGGTGGATTTTCCGAAGGCCTTTATAAACCTGTTTTCTATACCCTCCCCGAACTCGGCGTATTTTCCGAGCTCTTCGCTGGAGGTTCTGGTTAGCAGAAAACGGATTTTTTCCCACAGGGTGTCCTTGTCAAGGAAGCATCTTCCTCTCGATATCTCTCTCTTCAGGATTTTACTGCAGAAGGGGGGAACTCTCTGAAAAGCTTTCTCTTCTTTTCCCCTTATGGCCTTTCTTATAGCCGTTGCGCTGGGGAATTCTACGGATATGGAACGATCATGATATTCGCCCCCGATTCTTTTTATGGGAAGAGGGGCTATATCGTACCCTTTTTCCTTTATCCTCATCATGTAGGATATGGCTAGGCTGTTGTTGGGTTGAGAGAGGATCTCTCCGGCGCCGGGTAGCAGGAAATCCACGGCTCTGGCTCTGGATTCCACGTAGGAAAAACCTTCATTTAAAAACTCATGAAGGTTTAACTTGAAAGGTTTAGGTTCCTCCACTAAAATAGCCACGATGTCCTGGAATTCAGGAGCAAGGGTCTCCATGCCGAAAGATATGCGGTCGATCACCCCGGTCGATTCAATTATGTCGACGCCGGCGTTTGCGAAAACACCGGCGTTGTGGCATGAAAAGACGACTGGAAGTTCCAGCACTAGGTCCGCTCCGGAGTGCAGGGCCATCTCCGCACGGCTCCACTTATCGATAAACGCTGGTTCCCCCCTTTGGGTGAAGTTGGAGGATAGAACCACTACCACCGGGTCTCCGCTGGAAGATGCCTTCTCGACGTGGTGCAGGTGTCCCATATGAAACGGGTTATATTCGGCGATGATACCGATCGCTTTTTTACACATCGAAATGCCCCCTTCGGAGTTTCCGTTCGGGGATAACATTATGCCATGCAATGCAAAATGGTCAAGGAGGCTTATAGGCGATATGAAAGTTCTGGTTATCAACTGCGGTAGTTCTTCACTCAAATATCAGCTTTTCGATATGGAGACCGAAAACGCTCTCGCCAAGGGATTGGTGGAGAGGATCGGTATAGAGGGCTCCAGGATCAAACATACCAAGGCAGGGCAGGACGCCGTGGTTACCGAGACCGCTATACCGGATCACAAGGTTGCGGTGAAGCTCGTGCTGGACGCTCTTCTCGACGGGGAGCACGGAGTGCTTTCCAGCCTGGACGAGCTCAGCGCCGTGGGGCATCGAGTCGTTCATGCCGGAGAAAAGTTTGCCTGTTCCGTCCGTCTGGATGACGCGGTCATGGCTGCGCTCAAGGAGTGTATCCCTCTGGCCCCTCTGCACAACCCGGCCAACATCACCGGCATAGAGGCTATCACCTCGGTGCTTCCCGACGTTCCTCAGGTTGGGGTTTTCGATACGGCCTTCCACCAGACTATGCCCAAGCACGCCTATATGTACGGTGTGCCTTATCGTTATTACGAGGACTACAAGGTCCGTCGCTACGGCTTCCACGGCACCAGTCACTTCTTCGTGGCCAACCGCTGCGCTGAGATCATGGAGCGTCCCATCGAAGAACTCAAGATCATCACCTGCCACCTCGGGAACGGCAGCTCCATCACCGCCGTCAAGGACGGAATCTGCGTCGATACGTCCATGGGATTCACCCCTCTTGCTGGGGTTCTCATGGGGACCCGCTGCGGTGATATCGATCCATCCATAGTCAAATTCATCGCCGATAAGGAAGGATCTGTGGACAAGGCCGACACGATCCTCAACAAAGAGAGCGGGGTTCATGGCGTTTCCGGTATCAGCAGCGACCTTAGAGATATCGAGGATGGCATGGAGAGGGGAGACGAAAGGGCTACCTTGACCTTTGAGATGCTTTCCTACAGTATAACTAAGTACATAGGTGCCTACGCCGCCGCCATGGGAGGCGTGGACGCCATAGTGTTCACCGCCGGTATCGGAGAGAACTGCAAGGCCATAAGAGAGACCGTCACCGAGAGCCTAGGTTTCCTGGGCGCCTCGGTGGACAAGAGCAAGAACGATTTCAGAGGCGAGGAAAGGGTCATCAGCTCCGACGACTCTAAAGTCAAGGTCATGGTGATACCCACCAACGAGGAACTCGTTATAGCGAAAGACACCAAAAAACTGGTGTCCTGTTAACCCAAGGAGGCGGTCCTTTTGGTTTTCCGCGATAGCCCACCGGAGAGTTGGCGTTTCTTTGTGGATGTTCCGGAAGAACCGCTTCTGCCCTCCGAGAAAAGATGGTCTCTGGATTTTCAGGATCTCATAAAGCTCGGGGGTGGTACCTATCGGTGCGTGTCCCCCGTCGAAATTTCGGCTAGGACGGTACGGAACGATGGAGCGGTCAGGATATCTCTCCAGCTCTCTTTTAGGGTTGAAACGGAATGTTCTCGTTGTCTCTCTTCTCTGGAGGTTGCAATAGACGAGAATTTCGAGTATTGTTATGTGTCGCAGCCCGACGAAGAAGAGACGGAGGATGTCGAACTTGACGAGGTGATAAAATCGTTACCTCAGATCGGAAAAACCATCGACATCTCCGGTGACCTTTGGGAGTGTTTCGTCGTCTCCATGCCCCTTTATCCGGTTTGTCCCGAGGGGTGTGATCCGATTGGGCCGAGCACTACGAGGAAAGAGGGAGAGGCGGCGGATCCCCGATTCCAAATTTTAGCCGATACATTCGGCAGCTCTTCAGGTAAAGGAGGGAAAATCGATGGCAACTCCAAAGTCAAGGGTATCTCATCGCAGGACTCATAACAGGAAGGCTCAGTGGCTTGGACGTCTCGAGACGCCAGGTCTGACGGCCTGTCCTCACTGTGGCGAGACTATCCAGAACTACCATGCCTGTCCCGAGTGCGGTTATTACAGAGGCCGTAAGGCTATCGAGGTCGCAGCGGACAAGGAAGCCTAACAAAGAGGCGAAGATAAAAAGAGGGGGCGGGATTTTCCCGTCCCCTCTTTTTTATGAGGTTCGCTCTTGACCGGCAGGGTAAAAATTCCTATACTTGCCTGGTATTCAAATCTGATGTTAGGACCAAGTGATAAGGGAGGGGGCGCCGTGGCACGTTCGATAAACCGTAAGATGCGACACGAACGGCTGTCTCAGCTCATAAGACAGAATCCTCTTTTGTCCGACGAAGAGCTGGCCTTGGCTTTGGATGTCAGCGTAAGCACCGTTCGTCTCGATAGAACCCTTCTGGGGGTTCCGGAACTCAGAGAGAGAACCAGACGGATGGCGGAGCAGGCTACTAGCAAGTTGAGATCTCTCAAACAGGAGGAGTTCATCGGAGAGCTACTGGAGCTCGAACCGAATCGTTGGGCTCTTTCGGTCCTGAAGACCAGACAGGAGATGGCCTTCAGACACACGGAATATGTCTGGGACCATTACATCTACGCTCAGGCCTCATCTTTGGCCATAGCCGTGGTCGGAGCCGATATGGTCATCGTTGGATCCATCAGAGGTAGATTCAAGGCCCCCGCAAAGGTGGGGGATGTCCTTATGGCAAGGGCCAAGGTGGGTGTCCATAAGGGAAATAAATACATAGTCAGCGTCAGAACCAGGGTCGGCGAGAAAGAAATTTTCGTTGGTCGATATATCGTCGTGGCGCTAGATTCAGAGGCTGAGAGAAAGGTAAGAGGTGAGAGGCTTGATACTGGCGCTTGACGCAATGGGAGGGGACTACGGTCCCGCTGAGAACTGTCTTGGAGCCGTAGAGGCCTGTCGGAAATTTCCCGATCTCGATATAGCCCTGGTGGGTGACAGTGATCGGATAAAAATGGCTGTAGATTCGGTCGAGTCCTCCATAAGGGGTCGTCTGCACATAGTGAGTGCGGAGGAGTCCATATCCATGGACGAATCCCCCGCCAGGGCCATAAGATCTAAAAGACGTTCCAGTCTTCGCTTGGCCATGGAGATGGTCCGTTCCGGTGAGGCCGGAGGATGTATCTCCGCAGGCAATACCGGGGCCATAGTCGCCGGAGGGGTCCTGGTGGTAGGGAGGATATCCGGCATAGATCGTCCTGGGTTGGGCGTGGTCTTGCCCACACTGGAGAAGCCTACTCTTCTGATAGACGTAGGTGCGACCATTAGGTGCAAGCCCCTCAATCTGTCCCAGTTCGCCGTTATGGGATCCTTGTTCATGAAACATATGGTCGGAGTGAACCGACCTGACGTGAGGCTTCTCTCCAACGGTTCCGAGGAGATCAAGGGAGACGAGGTCATATCGGAAGCCAGGACAATGCTTGTGGAAAACTCCCATATCGATTTTGGCGGATATATAGAGGGAAACGGAGTTCCTTTCGGTCATGCCGATGTAGTCGTCTGTGATGGCTTTTCCGGCAACGTTATGTTGAAGTCCTTCGAGGGGCTTGGAGAGCTGGCCCTTAAGATCTTGAAAAACGAGGTTGATAAAAGGATCCTTGCCAAGATGGGGCTCGTGTTCTTTCTTCCGATGCTCAAGGATCTGCAGCATCGGTTCGACTATCAGAAGTTCGGCGGGACGCCTCTTTTGGGCGTCAACGGAGCGGTGATCAAGGCCCACGGTCGTTCCAAGGCCCCCGCCATAACGAGTGCCCTCGGCGTGGCCAGGGATTTTGTGTTGAAAAACGGAGTTAGTAAGATCAAAGAGGAGATAACCGATCTCCTGCCTGGAGAGGAGGACGTTTAATGGCGTTACTTCAGGGACACCCCGTCCGTCTGGTGGCAACCGGGATGGCGGTTCCAGAGAGAGTGATGGATAACGAAGAACTGGCGAGGATGGTCGATACCAGCAACGAATGGATCTTGGAGAGGACCGGCATAAGGGAGCGCAGAATAGCTTCCAAGGACGAAAATGCCAGCGATCTGGCCATCGCTGCCTGTAGACAGGCTATCGATAGATCCGGAGTGGACGTCGAGTCCATAGACATGGTGGTAGTCGCCACCAACTCCCCGGACACCCTTTTCCCCAGCGTAGCTGCCAGGGTACAGGGAGCCATAGGCGCGTCCAAGGCAGGGGCTTTCGACGTCCAGTCCGGATGTACCGGTTCCGTCTATTCCCTATCCGTGGCTTCTTCCGGAATAGCTTCCGGCCTTTGGAACAGGGTGTTGGTGTGCGGTGTAGAGGTTTTATCCAGACTGATAGACTGGGAGGATCGGACCACCTGCGTGCTCTTCGGAGACGGAGCCGGAGCGGTGATACTGGAAGCGGGAGAAAAGGGAGATCCTGGAGTTATAGTTTGCGATATGAAGTCCGACGGGACCAAATGGGACTATATCACCCTTCCTGGAGGGCTGTCCTCCCTCCCTGCCAGCAGCGATACTTTGGCGGAAAAAAAACATTTCGTATCGATGAAGGGTAATGACGTTTTTAAGTTTACCCAGAGAGTTCTTCCAGGATATCTGAAGGACGTATGTTCCGATGCCGGCATATCCCCCTCCGATATCGATCGTTGGATATTTCATCAGGCAAACCTCAGGATCATGGAGGGAGTCCTCAAACGGCTCGGGGTCTCGGATGACAGGGCGATCAATAACCTGGAAAGGTATGGAAATACCTCTGCTGCCTCGGTTTTTCTGGCTCTGAATGAAGCCTACGAGGGTGGACGTATAACCTGTAACAGCGGACAGAAGGTGTTGATTACCAGTTTCGGTGCCGGAATGACCTACGGTGCCTTTATATACGAGGCGTGAGGTGAGAGACATGAGACTTGGTAAAAGGGTTACCGAGCTTCTTGGAATTGACTATCCCGTAGTCCAGGGTGGAATGGCCTGGGTTGCCGAGGCCGAGTTGGCCGCTGCCGTAAGCAACGGTGGAGGGCTCGGTATCGTCGCTGCGGCCAGTATGCCTCCGGAGCTTCTGGACAGGGAGCTTAAAAAGGTTCGCACCCTTACCGATCGTCCTTTCGGGGTCAATATAATGTTGATGTCTCCCACCGCGTCGGATGCCATAGAGGTGGCGGCTGCGAATCGAGTCCCTGTTGCCACCACTGGGGCGGGGAGTCCGGGAAAGGTCTTGGAACGCCTGAAGCCGTTGGGGACGAAGGTAGTTCCGGTGGTGCCTACGACCGCTTTGGCTCGGAGAGTAGAGAGACAGGGAGCCGACGCCGTGATAGTCGAGGGATGCGAAGCTGGAGGCCACATAGGAGAGCTGACCACGATGGTGGCGACTCCTTTGGTGGTAGACGCGGTAGATATACCTGTAATAACCGCCGGAGGAATAGCCGACGGAAGAGGCATGGCCGCAGCCTTTGCCCTCGGAGCCGAGGGAGTTCAGATTGGAACTCGTTTCGTCTGTGCTTCCGAGTGCAGGGTTCACGAAAACTACAAGCTCGCCATCTTAAACGCCAAGGACAGAAGCTCCGCTGTGACGGGACGTCCTACCGGACATCCGGTTAGATGTATAAGAAACAAACTAACCTCCCAGTTTGACCACATGGAGATATCCGGTGCGTCCGTCGAGGATATCGAGGCACTGGGTGCCGGTAAGCTTAGAGCAGCTGTGGTAGATGGGGACGTCGATTTTGGATCGGTCATGGCCGGTCAGATCGCCGCCATGGTATCTAGGATACAGCCGGCGTCCGAGATAATCGAGGAGATATGTAGAGAGGCCGAGGAGGTCCTATCTAGACTGGGATCGACGAAATAACGGTCCTGGAGAGGAGCTGTAGCCGTATGAGTATGAAGAGATTCGCGCTTTTGTTCCCCGGTCAGGGAGCTCAATCCGTCGGAATGGGCAGGGATCTTTACGAGAGTTTTCCCTTGGCTCGCAGGGTTTTCGACGAGGCCGACGAGGCTTTGGGTTTCTCTCTGAGTTCTATCATATTTGAAGGTCCCGAGGAAAAACTGACCTTGACGGAGTTCACCCAGCCAGCGTTGCTTACAGTTAGCGTGGCCATTTTCAGGGCCTTGACCGAGGACAAAGGAATACTTCTTACCCCCGATTTTGTGGCGGGGCACAGCTTGGGAGAGTATTCTGCCTTGGTCGCGTCGGGGACCCTCTCTTTAGCCGACGGCGTCCGGTTGGTCAACGCCAGAGGCCGTCTGATGCAAAAGGCTGTTCCAGAGGGAGAGGGAGCTATGGCTGCGATCCTCGGTTTGGAGGATTCGGATGTTCGGGGTATCTGTTCCCGATTCGACGGAGACAAGGTGTGCGAGGCGGCCAACTTCAACTCTCCTGGTCAGGTCGTGATATCCGGGGATTCCGAATCGGTGGCTAAAGCTATCGAAGCCGCCAAGGAGGCTGGGGCCAAGAGGGCTATCCCCTTGAACGTCAGTGCTCCGTTTCACTGTCGACTGATGACCGACGTGGCGGACGATCTCTCCAGGGAGATGGAACGTTGCGGTTGGTCCGATTCGTCCTATCCCCTGGTCGCGAACGTCTCCGCTTCGCCTGTTACCTCGGTGGAGGATATCAGATCTGGACTTTATCGACAGACCTACAGCCCGGTCCGGTGGGTGGAAAGCATGAAATGTATGTCCGATGCGGGGGTCTCCACCTTCCTAGAGCTCGGTCCTGGAAAGGTCTTGGCGGGGTTGGCGAAGAAATGCGTCAAGGGAAGCAAGACTCTCTCGATAGGTTCCGCCGAGGATTTGGATAAAGTCGTTGACTTTCTCGAGGAGGATAAATAAAATGCCCGAGAACGGCAGAGTTGCCTTGATTACCGGTGGTTCCAGGGGAATAGGAAAAGCCATCGCTCTGGAGCTTGCTTCTAGAGATCTAAGAGTAGTGGTGAACTACAGAAGCTCATCCAAGGCGGCCGACGAGGTAGTAAAAACCATATCCGACCTGGGAGGAGAGGCTATAGCCGTCAGAGCCGATGTTTCCGATCCCGATCAGGTAAAGGAGCTCTTCAAGATAGTCTCTACAGAGTTCGGTTCAGTGGATATACTGGTGAACAACGCCGGAATAACCAGAGACGGCCTCCTCATGAGGATGAAGGAATCCGATTGGGACGCAGTCATAGACGGAAACCTTAAGTCCGCATATCTTTGTTCCAAAGAAGGAGTCAAGGGAATGGCGAAAGGACGCTGGGGGCGTATAGTGAACATGGCCTCGGTGGTTGGACTTATAGGCAACCCTGGACAGGCTAATTATTGTGCCTCGAAGGCGGGTATAATAGGCTTGACCAAGAGCATAGCAAGAGAGTACGCTCAGAGAGGAATAACGGTCAACGCCGTGGCTCCCGGATTCATCGCCACCGATATGACCGATGTCCTTCCGGAGTCGGTGAAAGAGGAAATGTTGAAATCCGTGCCAGCCGGTCGTGCCGGGACAGTCGAGGACGTCGCCAAGGCGGTGGCTTTCCTGGTCTCGGAAGATGCCTCGTATATCAATGGTCAGGTCATAGCCGTCGATGGCGGAATGACCATGGTTTGATCCTGAATTTGACGAAGGGAGGTGACGTTGCCATGAAGAGAGATGAAGTACTTGCCCGCCTTAAGGAGATCATCATAGATCGTCTTGATGTGGAGGAGGAGCAGATTAAACCCGAGGCCTCCTTTGTCGAGGACCTGGGGGCTGACTCCCTCGACATCGTCGAGCTCATCATGGGAATCGAGGAGGAGTTCGACATCGAGATCCCCGATGAGGACGCGGAGAAACTCACCAGTGTCGGTGAAGCTATCGACTACGCCAGCAACAAGCTCGGAATCGAGGGGTAGAATACTCCCTTTTTCGATCCGGAGAGGGGCGGTCGACCGCCCCTCTCGCTCAAATCATGGCGAGGCAAGAGTTAGAGTGTCGTGAACTCCCCTGCGCCGTAAGGAGTGGACATCCTTTGAAAGACAGACGAGTCGTTATCACCGGGCTAGGGGTCGTCAGTCCCATAGCCAATGGTAGAGAGGCATATTGGCAGGCTCTTAAAGAGGGAAAAAACGGCGTTGGCGCTATAACGTGCTTCGATGCCTCGGAGTTCTCGGTTCAGGTCGGAGCGGAGGTAAAGGATTTTGATCCGACCCAGTGGCTTCCCAAGAAGGAGGCTAAAAGGGCCGACAGGGTCATCCAGTTCGCCGTGGCTGCTTCGGATATGGCCATGGAAGATGCCGGTCTCAAAGCGGAGGACCTTGACTCCAATAGATTCGGCGTTTATATCGGTTCCGGACAGGGTGGAATCGAAACCTGTTTCGATAGTTTCCAGACGATGATGACCAAGGGACCCAAGAGGGTCAGTCCTTTCTTCATCCCCATGATGATAGGAAATATGTCCGCCGCATACGTGGCCATCAGGCATCAGGCCAAAGGTCCAAATATGTGCGTCGTGACCGCTTGTGCTACCTCGATACACAGTATCGGAGAGGCTACCAGGACTATAGAGAGAGGCGACGCGGACGTCATGCTCTGTGGCGGAACCGAGGCCGCCCTTCGCTCTATCTGCGTGGCAGGTTTCGCAGCCATGAAGGCTCTCTCCACGAGAAACGACGAGCCCGAGAGGGCAAGCCGTCCTTTCGACAAGGACAGGGACGGTTTCGTCATCGGAGAGGGTGCGGGGGTTCTGGTCCTGGAGACCCTCGAGAGCGCCAAGGCCAGAGGGGCCCATATCTATGGCGAGGTAGTCGGCTACGGTTCTACCTGCGATGCTGGCCATATAACAGCCCCGGATCCGGAGGGGAAAGGAGCCTCAAGGGCTATGAAGATAGCTATAGACCAGGCCGGTTGGTCCGTCGACCAGGTCGATCTGATAAACGCTCACGGAACCTCGACCCCCCTCAACGACAAGGTCGAGTCCATCGCCATAAGAAACCTGTTCGGCGAGGCCGCCGATCGTGTCATGATCAACTCCACTAAGTCCATGATAGGTCATTGCCTCGGAGCGGCGGGAGCTCTAGAGACAGTAGCTGCCCTTCAGTCCGTGGAGGAAGGTATCGTACATCCGACCCTTAACCTCGACGAGAAGGATCCGGATTGCGACGTAAACGTCATAACCGAGACTACCGAGGCCAAGGTGGACAGGTTCTTGGTCAACAGCTTCGGTTTCGGCGGACACAACGGCGTCCTGGCTATCCAGCGTTTCATCGATTGATATTCTCATGTACGGACGGAAATGGGAAAGAAGTCTTTCTCTGATTCAGGACCGTCTGGGATACAGCTTCACCGATATAGAACTGCTCCGTGAAGCCCTGACTCATTCGTCCTACGCCCATGAGTCAGGGCTTCGTTCTTGGAACGAGAGATTGGAGTTCCTGGGAGATGCGGTTCTGGAGTTGGCTACCTCGACGAGACTTTTCAGGGCGATGAAGGATATGGACGAAGGGGGACTGACCAGGCTCAGGGCACGGTTGGTCCGTAAGGAAGCTCTTTTGACGTGGGCGGAGGCATTGAGTCTCTCGGGAGTTCTCAGGGTCAACCGGGGTCTAAGAAAAAAGGGGGAGGGTGGCGATCTCTCCTCCATGCATGCCGACGCCATAGAGGCCATCTTCGGAGCCGTCTATATGGACGGAGGTTTCGATATGGCGGAATCGGTGGTGAACCGCTATCTGGATTTTATGTTTGAAAGAGGGGATTATCTTCAGGACGGAAACTCGTCCATCGACCCCAAGTCGGAACTTCAACAGATCCTACAGATAAGGGGAGAGCCATTGCCGGAGTACAGGATCATTTCCCGTGAGGGACCTCCTCATAGTCCCAGATTCGAGGTGGAACTGTATGTATCGGAGGTCCTCCTGAGCAGGGGAAGAGGAAGATCGATAAAAGAAGCGGAGGTCCAAGCGGCTCGAGATGCGTTATCTTTGGTGCGATCGGTTGCAAAAGAGTTGCCTCGCTGATATAATCCTCGAATTCGAGGTCTCCTGGACTCAATCTATGTGATGGAGGTATAGACAATGAGACGTTTGATAACGGCACTTTTCGTTTGTTCCATAGTGATCGCCTCTACGGCGGCTTTTGCGGCCGACTATCCGAAGATGACGATACGCCTGAGCCACAATCAGCCGACGGGAAGCCCGGAGGATATAGGCGCAGAGACCTTCAAGGCCATCGTGGAGGATCGATCGGGCGGAAAGATGGAGGTTCAGATATTTCCCTCCATGCAGATGGGGTCCATGAGAGAGCAGACCGAGTCCGCCCAGATGGGGACCCTAGACATAACCATACAGCCCGTCTCTGTGCTGACCCCTTTCGTGGAGGAGCTTCAGATAATAGATTTCCCCTTTCTATGGCCTTCCACCGATGAACTCTATCGGGTGATGGACGGACCGGTCGGGCAGCGCTTCTACGAATTCACCGAGCCCAAAGGGCTGGTCTCTTTAGGGCTTTGGGCCTCCGGTTTTAAGCAATTCACTACAAAGGGTATCGATATCCACGTTCCGGAGGACTTCAAGGGAGTCAAGATGAGGGTCATGCCATCTCCCCTCCTGATCGCCCAGTATAAAACCTGGGGAGCCAACCCCATCCCCATAGAGTATGCCGAGCTTTATAATGCCCTTCAGCAGGGAATTGTCGACGGGCAGGAAAACCCGATCCAGACGATAGCGATGAACAAGCTCTACGAGGTCCAAGACAGATTGATATTGAGCAACCATGGTTTTCTGGCCTATATCTTCGTGGTCAACAAGGGCTGGTTCGACGGTCTTCCCGACGACGCCAGAGAGCTTGTACTGCAGGCGGAGAAAGAGGCCAGGCTTGCTGAGAGAGGGGCCCAGGCCAAGAAGGAAGCGGAATACCTGGACGAGATAAAGAGCTCCGGAATATCCGTCACGGAGCTGACCGACGAGGAATACGAGGCCTTTTCGAAGAAGAGCCGCTCTGTCCACGACCAGTTCGCAAGCACCGATGCCATGAAAGAGCTTCTCTCCGCCTGTTACGACGAGTTGGGGAAGAACTGATCGGATCTTAGGATCTTTTCGGGGCTGGAGGGATTCCTCTCGCCCCTTTTTTTAACCTCGGGGGATGGATATGATGAGGATTTTGGATCGTCTGGAGGAGGGTTTTTGCGCCATGGCCCTGTTGGCGACGGCTTTGATACTTTTCGTCAACGTCACCTTGCGCTACGTCTTCAGCGCCAGTACCAGCTGGGCGGAAGAGCTTATAAAGTATCTGATGATATGGATAACCTTCGTGGGAGGAAGCCTGTGCGTGAGAAGAGGAGCCCACATAAGGATGGATTTCCTGCTCGGAAAACTTTCTCCCAAGAGTAGAGGGGTGGTCGACAGGGTTATCTACCTGGTTTCCGCCGTATTTTGCGGCTTCCTGGCCGCCTATGGGGTGCAGATAGTTTCTTTCAATTTCAGGTCAGGGCAGGTGTCCCCGGCTCTGGAGGTACCTATGTGGATCGTCTACTCCGCCATTCCCATAGGATCGGGACTTATGACGTTGCGTTTTCTACAGCGGATGGCAACGCCCTCGGAAGGGGTGAACTGACTTGACCACTGTCTTGATATGCACCCTCCTGGCGGCACTCTTCGGCAGTGTCCCCATCTTCATAGCCCTGAACGGTGCCGTTTTGATATGCGTGCTTCTCTTCACCCATATGCCTCCTATGGTTATCGTACAGAAGGCCTTCGGTGGAATAGACAAGTTCGCTCTCATGTCCATGCCTTTTTTCATCTTCGCAGCGAACGTTATGGACGTGGGCGGACTGTCGAGGCGTATCCTCGACTGGACCAGGAGCATGGTAGGTAGCACCAGAGGCGGTCTGGCCTACACCACCCAGGCTACCTGTATGGTTTTTGGGGCCCTTTGCGGATCCAGCCCCGCCACAGTAGTGGCCATGGGGAAGCTGCTGTATCCCGAGCTGGTCAGGGAAAATTACCCTAAAGGCTTTTCCGTAGGGTTGATAACGTCGGCGGGGTCGGTTGCACTGATAATTCCTCCCAGCATAACCCTGATAATATATGCGGCCGCCACCGGTACCTCGGTGGGGTCTCTCTTCATGGCCGGAATCAGCGCCGGTGTCGTCTACGGACTTGCGAGTATAATCTATATCTGGTTTTTCTCCCGCTCTCATAATCTGGCCTTGTCCGCTCCCTCAAGCCGAAGGGAGATATGGGAAAAGAGCAAACAGGCCGTCTGGTCCCTTATGGTCCCGGTCATAATTCTAGGCGGAATATACATGGGCATATTCACCCCCACCGAGGCGGCGGGTATCTCTGTCGTGTACGCCCTTTTCGTGGGGATATTCATATACAGGGAGATAACTCTCAAAGGTCTATACGACGTATGCCTCAGCTCGGCGATTACCTGCGCTCAGGTCCTTATTCTGGTGGCTGCG
The DNA here is from genome assembly GCF_021568795.1 of Dethiosulfovibrio faecalis. Classification (NCBI taxonomy): domain Bacteria; kingdom Thermotogati; phylum Synergistota; class Synergistia; order Synergistales; family Dethiosulfovibrionaceae; genus Dethiosulfovibrio; species Dethiosulfovibrio faecalis. Next base: position 159,001 of record NZ_JAKGUE010000001.1, read on the forward strand.
GCTCAGACCTTTGGGTGGTTTCTGACAGTCGTCCGAATTCCTCAGGCTATAACCTCCGTGGTCGTCTCTAACGTGACGTCCCCCTGGATGTTTCTGGGAATAGTAAACGCCGTCTTGCTGGTGGTAGGGATGTTCATGGAGGGTATAGCCGCGATAATAATACTTGCCCCTCTGTTTTTTCCTATAGCCATGAAGATGGGAATAGATCCCCTTCACCTTGGTATAGTCATGGTGGCTAATCTCTCCATAGGGAACTTCACCCCTCCCTTCGGATTGAACCTCTTCGTCGCCAGCGGAGTTACGGGGCTTTCCATGTCGGAGATAATACCAGCGGTGATGCGGTTCATCCTGGTGAGTCTGGCGGGGGTGTTGATCATAACCTACATTCCGGCTATCTCCACTTTTCTTCCAAAACTAGTCTATCCTTGACGGTCTCCCCTCGTCGTACCGAAGCCCCCTTTTCCTGAGGGGGCTTTGTGCTATGCTAAAAGCCTATTCATAGATGGGAAGGGGCTGTTCTTATGCAGTCGGGGTTTAATCTTTGTCTCGATGCGGTCAGAAGGATAAACTCTCATGGCAGATCCGAGACAGGAGGGGTCTCCCGCATCGCATATACCGAGGAAGACCGTCTGGCAAGGGAGACATTGGTGGAGATAATGCACGAGACCGGTTTTCAGGTCGAGATAGACGAGGTGGGTAACATAAAGGGGACCCGTTGGGGGAGCCGTCCCAGCGCCCCTCCTATAGCAGTAGGTTCCCATATAGACACCGTGCCCGATGGAGGCGAGTTCGACGGTATCCTGGGAGTAGCGGCAGGACTGGGCGCCGTCCTCGACGTGGCGGAACGCTGTCCGGACCACGTCAACCCTCTTCAGGTGATAGTCTTTTCCGGTGAGGAATCCAGCCGTTTCGGGGTGTCGAACGTTGGCAGCAAGGCCGTTACGGGATATGTGTCCCTCAAGGATTTCTTCGATCACAGAGACGACCAGGGGATATCGATCTTCAAGGCTCTTAGAGACTTCGGCCTCTCTCCCGAAAAGGCAGATCGTTCCAGGATTTTGCCCTCGGACATGAAGGCTTTTTTCGAGCTCCACATCGAACAGGGACCGTTTCTGGACCAAACCGGCATAGACGTGGGAGTCGTGGAGGCCATCGCCGCCCCAACCAGGCTATCCCTGGAGATCCTCGGGGAATCGGCCCATTCGGGAGCCTGTCCCATGGATATGAGAAAGGATGCCCTGGCGGCGTCCTCCGAGATAGTTCTGGCGGTGGAAAAATTGGCCAAGGAGGAGTCGGCCTTCAAGACCGTCGGAACGGTCGGAGATTGTAAGGTATTCCCGGGTGTCATGAACGTGGTTCCCGGTAGATGTTCCCTTAAGGTGGACATCAGGGGTATAGACGGAAAAAGCATAGGTCGGGTTTTCGACGGACTTTTGAAGGAGATAGAGAGGATCTCCGCCTCTCGTAACGTGGAGATAAAGAAAAAGATTTTTTCGAGGGGAGATCCGGTGGTCCTGGATGGACGTTTGAGAAGGCTTCTGGGGCAGGTATGTGAGGATATGGAGATCGGATGGACCGATATGCCGAGCGGAGCGGGGCACGATGCAATGTACGTTGCGTCGGTTATACCTACTGCAATGGTATTCGTCCCCTGTGTGGGAGGGATAAGCCACAGTTCGGAGGAAAAGGTGGAGATTGGTCGTATCCGTCCGGGCTACAGGGTTCTCGCAGAGGCGTTATATCGTCTGGTGGCGAAAGATCGATAGTTGGGAGGCGTGTTTTAGATGATACGTTTGTTTTCAGGGGCTAGAGTGATCGATCCCCGTCAGGGATTGGACGATATATCGGACATATTGGTGAGAGACGGAAAGATCGCAGCGGTAGGCAAGGATCTGGCCTCGACGTTGGGACGAGACGTGGAGAAGGTGGACCTGAGAGGCTACGTCGTAGTGCCTGGCCTCATAGATCCTCACGTCCATTTCAGGGACCCCGGCCAGGAACATAAAGAGACCGTCATCTCCGGTTGTGCCTCTGCCGCTGCCGGAGGCTACACCTCGGTCATAGCCATGGCAAATACATCTCCCGCTGTGGATTCGGTGGAGACCCTCAACTACGTTCTGGAGAAAGGGAAGGGGGGCCCCGTCCGGTTTTGCTCCGTAGGGTCTGTGACTTTGGGACTGAGGGGGGAGGAGCTATCCCCGATGGATAGTCTGGCCGAGGCCGGCGCGGTGGCTTTCTCCGACGACGGCTTTTCTATCGTGGACTCGGAGGTCATGTACAGGGCTTTCGAAAAGGTCGCCGAACTGGGGCTTCCCATATCGGTTCACTGCGAGGACCCTCATCTATGGGGAGACAGGACGATGAATCGGGGAGCTTTGTCGGATGCCTTGAAGGTGAAGGGCGTTCCCAAGGTGGCGGAGGAGGTCATGATCCAGAGGGATATTCTTTTGGCCTCCAAGACGAAGGCCAAGGTCCACATACAGCATGTCAGCACCGCTTTAGGGGTCGAGATGATACGTCGGGCCAAGGAGGACGGCATAGAGGTCACAGCCGAGGCGACCCCTCACCATCTAATCTTGACCGAGGAAGTCGTTCCCGTTCACGGATCTCAGGCCAAGATGAGCCCCCCTCTGAGAGAGGCCATGGACGTGGAGGCCTTGAGAGATGGTCTCAGGCTGGGGATTATAGACGTCATAGCGACGGATCACGCTCCCCACTCCGAAGAGGAAAAGGGCAGAGGGCTTCTGGAATCGCCTAACGGAATAGTAGGTCTTGAGACTGCTGTTCCCATGATCTTGACCGAGCTTGTCGGCAAGGGGCATCTTTCGATAAATCGAATGGTGGAGGCCATGTCCTGCGCTCCCGCCGGGATATTCGGCCTTCCCGGAGGTTCCCTGAAGCCTGGCTGTGTGGCGGATATGACTGTGTTGGACCTGGAGGCGAGATGGACGATAGACGCCGATCGTTTCGAGTCCAAAGGAAGAAACACCCCCTTCGACGGATCTCCGGTTGTGGGGGCGGTTATAGGGACAGTTTTAGAAGGTTTGATGCAACCGGTTGCAAATAAATAGCGTAACTGCTATAATGCCTCCAGTTCAGATTATGAGGAGGCGTAGCGGTGAAGCTGAGGGAAAAAGCTGTCGTCATGACCGCGGAGGACATGGAGAGGGTGCTCCGCAGGATCGCAAACGAGATCATCGAGCGCAACCGAGGGCTTCAGGATCTGGTCATCCTGGGCATACAGAGGAGAGGGGTCTATCTGGCTTCACGTATCAGAAAGATCCTTCTCGAATCGGAGGGAGTTAAACTCCCTAAGGGAGAACTGGATATAACCCTTTACAGGGACGATCTGGCCGTTTTGTCCGACGAGCCTATCGTTCACAGCACCTCCATACCGGTGGATGTCTCCGGCAAAACACTGGTTTTGGTCGACGATGTCCTGTTTACAGGTAGGACCATAAGGGCGGCTCTCGAGGCTCTGATGGACCTGGGGCGGCCGGGGGCTGTCCAGCTGGCTATCCTGGTGGACAGAGGGCACAGAGAACTTCCCATACAGCCGGATTTCCTTGGAAAGACGGTTCCCACCTCCAAGAGCGAGGTCGTGGAGGTTCGAGTCGAGGAGCTGGACGGAGAGGATCGGGTCCTGATATGCGAGAGGGAGGGCCTGTCATGAGCTGGTCCAGAAGAAATCTTTTCGACCTGGAGGACTGGGACCGTCGTGATTTCGAGGTGTTCCTGGAGTTGGCCTCGAAGCATAAGGCATCTCTCGACTCTCCGAAGAGAAGGGGAGAGATACTGAGGGGCCGAACAGTGGTGAACCTCTTTTTCGAGCCCTCCACCAGGACGAGAACGTCTTTCGAGATGGCCGAACAGTTTCTCGGAGCGGAGGTCATAAACTGGGCGTCTTCCGGATCCAGCCTGTCCAAGGGCGAGACCCTCAGGGACACGGCCTGGACCTTGAAGGCCATGGGGATCGACTCTATAGTGATGAGACACGGGATGGCAGGTTTCCCCATGTATCTGGGAAAGCTTCTGCCGGATGTCTCGATAATCAACGGGGGAGACGGTGCGAGGAGCCATCCCACCCAGGCCCTGTTGGACCTCCTTTCCGCTTACGAGAGATTGGGCGGCCTTGACGGAGTTAAAATGGTAGTCGCAGGTGACGTCAAGCACAGCAGGGTGGCCCGAAGCGTAGCCAAGGCCTTCAGGACCATGGGAGCCTCGATCTCCTTTTCCGGTCCCAGGTCACTCATGCCCAGCGATCTAGGGTCCTTCGGGGTATCCTACAGGGATAACGCTAAGAAGGCTATGCGTGAGGCTCGGATCGTCTATCTTTTGAGAATACAGAGAGAGCGCCAGGATCAGGGCTTATTTCCGTCCTTCGAGGAATATCACCGTTTTTTCGGCGCATCCAGGGAGGACATCTCGGAAGGTGCGGTCGTAATGCATCCCGGCCCTATCAACCGGGGCGTCGAGATAGCCTCGGATGTGGCGGATGGTCCCAACAGCCTGATCCTAGATCAGGTCAGGAGCGGGGTCGCAGCCAGGATGGCCGTCCTCGAACTCTGTCTCGGAGGTGAGGCGCTATGAGGGTTAAGGGTTTTGTGGATCTTTTCGTCAGAGGAAATTCCCGCTCTGTCGATAGGCTCTGCGTACTGGCGGGATCAGGAGGTTACGGAGCTTTAGGGGTCATAGCCAACCTAGAGGCTTCGGAATTAGACGGAGTTGCGATCGTCCCTGTGGTCGATGCGTTGAAGCCCGATGGCACCATGGCCAACATAAGGACCTCCCAGGAGCTTTTAGGGGCTGGTATGATATATGGAGGTCGAGCTCTAGGCGGAAACAGCGAGTTGCTTAGAAATGTCATGGCATATTGCTCCGGTCTTGGGTGCCGTCTGGCGCTGGTGCCGGACGAGGAGCCTCTGACCAGGGGAGCTCTGGTATCGGAGGGCAGGGCTTCCTCCGTATCCGGAATGAAGGGCTTCCCGGTGGTAGCCGAATCCATAGGCATATTCAGGGCGATGGAGATGGCAGGAGAATACGATCTCCCTCTTCATCTTCACGGTGTCTCCACCAGCAGGGGACTGGATATGGTGAGAGAGGCCAAGGCAAAAGGTTCCGACGTGACCTGTTCGGTGACATCTTTTTCCCTGTGTCTTACCGAGGAAGACCTTATCAAGTCTCGATGGGATCCGTATCTCAAGACGGAGATACCCCTGAGGTCCGATAGCGACAGAAAGGCCCTCTGGGAAGGGATCGAGGACGGAACGGTTGATGCGATCACCAGCGGTCATGTCCAGATATCTGAGGAGGACAAGATGGTTCCGTTTCCGGAGGCTCCCTTCGGTTTCGAGACCTTGCCCGATGCGGCTCTATCGCTTTTGAGAACTAGACGGAGCGAGTTTCCCGACGTCTCGGAAAAGAAGTTGCTCGGATGTCTCACCTCGGGCCCTGCCGGACTTCTCGGTCTTGAACATGAAGGAGATCTCTCGAGGATAGCGGATGGATACCTGTAGGTATTTTTGAAAAAATAATGGGGGTGGGGATATGAGCGGCAATGTCGACGATTTTCCCTGTAAGATAACGGCCAGAGAGATGGTAGGAGAGGATATATTGTCGATCAGGGTGAGGTGTCCCTCTATAGCCGAGTCCATCTATCCGGGGCAGTTCGTGCTCCTTAGGGATCCCTCCTGGGGGATGGACCCTCTATTGATGCGCCCCTTCGCCGTGTCGGCGGTACATGGAGAGGATCTTGAGTTGCTGATAAAGCTGATAGGGCGGGGAACTTCCCTTCTGGCGGAACGTTCCGTAGGCGACGATCTCGTGGTCAGAGGACCTATGGGACGTGGCTTTTCATCTCCGAAATCATCGCCTATATACGTAGCTGGAGCTTTGGGAGCCGCACCTCTTTTATTTGCCAGGCAGGTCTTCGGGGCGGGACGATTCGTCCTAGGGGTTCCCGGAGAGGGGTGGGGGCCGTTCGTGGACCATCTGGAAGCGAGGTGTCCCGAGATAGAGGTCTTCTCCGACGATGGCTCCATCGGAGTCAGGGGAACGGCTCTCGACGGTCTTGAAAAAGGGGAGTCCAGTCCGATATACGCCTGTGGGCCCATGGGAATGATGGCGGCTATGGTAAAACTGGAGCCTGTATCGTGTCAGGTAAGCCTGGAAAGTCGGATGGCCTGCGGAATCGGAGCTTGCTGTGGCTGCGTCATAGAGACGGTCCAAGGCAAGAGGCGCGTCTGTGCCGACGGCCCTGTCTTCAATTTGGAGGAGGTCGTATGGAATGCTTGATCTTTCGGTGAATATCGGATCGGTGCCCCTTAGATCTCCTGTGATAATAGCCTCCGGTACGTGGGGTTATGACGAATCTCTTTGGAGAGAGGACCTTCTCCGTCATGTCGGAGCCGTCTGTTCAAAGGCCATAACCGAATCGCCTAAAGACGGCAACCCCGGCCATAGAATATGGGAAACCCCCTGCGGCTTGTTGAACAGCATAGGTCTTCAAAACACCGGAATAGATGATTTCGTCGACGAAAAGGTTCCCAAGCTCAAATCTTACGGCGTTCCTATAATAGCCAACGTGTCCATGGAGGACGAGATAGGCCTCGTCCGAATGGTGGAACGACTGGTGGAGGTGGCGGACTGCGTGGACGCCATCGAGCTTAACGTGTCCTGTCCCAACGTGGACAAGGGGTGTATGTCATGGGGGGTAAGTCCTGTCCTGACGTCTCAGGCGGTGTCTATGGTACGGGAGATCTGGAAAGGGCCTCTATGGGTCAAGATGACCCCTCAAGCCCCCGATCCGGAGGGTGTGGCCAGAGCCGCCGAGGATTCCGGCGCTGATGCATTGGTCGTGGCAAATACATGGCTGGGCATGGCTATAGACGTCGACGGCAAAAAAGCGGTCTTCGACAGGGTGGTAGCGGGATTTTCCGGACCGGCGGTCTTCCCGATGGCCCTTCGCCTCGTATGGCAGGTCTCTGCAGCCGTGTCCATTCCGGTCATAGGCTGCGGCGGAGTCTCCTCCGGTCGCGATCTTCTGTCCATGATAATGGCCGGAGCTACCGCCGTAGAGCTTGGCACCGGGATGTTCAGGGATATTCGTCTTCCCGAGAATATCCTCAGAGAAGTGAAGGCCTATATGACCAAGGAAAAAGTAGAGGATTTGAGATCTCTTGTAGGAATCGCCAAAAGGTAGGCGACGATTTGGAACGAGGAGGAATTTTTATGCACCGAGACGACGAGCTTCCCCTGATAATGGCCCTGGACCTCGAGACCCTGGCGGATGCCAGAAAGACGTTGAATCTAGTGAGGGGGAAACTTGATTACGTAAAGATAGGTCCGAGACTTTTCGCCCTCGGGGGAGTCCATTTCGTAAAGGAGATGGTGGACTATGGCTTCAAGGTCTTCCTCGATCTCAAACTCCACGACATACCTAACACCATACGTCTAGCGGTGGAGGCTTTCGGAGGGATAGGACTTTGGTCCCTGACTCTGCACGCGGCGGGAGGTCGAAGGATGCTGGAGGAAGCTGTGGCTGCAAGGGATAGAATGGGTTCCTCTATGAAACTTTTCGGTATCTCGGTGCTGACCAGCTTCAACGAAGAGGTCTGGTCGGAGGCGACCCCTGGTTGTCCCATGGAAGAGGCCTTGAGGCAGAGGGCATGGCTGTGCGACGACTCCGGACTCGACGGAGTGGTCTGCTCTCCTCTGGACCTTCCGGTGATAAAAGACAGAGTCAGCCCCGGACTTCTCAAGGTGGTTCCCGGGGTCAGACTGACCTCTCTGGGAGACGACCAGACCAGGATAGCCACTCCCTGCCAGGCTATAAAGAACGGTGCGGACTACGTAGTGATGGGACGTCCAATATACAAGGCGGACGACATAGAATCGGCCATGAACGTTATAGGGGATTCAATAAGAGAGGGGCTCAAGGGATGAGTCAGATAAGGGATAAACTTGAGGAGCTGATGGTGGCGTCCGGAGCGTATCTGAAGGGGCATTTCCTCCTGACATCCGGCAAGCACAGCGGCCATTATATGCAGTGCGCTATGATGCTTCGTTTTCCCGATAAGGCGGAGTTCGCCGGTCGTAGCATAGCCGAGACGCTGAAGGGAAAGTCCATCGATTTTGTCGCGTCTCCTGCTATCGGAGGGCTCATAATAGGGCACGAGGTAGCTAAAGCCCTCGGTGTTCCCTTTATCTTCTGCGAGAGGGAAAACGGAAAGATGTCACTCAGGAGGTTCCCTGTTCCTGTCGGAGAGCGGTTCGTGGTGGTGGAGGACGTCATCACCACCGGAGGCTCCGCTGCCGAGGTGGGAAAGTGCCTCTCAGAGGCTGGCTGCGAGTGGGTGGATACCGCCTGCATAGTGGACAGAAGCGGAGGAATGCACTGCTTCGATAGGGATCCCGTATCTTTATGGAAGGTCTCCTTTCCCGTGTACGATCCGGACGAATGTCCCCTCTGCTCGGACGGCAGCAAACCTTACAAACCGGGCAGTCGTCAGGTCTGATTTGTGTCATGATTTCTAAGACGACCATCGGGCCGAGGGCGAGGGGTTTCGCTCTCGCCCTCGCCGTCTTTTTTTTAGCCGAGAGCCCGTCCTTTTCCGCTTCTCCCTGGAAACTTGCCGTCACCGATCCCTGTCTGGCCTCCATGGCGTCCTTTTTGGGGGGGGTAAACCTTTCCGTAGTGCCTCTCTCCGGTTGGGACGACGGGAAATTTGTCCGGTACAGGATAAAGAGGGACGATATGCCGGATAGGGCCCTGTGTCTGGACAGGTCGGACGGTAAAAAATATGGGCTATCACTGGAATCTGCCGGAGTAGCCGTCCTCTACAGCGATTTTCCCGCCGACCGTCCCACAGAAGAGATCTTCTCCGATCCGGCCTCTCTGCCTTTCATGGGACAGAGAGTTTTGGTAGCCATAGCCGACCTTGATCCCGATGGCTACAGTTACTACCAGCGTCGCCTGGCGGAGTTTCAGAGTAGGCTGGACAGCACGGTGTCTATGGGGAGACAGCTTTTGAGAGGTGCCAGGGTCCTCAGTCTCTCCGGATCCTCTGACTTGCTTTTCTCTGCGGCCGGATGCGTGGTGGAATCTCCTACGGGGGACATGGTGTCTCAACTTGCCGGGATCCTTCCGGCAAAAAAAGACAGCGGAAAGAAAGACCTAGTCAAGATCTTGACCTCATGGAAGGAAGGATACGATGCGGTGTTGGTCGACCATCTATCCGATCCAACTCTGATAGATGTCGCTTGCAAAATCTCCGGGTTCGTATGGATGGATCCATTGACGGCGGAGACCGATCCGGTCGAGGTTTTGAACGACCGGTATCTTGCCCTGTGGAACGTCCTCAGATCCAAGGAAAAATGAGAGCTTCCCGGACCAGTCCGGGAAGCTCTCGGTTTAAACTATCTGGATTCTTCCGTCTCCTTCTTTGAAACGTCCTATGACCGTGGCCTTCTCGAAGCCGTTTTCTATTGCCAGCTCCATAAGCTCCTCACTTTTATCGGGAGGTACGGTCAGGAGAAGCCCTCCGCTGGTCTGAGGATCGAAGAGGAAATCTGCTTTTTCGCCCATCGAATCCAGTCCGTCCACCCTTCCCTCGTAAAGGGATCTGTTGGTGTATGCTCCTGCGGGAAGAAGTCCCATGGAGGCCAGATTCAGGGCACCGTCCATCAGAGGCAATTTTTCAGATTCCAGTTCCAGATTTACCTTTTTGCTCGAAAGCATATCTAGGCAGTGACCGGCCAGTCCGAAGCCGGTGACATCGGTGCAGCTCTTGATGGTTTTTCTCATCGATCGAGGCATCTTCAGTGGCAGATCGTTCAATTTGCTCATCCACTTCGTAGCGTCTTGGGCCCATGCAGGGTCGTCCACCATATCTGCCTTTACCGCGGTTGCTATTATGCCGCTTCCCAGGGGTTTGGTCAGTATGAGCAGGTCCCCCGGGTTCGCTCCGGTCGTCTTCCAGAGGGAGTCTCTTTCCACCTCTCCGAAAACACAGAGCCCGTACTTGGGCTCTTCGTCCTCTACACTGTGTCCCCCCATGAGGAAGGCACCAGAGTCGATTACCTTCGAGTAACCTCCTTCCATTACACCCTTTAGGGTATCCAGGGGAAGACAGTTTATGGGGAAGGCGACGATGTTGAGGGCTACGAAAGGTCTGCCCCCCATGGCGAATACGTCGCTTATGGCGTTGGCCGCCGCTATCTCTCCCCAGGCTTTGGGATCGTCCACCACGGGGGTTATGAAATCCAGTGTGAGTATACCGACCCTATTCTCGTCTATCTCCCAAAGAGCAGCGTCCTCTCCGCAGTCCCAGGTCGTTATAAGACGGTCGTCTTCGGGGACTGGAAAGGCCTTCAATACCTCGTTTAGGTCCGCCGGACCTATCTTTGCGGCTCAGCCGCTCGTCCTTGACATCTCGGTCAGTCGAGGCATGGAGACACCTCCTTTTTTATCGCTTATCTTCATGGTGATTATACATGAAAAGAAGTGATTTGTGTCCTCCGTCGTGCCCTATGCCGTACCTTAAGAGATGTTATAATGATGACCTTATCGATTTTATAAGTGAGAAACGGAGGACGGAAAGTGAATAATATATCCACATCCGCTGTATTGGAGGAACTTCAGGCTCTGCTGTCGGACCTGCAGGAAAGTCTTTGACCTGCCTTCATTAAGAGGCGAAACCGGCAGACTTCACGAGATAATGGCTTTGCCCGATTTCTGGGGAAGAGACGATGCCCAGCGAATATCCACCGATCTAGCCAGGCTGGAGAACAGGATCTCCTCTTGGGACAGGATGAGATCCGAGTATCAGGATCTGGTCGTCCTGGCGGAGCTTCTGGACGAGGAGGACGACCAGGAGTTGAAAGCGGAGTTTTCCTCCAGGTCCGAGAGCCTCTCCAGGTCGATGGAGGCTTTCAGCATGGAGCTTCTCCTGAACGGGGACTACGACGGTAACAACGCTATAATGACAGTCCATGCCGGTTCCGGAGGGCTGGACTCTCAGGACTGGGCGGAGATGCTATACAGGATGTACCTCCGTTGGTGTGAGTCCAATGACTATAAAACCAAGATCCTGGACTATCAGAGAGACGAGGAAGGTGGCATCAAAACGGTGACTTTGTTGGTCGAAGGCGATTTCGCCTACGGTTATCTCCAGTCGGAGGTGGGGGTTCATCGTTTGGTTCGCATATCTCCTTTCGATACCGCGAAAAGAAGACACACCAGTTTCGCCTCGGTAGATGTCGCTCCAGAGCTTCCTGACAACGTCGAGGTGGATATCAGGACCGAGGATCTGCGCGTAGACACCTTCCGGTCTAGTGGAGCAGGGGGTCAGCACGTCAATATGACCGATTCGGCGGTTCGCATAACCCATATCCCGACCGGTATAGTCGTATCCTGTCAGAACGAGCGATCTCAACATATGAACAAGGCGGTGGCGATGCAGGTGCTGAGGGGAAAACTATACGAGAGATCTATGTTGGAAAGACAGGATGCCCTGGATAGCCTCCATGACAAGAAGGAGATCTCATGGGGCAGCCAGATAAGGTCCTATGTTCTTCACCCCTACACCATGGTCAAGGATCATAGGACAGGCGAGGAGACGGGAAATGCCGCTGCGGTCCTGGACGGGGACCTGGAGCGGTTCATCCTGTCCTATCTCAGATGGAGAAAGAGATGAACCGCTTCTTCAGATATCTGTCTCTGTCTCTTGCCGTAGTCGCTCTATGGACAGCATCTCCTTCCACGGCAAACGTTACGTTTTCTCCGAATGTACCTACCATGGACGTCGAAGACGTGGTTCCCGGTCTTAAGGGAAGGGCCTACACCGTCGTCTCCGGGACTTCCGTGAAATCATTTCCCGTTACGGTGATAAGCGTGATTCCCCAGAGCGGATCCCCTTCTAATCTTGTTCTTATTCGGGCTGAGGGGCCGATAATCGAGGCCACCGGTGGAATCGCCGCCGGCATGAGCGGGAGCCCTGTCTTCATCGGTAAAAAACTGATAGGGGCCATTGGTTACGGATGGAACTTCAGCGATCACAGGCTTGGCTTGGTGACCCCGATAGATGATATGTGCCAGGTCTTCTCCTGGGAGGACATGGAGAGAAAGTTCGTGCCTCCCGTCGACTATCTATTAGAGACGAGCAAGGCTTCGTCGGATTTGGACCCCAAGGCGGAGAGGATGGTACTTTCCCTGTCAGGGATAGGAGGGCGATCTCGTCAGAGGTTGTCCGAATCCTTGGATATGCCTGTGGTATCGGCGGGATCTTCCTGGAGGGGGGCAGATACCGTGGAATACGGGGCCTCTCTGGTTCCAGGAAGCGCTATAGGGGTGCTTCTGGTATGGGGGGATGTCACCCTAGGTGCCACCGGAACCCTTTCCGCCTTGGCGGACGACGGTCGTTTCCTGGCCTTCGGCCATCCGTTCATCTCCAACGGGGCGGTGGCCTATCCAGTGACCAAGGCCTGGATACACCACGTCATACCGAGCGTCGAAGCACCCTTCAAGATCGGCTCATTCGGTCCCATAATAGGAACTGTGACCCAAGATAGACCTCAGGCCATTGGAGGACAGGTGGGCTCCTTTGCGCCTGCTCTGGATCTTTCTCTCCGTTTTCACGACAGAGATCAGGGGAAGAGGGAGATACGCCGTTTCAGAGCGGTCCCTGAGCCGTTTTTGGTCTCCAGAGCCGTTCCTGCCGTGTTCATGGGGTTGACCGACGGTCTCTGGGGCAGAAAAGGAGCGGGCACAGCCAAGTTGACCGTAACCTTCGAGGGAGGAGGGCTCCCGAGAGGTTGGACCTACACAAATTACCTGTTCTCTCCGTCCGATATAGTGGAGACAATGTCCAAGGAGGTCGAGGGGTTGGTGTCCACGGTGGCCTTGAATCCCTTCAGAGAGCTTCTGCCCCTGGGGGTCCATTTTGCGGTGGATGTTACCAGAGATCCCCGTATCCTATATGTCGACTCCATAAGACTGGACGGCGATACCTACAGCCCGGGGGACACCGTCACTGTATCGGTCGATCTAAGACCCTACAGAGGCAAATCCAGGACCAGAGAGTTCTCCCTTATAGTTCCGGAAAAAGCAGTCGGTTCATGCAGGGTAGCCGTCAGGGGCGGCGGTCTGGGAGAGCCCGACGGCGGTGAGATGGGGGATATGGATCGCTCGATATCCAGCCTTCCCGAGCTGTTAGGCGAGTTGGACGATAGGGAGAGGAATAACGAGGTCGTGATAGAGTTGATCTATCAGGACATGGGGGCCGAGATGCCCGAGGACTTCCGTTCTCCCCGGTCGCTGGAGTTCCCCGGCGAGATAAGACGGCGTAAGATAAAAGAGGGCTCGATGAGGGTCTATCGTTCGGATTATTATGTCGACGGAAGTCTTCAGAAAAGCTTCGTTGTGGTTCCTGAAGGCAAGGAAGGCGAAGGAGTTTCTAAGGAAACGGAGTAAGCGCAGAGAGAGGATGGCCGAAACGATCTTTCGTCATCCTCTCTCTGCTTGGAATCTATGTGGAAGGTCGAGATGCGTGTTCTAAATCGCTCCACAGCGCTATGTAGGACCGATATAGCGTCTCTACGTCGGCAACGCTGGCTATCTCCATAGGGGCGTGCATCGATAGGAGCGTCGGTCCCATATCCAACGTGTCCATCCCGGTCCTGGCCAGATATTTTGCGATGGTTCCTCCTCCGGCTTTATCCACCGTTCCGAAGCTGCCCGTCTGCCATGGAATCTCCGCTCTATCCAGGCAGGCTACCACCGACGCCACGAATTCGCCTCGTGCCTCGTTGCCGTCGTATTTTCCGCCGCTTCCGGTGAACTTGACCATCCCCACGCCGTTTCCTATGAGAGCCTGTTGATCTCTGACGTAGTTCTTCTTGTAGAGGGGGTTCATCCCGGAGGTCACGTCGGCGCTTATTGCACAGCTTTCCGAGTAGAGTCTTCTTAGGGAGAGAATATCCGATCTGTTCTCCGCAGATCGAAGGAGCTCCAGGAGGAATAGATCTAAAAAGGTTCCCTGGATTCCACCTATGCTTTCGCTGCCTATTTCCTCCCTGTCGACAGCTACGAAGACAGCTGTTTTATCAGGAGTCTCCATATCGCAGAAGGCCTTGTAGGACATGGAAGTACAGATCCTGTCGTCCAGTCCGTAGGCCGAAACCATCGACTTGTCCAGCCCTGCGAACCTAGCCGGTCCCGCCGGTACGAGGGCTAGATCGGCGGACAGAAAGTCCTGCTCTTCCATGGAGAACCGATCCTTTAAAAGAGACAGTATGCTCTCTTTGATCGGATTCTCCATCTCGTCGTCCTCTATAGGGCGATGGCCGACTATGGCGTCGAGGTCCTCGCCCACGACCGTCTCCGACGCCTTCCTCTTCGCCATATCCCTGTCCACGTGGGGTTCCAGGTCCGGTATCATGAGGATCGGTTCGAACGCATCCTCTCCTATGACGATGTGTTCGGAGGTTCCGTTACCTCTGTGGATCTCTCCGTGTAAGGCCAGAGGGACGTTAGTCCATTGATATTTTTTCAAACCTCCGTAATAATGGCAGTCGAGAAGGGCCAAGTTGCCTTCCTCGTAAAGAGGGCGACTTTTTACGTCGACCCTGGGAGAATCTATATGGGATGCAATTACCGTGACTCCCGAGGACAGGCCTTTTCTGCCTATCTTAGCTGCGAGAAGAGCCCGTCCTTTCCAGTTCATGTGAACCGTATCGCCCGGTTTTAGAGAGGGCGTCTCTCTTACCTCCTTGGATCCTTTTCTTTCGAGATCCGATTGGAGCCACCGTACCCACTCCCTCTCGGTCTTATAGGCGGTTACTGTGTCCATAAGAAATCTTAGGGATTCTGTCATGTCGACCTTGCCGTATCGGGTCCAGCTTTTGGTGCGGTCTTTTTTCGTTTTTTTGTCGGTCATGATGATCCTCCTTTTCTTTTTTATGAGAAACGAGGGTATTATATGCGACAATTGTCTTTAGCGCATCGTTCGGGGTTGTTCATATCTCTGGAAGGTATCGATGGCTGTGGGAAATCGACCCAGGCCATGTTGTTGAGAGATCACCTGGAGGAACGAGGGCGTTCCGTGGTCCTTACCAAGGAGCCTGGAGACTGGTCCCACGGCGGGGAGATCAGGCGTATACTCCTCGACGGGGATCTCCGTCACGAGCACACCGAGCTTTTCCTGTTCATGGCGGACAGATGCGAGCATCTTCTGCAGGTAGTGATTCCCGCCCTGGATAGAGGCGACATAGTCATATGCGACAGATACACCGACTCCACCCTGGCATATCAGTGTTTCGGAAGGGGGCTGGATCTGCCCTTCGTGGAGGGGCTTTTCGATTGGAGTAGGTTCCCCGTTCCCGACATGACCATCTGGATAGACGTTCCGCTTTCCTGTTCTCTGGGTAGAATCAGCTCGAGAGGAAAACTCGATCGCATAGAGGAGGACTCCGCTTTTCTCGATAGAGTTCGGTTCGGTTTTCAGTCGCTGAGTGAGAGCTATGAGGATAGAATTATAAGGATCGACGGAGAGGGAGAGGAACACGTCGTCTTTTCCCGCTTGATGGAGTCCTTGGAGGGGTTGATTCCTTGGCAGCTATAAATAGAATTTCCGGGGACCGTTCCGGTGGAGTGGAAGTTCCTCTGAAGGGCGACGGCCGGGCTGTTTCCTCATCAGGTGGAAGAGGCAGCTCCTTCGATCAGACTGTCCAGGTCATGGAGCTCGAGGCGCTTTTCAAGGAGCTCGAGGACGTAGGGACGAAGCTCTCCAGCGTTCCATCTACGGTTATCATGTCCAGATATAGGGAATTGGTAAGGCAACTTTTGGACAGGGCCCTTAAGGGCGTGAGGCTCCGAAGGGACCTAAAGTGGCGTAGAGGGGATAAAAGGGGTTTCCTGGTAGTCGAGCAGACCGACGCCTGGTTGGAGGAGCTGGAACAGGTGCTTTTCAGGGAGAACAATCGCACCAGAGCTCTCAGACTTATGGAGGATATAAAGGGATGTCTGATCTCTCTTCTTTTCTAGATTCCAGCGCTGCCTGGGGAGAAATGGAATCCACCTTGAAGAGGGGGATGCTGCCGTCCGCTCTGGCCATGGTAGCTCCTCAATCTCTGCATACATCTCTTTTGAGAAAGGCCGCCGAATTGTGGCTTTGCGACGATCTGAGCGGATGCGGGAGCTGTCATTCCTGCCTCTCATGGTCCGAGGACGGACACCCGGATCTCATCGTCGCCTCCGAGGAAGGTGCGCCTTCGGTGGACCAATGTCGTAGAATGTCGGAGGAGCTGTCCCTGCGTCCCGTGGTGGCCTCCAGAAGGATAGCGGTGATTCCCGACGCCGACAGGATGTCGCTCAACTCCGCCAACAGTCTTTTGAAGATAACGGAAGAACCGCCTGAATCGGGACACCTGTTTTTCCTGCTGGGAGAGGACCATATGATACCTACCCTGAGGAGCCGGGTCTGGACCCTTCGTTTTTCACCGAAGGACCTGCTTAAATCGGTGTCCTTGCCGTCGGGAAAGGGAGAATGGATCAACTGGTTGGGCAAAACTGCTCGTCTTGACAGGGGAGACCTGCTCCTGGAGCTGGAGGGTATGTCGAGAAAACTGGTCGAAGAGAGCAGGTTCAGAGCGGCGTCCGCCGTAGATCAGTTGATATTCATGGCGGAGCGGACCCATCTGTCTACGGCCATGATAGGGGATTTGGCTTTTTTATCTATCGAGGAGGAGTATCCTTTTGAGCGTATATTTGACGGTATTTGGTAAGCCCAGATATCTGGGCATAATGGAAGTCGACTCCCCCGTCTTGGTTCCGGGGGAGCCTGTGGTGATAGAGACTATGAGAGGCGTCGAGACCGCCACAGTAGGAGGTCCGATCTCGGAAGAGCAAACGGAGCTCTACAGAAAGGCCAACGAGAACAGCCCCAAGGACGGGGCACAGGGAGGGGAGCCGGGACTCCAGACCGTGGCTTTCGTGGCACAGGCGTCGGAGGATGATATCGTGGCGGATCAGGAAAACCGTCTGGACGAGGAAGACGTTCTTTTCAAGGCCAAACAGCTCCTGGGGGAACATGATCTGGCGATGAAGATAGTAGATGTGGAGTATCTTCTGGACAGAAAAAAACTCTTTTTCTACTTTACCGCCGAGCAGAGGATAGACTTCAGGGCCTATGTCCGCGATCTTGCCAGGGAATTTAGAACCAGGATAGAGCTTCGTCAGATAGGCGTAAGAGACGAGGCCAAGGTAGTGAGAGGGATCGCCCCCTGCGGAAAGCCCTGTTGCTGTAGCTACTGGCTGCACAGCTTCCTTCCCATCGGTATCAAGATGGTCAAGGAGCAGAACCTCGCTTTGAACCCTACCAAGATATCCGGACTTTGCGGAAGGCTGATGTGCTGTATGAGCTACGAACATCATGTCTACAGGGATCTTTGGAAGAAACTTCCCAATCCCGGCAGCAAAATACGGAGTTCCAGAGGCACCTTTATACTGGTAGGGGTGGATATAGATGGAGAAAACGCCCTTATGAGAACCCCTGAGGGAGCCCACGTTCCCATATCGGTGGAACGTTTTGCCGATTTTAAGGAAGCGGTGATGGCAGGAGAGGACTGGCAGCCCTTCGTAGCGGTTTCGGACCAGGAGGAAGAGAAGCCTCCGATCGAGCCGATGTTTGCCATGTCGACCTCCACTAAGTCGGTCCGGAAGGACAAGGACGAGCCCTCGAAAAGGGAAGTGCGCTCCGGTTCATCGGAGAAACCGTCTGGGAAAGGGGCTTCTGGAGACGACGGCCCTTCGGATAAGCCGAGAAGCTCCAGCAGCAGGAGGAGAAGGAGAAAGAAAAAGAAACCCTCGGTGCCATCTGGAGAAAAGACGACCGATAAGTCTCAAAGTCAAAAGCCCCCCAAGGATAAGGTCAAACAGGGAGATCCTGAAACCAAGAATGGAGGAAGGGAACAGAACTCCCCGGAAAAGGGAGACTCCAAACCCAAGCCCAAGCGTCGCAGGAGAAGAAAGAAACCTGGCAATAATAAAAATGTTGATAAAAACGTCAAAAAGGACGGAAACGACGTCTCCAAGGGAGGTACCACGGACTGATGGCTTTTTTCAAGGGCATTGCTTCCAAGTTGGCCAACGTCAGGGAAAAATGGAGCGAGGGGGTCGCCTCTCTCTTTTCCGGCAAGTTGGACGACGAGTTCTGGGAGGAGCTTACGGATCGTCTTATCGCCGGAGACGTAGGTGTAGAGCTTTCCGAGAAGTTGTCCGAAGAGCTTAAGGAAGCTTCTCGTAGAGAGGGAATAAAAGAACCGGAGCCCCTTCTGATTCGTTTCAAGGAGATGCTTTCCTCCCGCCTTGAGTCGGTTCCAATGATGGGAAAGCCTCTTTCTCCCGGATCGGGACTCTCGGTCGTGGTCATGGTAGGGGTCAACGGCAGCGGCAAGACCACTACCACGGGAAAACTGGCTCAGCAGTTGGTGTCTCAGGGTAAAAAAGTGGTGCTCGCAGCTGCGGACACATTCAGGGCGGCTGCCTCGGAGCAGCTTCACGTCTGGGGTGACCGTATAGGTATAAGGGTGATATCCCAGCATCAGGGCAGCGACGCCGGAGCCGTGGCATACGACGCCATAAACGCCGCTAAAGCGTCCGATGCCGATGTGGTCATAGTCGATACGGCCGGAAGGCTACAGGCGAAGCACAACCTCATGGAGGAGCTAAGGAAGGTCTATCGGGTCATCACAAAGGAGGTCCCGGCAGAAAGGATCGAATCCCTCCTGGTGTTGGACGCCGTCATGGGACAAAACGCGTTTCGGCAGGCCGAGGTCTTCAACGAGGTAACCCCTCTTACCGGAGTGGTACTGGCAAAATACGACAATACCGCCAAGGGAGGGATCGTCTTGGCCATCGCGGACAAGCTTAAACTTCCCATCAGATACGTCGGTCTTGGCGAGGCAATAGAGGACCTGGCTCCTTTCGTTCCGTCCGAGTTCGTCGACGCCCTTCTCAGATCCTCCGATGGATCAGGAGAGGAATGATGGAGGTGTCTGTCGAATATGGCACCGGCGTGCCGGTGGACGAGCTTCTCAGAAAACTTTATAGCTTGAGGATAGATTGGGTCGTCATAGAGAAAAAGAAAAAAAAGGTCGTTCTCCACAAAGAACGTCTCATCTCCTTCATGGGTATGGGGCTGGGCGATTCGCCAGTAGAAGAGGTTTTGAAGGGTAAGCGATTCTCTTCATTCGAGGACATTCCTCAGGGTGAAAAAGTCCTTTTTCTCGACGATAAGGGCGGCAGGATAGAGGGGTTCTATCGGGAACCTCCGGATGCGCCTGTCACACCTCCCTGGTGGTCCGTTCCTCTGCCAATAGTGAAGATAGACGGTGGTACCGAGTTGAACGAAAAGGCGGCGGCTCTCTTCGGTCGGCTGTCCCTCACCGCGAAAGAGATAAAATCCCTCGGAGAAAAAGGGGAGGCTCTTCTGTCCAAGGGGAAGAAACGACTATACCTTTCCGAAATAGAGGGGCCTTACTACCTGGCCGAGGACGTCAGCGGCGAGATCTCCATGGCGGAGGATATCGGATGGTGGGCCGCCGTAGGGCGGGCCTTGGCGGAAAGGCTTCGTCGTGAGGGCAAAGATTTGGTCAGAAGGGATCGTATGAGCCAGGCGGAGGCCGACAACGAACTGTTGCCCTGTCGGTGGGAAAACGATCTGTTAGGATATCTGGAGATAAAGGACGGAGGAACCGCCGGTTCCCCGTCGACGGGAGATGAATAGCTGTTATGATCGGTCGTTATGAGACTGAGGATATGCGCGGGATATGGTCCTTGGAAAACCAGTATAGAAGCTGGATGGAGGTAGAACTGGCGGTCTGTAAGGCCTGGTGCGATCTGGGAGTCATTCCGAAAGACGCACTTGAGGAGATCGAGACGAAAAGCGATTTCGACGTGGACAGGATCGCCGCTATAGAGGCGGAGGTTCATCACGATGTCATAGCCTTCGTGACGGATATGGCCTCACAGGTAGGTCCTAGCGGCAGGTACATCCATCTTGGACTCACCAGCAGCGACGTACTCGACACAGCCAGCGCCCTGAGACTGAGACAGGCTCTGGATGTCGTGGTGAAGCAACTGGACTCGCTTTGCGATGCCGTGTGGAAACTGGCCGACGGGCATCGTCATACCCCCTGTGTAGGAAGATCTCACGGCATCCATGCCGAGCCTACGACTTTCGGTCTCAAGGTATTGAACTGGTACTCGGAGCTTATGAGGGATAGGGAGAGACTTATCTCCGCCAGGGAGAATATCGGCTACGGAAAGCTTTCCGGAGCCGTGGGAACCTTCGCCCATAGTTCCCCTGAGTTCGAGGAGAAGGTCTGCGCTTCCCTCTATCTGAAGGCCGATCCGGTGTCGACCCAGGTGGTCCAGAGGGATAGGCACGCTCAGGTCTCCTACGCTCTGTCGAGCTTGGGCTGCGCCATGGAGAGGATCTCCACCGAGATACGCCATCTTCAGAGGACCGAGGTATTGGAGGTTCTCGAACCCTTCGGCAGCAAGCAGAAGGGCTCCTCCGCCATGCCTCACAAGAAAAACCCCATACTCTGCGAGAGGATAACCGGCATGTCCCGTCTCCTCAGATCCTATCATCTTGCCGCCCTCGAGAACGTGGCCCTGTGGCACGAGAGAGACATAAGCCATTCTTCGGTGGAGCGTATCGCCTGGCCCGACTCGTTTCATCTGGTCCATTATATGGAAAAACTTCTACAGAGGGTAGTATTAGGGCTCACGGTGAAGGCCGACAACATGAGACGCAATCTCGACCTTACCAAAGGACTTGTCTTCAGTCAGAGGGTGCTGCTGCAGTTGGTCGAGCGTTTTGGTCTGAGCAGAGAGGCGGCCTACTCGGTGGTCCAGTCGAACGCCATGAGGTGCTGGGATGGGGAGGGTGCCTTCATCGATCTTCTCTGGAAAGACGAGAGGATCAATGGAGCTCTCGAAAGGGAGGAGTTGGAGGAGTTATTCTCCGAGGACTATTATTTCCGTCACGTCGATTCGGTGTTCGATAGATTCCCCAGTAGGGAATAATTCGGGAGGTCTTACATATGGTTGTCGATTCTCGCTGCGATAAAACCCCTGACCGCAACATGGCTCTTGAGTTCTGTCGGGGGACCGAAGCCGCCGCCATGGCGGCGGGGCGTTGGATGGGACGGGGGGACAAAAACTCCGCCGACGGTGCCGCCGTCAACGCCATGAGGTATATGCTCAACACCATCCACATGGACGGAATAGTCGTCATCGGTGAGGGGGAAAAGGACGAGGCCCCCATGCTGTTCAACGGAGAAAAACTCGGTACCGGCGACGGCCCTCAGGTGGACATAGCGGTCGATCCCATAGACGGGACCAGACTCACCGCATTGGGACTGAGCGGCGCAATCAGCGTGGTGGCCATAGCCCCAAGAGGGACGATGTTCGATCCCAAGTGCGTTTTTTACATGGACAAGCTGGTGGTCGGCCCGGAGGCCAAGGACATGGTGGACATAGAGGCCCCCGTGGCGGAGAACATAAACAGGGTGGCGAAAGCCAAGAAAAAAGACGTATGCGACGTGACAGTAGTCGTTTTGGATCGCCCTAGACACACGGATCTCATCGCGGAGATAAGGGAGGCAGGCGCGAGGATAAAGCTCATTCCCGACGGAGATATCGGGGGAGCTCTCCTGACCTGCAAGAGCGAACGTGGGGCCGACATGCTGATGGGCATCGGAGGAACCCCCGAGGCGGTCATAACGGCCTGTGCCGTGAAGGCCCTTGGTGGAGGGATGCAGGGCAAGCTTTGGACTCGAACGGAGGACGAGAAAAACTGTGCCATAGGCCAGGGACTTGATTTTTCCAAGGTCCTGTCCCTTGACGACCTGGTCTCCAGCGACGACGTCTTTTTCTCCGCTACCGGCATCACCGACGGGGACTTTCTGACCGGCGTACGTTACGAGAGCGAGAGGATCAAGACCAGCTCTCTCGTCATGAGGTCCAAAAGCGGAACGGTAAGATACGTAGAGGCGATTCATCGCCCTAAAAAGCTTGACGCTATCAGCGGTATCGATTATAAAGATTGTAGGTAGGGGACGACGAATAGCAGTCGCTCCTGAGGAACTTGCAACGTTCGTCGCAGGTGTACACCCATTTTAGGAGGCACAAGTAATGAAAGGCACAGTCAAATGGTTCAACGGCACCAAGGGGTACGGTTTTATCACCACCGAAGAGGGGAACGATGTGTTCGTCCACTTCAGCGCGATTCAGATGGATGGGTACAAAACCCTTGAAGAGAACGACGTGGTCGAGTTTGAGATCACCAACGGTGAGAAGGGCCCCCAGGCGTCGAACGTTACCAGAGCGTAACTAGTCTCTACAGCCCTGAAAACCACAACGGAGGACGGCCCAATGGGCCGCCCTCCGTTTTTTAGTTCTCAAATCCGCCATCGCCATCCGGCGATTGCCGCCTGACCTACCGACACGGACTCGTCGTTAGGGGAAAGCCTTCGGTGGGTCAATACACAGAATCCTCGGTCCTCAAGTCTGGGCACAGTCTGCCTCAAAAGCATCCGATTTTGCCATACCCCGCCGGACAGGGCGACCCTCTTTACCCCGGTATCCTTCGCTATTTTCGTGCATATCTCCGATATTGACTTGGCCAAAGATGCGTGGAATGCCGATCCGCCCTGGGTCACGGTGGGTTTCTCCTCCATCAGCCACCTTATGAAGGGACGCCAGTCCAGAATGATCCCCTCTGCGTCGTTCCATATGTCCATATCGACGGGAACCTCGTCGGTATAGGAAGCCTGGGCCTCAAGCTCCATGGCGGCCTGTCCGTCGTAGCTTACTCTGTCTCTGCCGCCGAGAATCGCCGATACTCCGTCGAAAAGCCTGCCGCAGGAGGAGGTTGAGGGGGATGACTTCATGGTTTTCAGTATGATTTTCGCTTTCTCGGCTCGTTCCGGCCACATACGGCTGACTTCCTTCGTAGCCTCTTTTTTCCCTAGGGCCTCTGTCAGTAAAGACAGGGAGTAGCGCCAGGGCTCCAACACCGAACGGTCTCCTCCCGGAAGTCCGGCTGTCATAAAATGGCCCAGTCTTCTGTAGCCGGACCAGTCTCCCAGTAGAAATTCCCCTCCCCAGATCGTGCCGTCCGATCCGTATCCCGTTCCGTCCATTATGACCCCTATGGTAGGCTCGTTTATGTCGTGTTCCGCCAGACAGGCGGCCAGATGGGCATGATGATGTTGAACCGCCATGGATCTCTCCACCTCGCCCAGCGCCCTCAAGGCGGTCTGAGTCGATAGATACAGAGGATGCATGTCGTGTGCTAACGCCTTGGGCCGTATGTTGTAGAGCTCTGTGAAATGGTCCAAGGTCTGACGATAGTATTCCAGGGTATCCATCTGTTTGGCGTCTCCGAGATATTGACTCGGGAAGATCAACCCCTCCTGGGTCAGGGAGAAGGTGCTCTTCATCTCCGCTCCTGCTGCTAGTATGTGTGGCATGGATATGGATAGGTCGATCGGGTTGGGGACGTAGCCTCTGCCCCTTCTGAGCATCACGGTTCTATCCCCCGAAAGGGCGACAAGAGAGTCGTCCACCTTCATGCATATATCCCTGTTATGCATCAGAAAGCCGTCGGCCACGTTAGCGAGTCGGGATAGGGCCTCCTCGTTATCCGATATGAGAGGCGAATCGGTGGGGTTCGCGCTGGTCATCACGAGAGCCCCCATTCCCTCCACTATCAGATGATGAAGCGGTGTGTAGGGTAGCATTATCCCGACGCTGTTTTGGCCCGGAGCCACCGATTCCGCTACGGAGCCGGGCTTTTTCTCACACAGAACGATGGGACGCCTGGACGACGTCAGGAGAGCTGCTTCCTCATCCGATATGAGGGCTATCTCCTTGGCGGAATCCAGGCTCTCCGCCATTATCGCAAGAGGCTTGTCCGGGCGCCTCTTTCTCTCCCTGAGGGTGGATACCGGATCGTCCTCGAAGGGGTCGCAGGCAAGATGGAAACCTCCGAGACCCTTTATCGCCACCACCTTTCCCGCCTTCAGGTATTCCCTGCATCGACCGATGCCGTCTTCCCCGAGAGAGGTTTCTCCTCCTTCGGTTTGAAACCATACGGAAGGGCCGCAGTCGGCGCAGGCGTTGGGCTGAGCGTGATATCTTCGGTTTCCCTGATCGGTGTACTCGCCGTTGCACCTGTCGCACATGGGGAATACGGACATGGTAGTCTTGGGCCGGTCGTAGGGGAGCCCCGATACTATGGAGAACCGTGGCCCGCAGTCGGTGCAGTTTATGAAGGGGTAACGGTATCTTCTGTCCGATGGATCCCTCATCTCCGCCAGACATCTGTCGCAGGTGCCTATGTCGGGAGGGATCAAAACCCTCTGTCTCTCGGTTCTCCGGCTTTTGCCTATTACGAAAGGTCCGGGAGAGTCTCCGTCCGTCTCTCTCTCCGAGATTATCGTTATGGAATGGATGTCCGCCGGATCGGGCTTGGTGTCCTTAAGATCTTTGATATAGTTGTCTATGGACCTCTCCGTTCCTCTGAGGACGATAACCACGCCGTCGGAGCTGTTTATCACCGATCCTCCGAGTCCCAGAGAAGAGGCCAACTTCGCGCAAAAAGGACGAAAACCGACGCCCTGGACGACGCCGGTGACGAGAATTTCTTTTTCCGTCAACTTGATCCCTCCGTTCAGTGGCATTTTACTACTTTATGTGAAACAGTGGTGTGGAAGGAGATTTAACCGTGAGAGACAGAGGATTGATGCACGTATACTACGGTACCGGAAAGGGAAAGACCACCGCGGCCCTGGGATTAGCTATAAGGGCCTTGGGTGCTGGCTTTTCCGTCGGGATTGTGCAGTTTATGAAGGGTTACCCCTATTCGGAGGTCGCGCTGTTGGAGAAGCTAAATGGCCTGGAGCTGGTTCAGACCGGTCGTCCCGATTACGTCTACAAGGGAGAGGAGACCGACGAGGATCTAAGAGAGGCCGCCAGAGGAATGGAGGCAGCCAGGCGGTTCATCTACGAGGAAATTCGAGACCTGGTCATACTGGACGAGGTCTCGGTTGCCCTGGATTACGGTCTTCTGAAGGAGGGCGACCTGCTGGAACTTATCGACAACCGTTCGGAATCGGTGGAACTGGTGGTCACCGGTCGGTATCCATCGGAGGCGATACTGGAGAGAGGGGACTATCTGTCGGAGATAGTCTCCCGTCGTCATCCCTACGACAGAGGAGTTCTGTCCAGAAATGGCATCGACCACTGATCGCAGGGTCCTTCTGGGAGTCAGCGGCGGCGTCGACAGCTGCGCCGCCGCTCTGTTGCTCAGAAGGTCCGGATACGAACCTATCGGGGTCCGGCTTATCCTCAAGGAAAAGGAGGATCGGCTGGACGAGGCCAGGTTGAAGGGGCTTGACTCGCTGGGGATACCGGTGGTGGAGGTAGACGGCAGAAAAGCTTTTCGATCCTCCGTGGTGGAGCCCTTTCTGGAGGCCTACGAGAGGGGTACCACTCCCAACCCCTGCGTGCTCTGCAACGAGAGGGTCAAGTTCAGGCTCCTCTTCGAAGAGGCCGATCGAAGAGAAATCCACCTGGTCGGAACGGGACATTACGCCGGGATAACCCCCTATCGCGGCGATTCGGCCATAATCAGGGCCGAGATAGGGGGGAAGGATCAGAGCTATATGCTCTATCGACTTCCGTCAGAGTGGCTCGATCGTCTGATCTTTCCTCTGGAAAAATTGTCCAAACCGGAGGTTCGGGATCTGGTCTTCCGCGAGTTCGACGACGAGGAACTGAGATCCGGCGATAGCCAGGACATCTGTTTCATCCCGGGATCGCTTGACTCCTTTCTGGACGAGAATTTGAGGGAGGAGGCTGGCCCGGGGCCCATGATCTCACTTTACGGAGACGTGCTGGGCCGTCATAGAGGGTTGTGCCGTTACACCGAAGGACAGAGAAAGGGGCTGGGGCTGGGAGGAGGCCCATGGTTTGTCGTGAGGAAGGACAGGGCCGAAAACGCCCTGATACTGGGCAGAGAGGCGGATACCTCCGTTGTCAGAATAGGATTTTCTATGCTAAAATGGCAACATAAAGTAAATGAAGGATCGGTTTACATGATTCAACATCGTTATCGCTCCGCACCGGTCCCGGCGGTTTTATCCAGGTTAAATCAGGGCTATGCGGAGGTCCTGTTGGAAAAACCGGCAAAAGGAGTAGCGCCGGGGCAATCCTTGGTGCTTTACGATGGCCCCTGTCTGTTGGGTGGTGGAATCATAGATAGGGTATACAGCCGATAAAGGAGGAGTTTTTATGTCTTTAAAGGAATTGTTGCGTCTAGACCCCGAGGCGGTCAGAAGGACTACCGACCCCTCCTCGCTGGACTGTTCCTCGACCGAGGAGGTCGATTGCCTCACCGGTTTCATAGGTCAGGAGAGGGCTGTCCGTTCCATGGAGTTCGGTCTCTCGGTCAACAGCAAGGGATACAACATCTTCGTCGTCGGCAACTCAGGCAGCGGCAGGACGACCTATGCCCTGGACAGCCTCAGAAAAAAGGCGAAGGAGATGGATGTACCGGACGATCTGGTATATGCCTATAACTTCGACAATCCCGGGGAACCTGTGGCCTTATTTCTTCCCGCCGGACAGGGAAAGGCCATGGAGTCCGCCTTTGAAAATCTTATAGACGAGCTGAAGAGCGTCATAAACAAAGCCTTCGAAAAGGGGCACTACGAGGACACCAAGGCCCAGGAGGTCAAGGCCTTCCAGGAAGAGGTAAACGAGAAGATGGAGGAGGTCAAGGCCTGGGCCTGGGAAAGAGGCTTCTCCGTCAAGAGAACCCCTCAGGGATTCGTGAACATCCCCTTGACCGACGACGTAGACGAAGAGGGCAACTCCACCAGGAGGGAAATACAGCCTGAAGAGTTCGAGGCCCTTAGCGAGGACAGACAAAAGGAGCTCCAGAAGGAATCGGAGGAGATATCCCAGAAGACCCTGGGAGTTCTCAGGGATATCAGGGACAAGGAGAAAGACCTCAAGAAGAAGATAAGCGAGCTGGAGTCGGAGATATGCAGAAACGCCATTCAGCCCGCCATAGACGACGTCAGAGAGCGTTTCGGCGTTAACGACAAGGTCCTCGGCTGGATAGACGCCTATACCTCCAGCGTCATAGACAACTTCGGTGTGTTCGTGGCGTCGGCCAGGGACGACAATACCGAGGTCGATTTCAGCGTCTATCAGGTAAACCCCATAGTGTCCAACGACCCGGAAGACGGAGCTCCCGTCATATGGGAGACCAACCCGACCTACTATAACCTCATGGGAAAGGTCGAGTACGAAAGCCGCCAGGGATATCTCTATACCGACTTCAACAAAATAGTGGCAGGAGCCATACTCAAGGCCAACGGAGGATTTCTCGTTTTGGACGTGGACCTGCTTTTGAGAAACTTCATGTCCTACGAGGGACTCAAGAGGGTTTTGAGAACAGGAACCCTCCACATAGAGAACCTGGGCGAACAGTACGGCGCCGTTCCCATGTCGTCCCTCCGTCCGGAGGGAGTGGACATATCGGTCAAGGTCGTGTTGGTCGGTACCCACTATCTGTACCATCTGCTTCAGTACTACGATCCAGAGTTCCGCAAGATGTTCAAACTTCGGGCGGAGTTCACCTCCGACATGGAGAGGACCGCCTGTACCGAGCACCAGATGGCCCAATTCATAACCACGGTCGTCAAAAGAGAGAAGGGGCCTCATTTCACCGCCGAGGCGGTCGCACAGGTCATAGATTGGTCGGCCCGCCTCTCCGGGGATAAGGACCGCCTGTCCATACAGTTCAACCGGATAATAGAGGTCATAGTGGAGGCCATAACATGGGCCAAGCTGGACAAGGCTGAGCTTGTCTCCAGGAGCCACGTGAGAAAGGCGATAGAGGAAACCCGCTATCGAGCCAGTTTGGTGGAGGAGCGGATCCGTCGTGCCTTCGTGGACGGGGTCATAAGGATAGACACCGAGGGAGAGGCGATCGGACAGATAAACGGACTGGCCGTCATAGACCTCGGAGACTATGCCTTCGGACATCCCGCCAGGATAACCGCCAACACATACATGGGCAAGGAGGGAGTGGTCAACATCGAGAGGGAGACCGCCATGGCCGGCCCCATCCACAACAAAGGTCACCTCACCTTGAACAGCTATCTCGGCATGAAATACGCCCAGGATATGCCCCTGACCCTGTCGGCCAGCATATCCTTCGAGCAGAATTACGGAGGCATAGAGGGAGATAGCGCATCCTCCACCGAGCTCTACAGCCTTTTATCCTCTTTGGCGGAGGTCCCTATAGATCAGTCCATAGCCGTCACCGGATCGGTGGACCAGTTCGGAAACATCCAGCCGATAGGAGGGGTAAACGAGAAGGTGGAGGGGTTTTTCTCCTATTGCAAGGAGAGAGGGCTCACCGGCTCCCAGGGAGTGATAATACCCCATCAGAACGAACGGCATCTCATGTTGAACGAGGAGGTCGTAGAGGCCATAGAGGACGGGCTGTTCCACGTCTGGAAGGTGCACTCGGTGGACGAGGGAATAGAGGTGCTCACTGGGATACCTGCAGGAAATCCCAACAAGAGGGGCAATTATCCCAAAAACTCCATACACGGTAAGGTCAAGGCCAAGCTCAAGAAGTGGATGAAGGACGCCGCCAGAATACACAAGGAAATGTCCGGAACGGCGGATAAATCGGTAAAAGCCAAGAAGAATAAGGTGGAGGAACAGCTACTGTGAGCAGACTTCTGTCCGAGGTGGGGGGCGGGTTACTCAGCTCGTTTTCTTCAGTCGGGGACGATCTTCTATCGGTGCTCGATGTGCTGGAGGAACTGTGGGGTCAGGAAAAGAACCCCATGGTCTCCGCCTTCGACGATCCCCTGGACGGGCTGATGTTGACAATCCTGTCTCAGAACACGAACGACAACAACAGAGACAGGGCCTTCGATAAATTGAAGGCCCTGTATCCCCTTTGGGAGGACGTCGCGGCGGTCACCCCCGACGAACTGGCCGACGCCATAAGGGTCGCCGGCATCGCCAACGTCAAGGCCGCTCGAATGCTGGACGTGCTGAAGATAATCCACGACGAGCTTGGCGAATACGGTCTGACGAGGCTGAAAGAGCGGGAACCGGACGGCGTAAGGGCCTTTCTCGAGGGTCTTCCAGGCGTCGGCCCTAAGACCGCTGCCTGCGTCCTGGTCTTCGATATGGACATCCCCGCCTTCCCCGTGGACACCCATGTCGCCAGGTTCTGCCGTCGGATGGAGTGGGTTGCCCCCTCGGCTAATCCGGTAAGGATACAGGAATATATGGAGAAAATCGTCCCGGACGAGCGAAAGAAAGGCGCCCACCTCAACATCATCAGTCACGGTAAATCCATCTGTAAGGCTAGGAAACCGATCTGTTCGAGATGTCCTCTGGCGGATTCCTGTCCATCCTCGGAAACGGGGAGATAAAGTCCTTTCAGGAAAAGGAGTGTATGAGTTGGAATCGTTTAAAAACGTCAAACTCGGGGATCTTCTTATAAAGTCCAACGTCCTCACGGAAAAACAGCTCGAATCCGCTTTGGAGGAACAGAAGCAGACCGGCATGAGACTGGGAGAGATCCTCCTGAAAAACGGCAGACTGTCGGAATTTCAACTGGTGGAGGCTTTGTCTAAACAGCTTCATCTTCCGATGGTGTCCACCTCCAGATATCGTCCTATGCCGGAGGCCCTTCGGCTGATACCTCAGAACGCGGCGGAGAGGCTTCGTGTCATTCCTCTTACTATAACCGACGACGGAAACCTCATGGTGGCCACAGCCGATCCTCTGGATCTAGTGGCGGCCGACGAACTCAGGATGATATCCGGCAAGGAGATATCCTTCGGACTCTGTCCTGGTTCTCAGATACTCAGGGATCTTGGAAGGATATACACTATGCAGGAATCCCTGGACGACGCCGAGATAGAGGTGGTCGACTCCAGCTCGGAGGGCAGAGAGCTGGATCTGGGGATCGCGATCAGGGATGGTGCGGCGGCCGACGATGCCCCGGTAATAAAAATCGTCAACAACATACTGGAGCAGGGGGTCAGAGAAGGGGCCTCGGATATACACATAGAGCCTATGGAAAAAAGCACCCAGGTCCGTTTTCGCGTCGACGGACAGCTTTTCAACGCTTTGGACTTCTCCAGAGGGCTCCACCCCGCAGTGACGTCCAGAATAAAGATAATGGGTAATATAGATATATCGGAGAAGAGGAAACCTCAGGACGGAAGGATTCTGATAAGAGTCCTGGACAGAAAGGTGGACCTCCGAGTGTCCACCTTGCCCACCATCTATGGGGAGAAAACGGTCATAAGGGTCCTGGACCAGAGCAACGCAATGGTGGGTCTGGAAAAACTCGGATTCGACCAGGAGGATCGGGACAGGCTGGATCGGCTTCTAAAGATTCCCTACGGGATAATCCTCGTGACCGGTCCCACCGGAAGCGGAAAATCCACAACGCTGTACTCCTTTTTGGAGAGGATAAACAACCCCGACGTCAACATAGTGACCATCGAGGACCCGGTGGAGTACTCCATAAACGGCATAAGCCAGGTACAGGTCAGCGAAAAGGCGGGCCGAACCTTCAGCTCCGTGCTCAGAGCCATCCTGAGACAGGACCCGGACAAGATAATGGTCGGAGAGATAAGGGACGGCGAAACGGCCAATCTCGCCATAAGGGCAGCCTTGACGGGCCACCTGGTTCTGTCTACCTTGCACACCAACGACGCCACCAGTGCCCCTATTCGTCTGGAGGACATGGGGGTTCCTCCCTTTTTGGTCGCGTCCTCTCTCATCGCCGTCATAGCTCAGAGACTTGTTCGGCGCCTCTGCGAAAACTGCAAGGAAAGATACGTCATCCCCGACATTCTCTGTTCCGAACTGGGTATTCCTCAAGGATCGGAGGCCTATCGACCCCAGGGATGCGACGCCTGTCGGGGAACCGGTTATTCCGGCAGGACCTCCCTGTTCGAGATAATGGAGCTGGACGATTCCATAAAGGACGGGATCATAGACCAGGATACCGCCTCTAAAATACGAACCAAGGCTGTCAAGATGGGCATGAGAACACTCCGTGAAGCTGGCGTTTCCAAAGTCTTGGAGGGCGTCACCAGCATGGAGGAGATGATGAACGTCACGATCTAGGGGGAGATGTCATGTCCTTGTCCGTCAGAATCCACGATCTGCTGGGAGAGGTTGTAAAGAAGAGGTCCAGCGATCTTCATCTGAGCGTAGGGAACCGTCCGATAATGAGGATCGACGGGTGCCTTGTAAAGGTCTCCAACGTGGGTGTCGTAGAGGAGGACGATATGGAGACTATCCTGTCGGACGTCCTGTCCGAGGATCAGCGTGAGACCTTTTTCGAGAAGAAAGAGATGGATTTCGGCTTTTCTTTCAAAAGAGACGACCTGGAGGCCCGGTTCAGAGGAAACTGTTTCTACGAGCTGGGCAATCCCGCCATGGCCCTCAGGCTTATCCCTACGGACATAAGGACATTGGATCAACTTTTGTTGCCTCAGGCTCTCGAGTCGCTATGTGAGCAAAAAAGAGGACTGATGCTGGTCACAGGGCCCACCGGACACGGGAAAAGCACCACGTTGGCGGCGTGCATCCAGCACATAAATTTGACCCGAAAGGAACATATAATAACCATAGAGGATCCTGTAGAATATATGTACAGGTCGGAAAACTCCGTCGTGCATCAAAGAGAGGTGGGATCCGATACAGCTTCCTTCGCCGAGGCCCTTAAAAGGGCTTTAAGACAGGACCCCGACGTCATCCTTATAGGAGAGATGCGAGATCTTGAGACCATAGGAGCGGCCATAACAGCTGCCGAGACGGGCCATCTGGTCTTCGCTACCCTACACACCAGGGATGCCTCTCAGTCTATCGACAGGATGATAGACGTATTTCCTCCCCATCAACAGCAGCAGATAAGGCTTCAGCTTGCGTCATCGCTGATAGGGATCTGCTCTCAGCAGCTTATCCCTATGCCGGGGGGCGGCCGAGTGGTGGCTACCGAACTGCTCAGGGTGAATCCGGCGGTGAGAAACTGCATAAGAGAGGGTAAGACGGGTCAGATCAAGACCATAATGCAGACTGGCTCGGAGGTCGGAATGCATTCCATGGAGCAGGATCTGTCTCGACTGGTGTTAAAGGGCATGTTGACTTTCGAACAGGCCGGAACCTATGCCTACGATCGCAAGGACTTCGAGCGCCTCGTGTTCGAGGCCGACGATCTTGGATAAGGCGGTGATTGGCCGTGAAATATCGTTATAAGGCGAGAGCCTCGGACGGGAAAATAGACGTGGGAGTTATAGAGGCCAACGACACCCGATCCGTGGTCGCTCAGATTCGAAAGAAAGGCATGCTGCCAGTCTCCATAGAGGAGGGAGGCGGATCGGTAAAAGATAAGGATCGATCGTCAGGAGGTTCCCGGTTCTCTTCGTCGGAGGGACTTTTCGGTCGGCTTCAGAGGATCGGTACGGTGCCGTTGAAGGATAAGGCGGTTTTCTTTCGCCAACTGGCCACTATGGTAAGAGCCGGGGTCAACCTGGGATCCTCTCTGGATATACTGGCGGAACAGACTAAAAACAAGATACTCACCGATGGTATCTCCAAGGTCAAGAGAATGGTCGACGGAGGGCAATCCCTCAGCTACTCGATGGGGAAGCTACCGGTCTTCCCCCCTCTGTCCATATCCATAATCCAGGCCGGAGAGGAAGGGGGATCTCTGGACACCAGTCTCGAGAGGGTGGCCGATTTTCTGGAGCGTCAGGACGCCCTCAAGAAAAAGATCGTCTCCGCCGTAACCTATCCCGCGGTGGTGATGGCCTTCTCGTTGTTCGTTCTCTATCTCCTGATAACCGTGGTCATGCCCAAGTTCGCGACGGTATTCACCAACCTGAAAATAGAGTTGCCCTGGGCGACGAGGACGATGTTCTCCTTCGGACTCTGGATGGCCGATAACTGGGTGTATTTCGTCCTCTCCGTGGCGGGGCTCGTAGCCGCTACGATATTTCTAGCTCGGTGGGGTAGGACCAAACCCTTCATGGACAGGGTCAAACTGAAGTTGCCTATCTTCGGAGACCTGATATTCAGGGCGGGAATGGCCAGATCCACCAGAACTCTGGCGTCCCTCACCCATTCGGGTATCCCCATTCTCCAGGCCCTGGACATGACGTCTCGTATCGCGGGAAACACGGTATTCGAGGGGGCGTTCAAGGTTTTGGAGCGATCCGTCAGGAAGGGGGCCGGTCTGGGCGAGACCGCCAGAAACGTCAAGCTGTTTCCCCCCATGGTGGCCCATATGCTCAGCGTAGGGGAGGAGACCGGCCAGGTGGACGAGATGCTCAACAAGGTGGCCGACTGGTTCGAGCTAGAACTGGACGAGAAGATAAAGAGGCTCACGTCCATACTGGAGCCCCTTCTGATAGTCTTCGTAGGAGGAATAGTGGCCTTGGTGGCTCTCGCCATCTTTTCACCTATCGTTACGGCCATACAGGAGATGCTTTAAGGCTGGACCAATCAAGTGTGTGATGCTATATTCGGCATATAGATAAAAACATAAAAATAAATGGGAGGAATGTGAACATGAAGATGAGCGATAACGTAAAGGCAAAGAGAGCGAGAAAGGCAAGAGGGTTTACTCTGGTCGAGCTGCTGATAGTCATAATAATCATCGGCATACTGGCCGGAGGAATGCTTCTGGTTGCCGGAAGCGGAACCGACAAGGCCAACGCCACCAAGATAGTCAGCGACCTTAGGAGCCTAAAGTCCGCAGCGCTTATGTACTACGCCGACAACAACGCGTGGCCTGCTGAAGGTGACGTTAAGGACGTGTTGGGAAAGTACATGGACAGAGAGCTTGTTGCAGGAGACTATGAGTATAAAGTAGTGTCCTTCGACATGGTAGGGTATAAGGGGGATTTGGTTACTAATGAAGAAGGCGTGAGAGAGAAATTGACGTCCATGGCAACTGAAACTGGTCTTTACAACATAAATGGGACACCATACAACGACAATAACGACGGTGTCTACATGAGGGTTCGCTAGGAGCATGTCCCGCGGCGCCTTCTCTCTCGTAGAAACCCTGATAGCCATGCTAATACTGGCGGTCGCCCTGGTCGGTCTGGCGGTAGTTCCGATAGCCACCACCAGGTTGATGGTCCATGGCGCGGAGAGGGAGAGGGCTACGTCGGTTGCCATGACCAGGCTTGAGGAGGTGGAGGGGGTCCGTCTGGACTCCTCCTCCATCCCCGCCTGGGTCGTGGTGACCAGCGACGACAGAGGCTACCTGTGGAATCGAACGGTCCATAGCTCCGCCAGTTCGGACCTCTGGACTGTTACAGTCGAGGTCGAGTGGTCGGGGCTAATGGGAAGCGGATCTCTGTCGGTCTCCCGGGATTACGGACCTTTTTCCGTCAGAGGAGGTTCCCTATGATCCGTGTCTACGAAAAGGGGACGAAAAAAAAGAGGGCCTTCACCTTGCTGGAGGTCTTGATTGCGTTGTTGATAACCTCGCTCGTGGCCGGATCAGCAGTATCCCTCCTTTACACTTATTTGAGAAATTACGAGCAGTCCTCGGAGTACACGACCGCCCTTGAAAAGGGGCAGATGGTCCTGGCCTATCTGGAGTCCGCGGTCTTATCCGCCGGGCTGGGATTGCCATCCGATCCTGGCGGCTATTCTCACTGCGTCGAAAGCGATTCTCTTTTGAAATCCTGGGGCGCTCCTGTCTCCATAGTTGACGAAGGGAAAAGAATTCGGTTGGTTTATGCCGTCCCCCTGGACGTCGTGACCTCTGCGATGACCGACTTCTCCCCCGGAGGTTCGACCTCGGTTTCTCTTACCGGTAACGTCGGTGGGATGACCTTGGAACAGGCATATCTCTCCAAGTCCTCAGGGCAGAGATGGGTATCATTTTTGTCCGTAGAGGCCCCCTTTGTAACAGATTCAAACGGCAACCCTCTGGATCTGGTTTTCAGAGGAAAATCTCCGGCGACGTCCGCCCAGCATGACCCTCTTATCATGATTAGGACCATGGAAGCCTACGCCTCCGGCGGGGTCTTCTACGTAAATGACAATAACGTGTCATCTCAGCCGGTGGTAAAGGGGGTCCTGAAGGTGTTCTTCGAAGAGCTTCCCGGAAATGTGCTAAAGGTCAGCGTGTTGACCAGAGGGGATGTCAGGGAAGACAGCCCCGTACCTCAGGAAAACCTGCCGTGGCCTGATGCCGGCGATATGCCCACCGCGGACGACTATCGCTATCGGTTGAGTATGACGACCTCTTTTTGGCGGGTGAGAAACAGATGAGGCGTTCCGGCTTTTCTCTGGTTTTGGTGCTGATAGTCTTGACGGTTGGATCCGCCTTCGTCTTTGCCTCTCTCTACATAGTGGAGAATTTCCACAGAAGCTCCTCGAGGTCGATAAGAAGGATGGAGATGTACAGCATGGCCGTTTCGGAAATTGAACACATGAAGGCCTGGTTGACTCTGGAGCTTGAGGATAAGCCCTTCCCCCTGATGAAATATCACGGCGGATATTTCTCCTCCTGGGACGAAGATCCCGACGACGGCGTCTCCTTCGACGTCCTGCTGGCCAGGGTTGACGATTTCCCCATGATACGCGACGGGTCCACGGGTAACTTGACGTCCAAAACGGCGGTCTACGACCTGGTGTATAGGGACAGCGGACTTGCCTATATTGCCGGTTTGCCTCCCAGGCGTTCGGGTGAGTTGCACGTCGCTTCGGAGGGGGAATCCGAAAAGGAGGAGAACTACGGAGGAAACGTAGAGGGGCTGTCGGTATATCTAGTAAGGACTACAGTAAGGGACGATCAGGGGTTTCACATCACGCTGGAACAGACCGTGGAAAAATCGCAGAATTGAGGAGGTAGATTGTGATGAAAGGTACCGCAGCCTTTAAATATTTTATCGCGTCTTTTCTGTCCTCTTTGTTCCTCTCCCCCTTCGTCGCTGCCGCCTCA
The DNA here is from genome assembly GCF_021568795.1 of Dethiosulfovibrio faecalis. NCBI lineage: Bacteria > Thermotogati > Synergistota > Synergistia > Synergistales > Dethiosulfovibrionaceae > Dethiosulfovibrio > Dethiosulfovibrio faecalis. Next base: position 195,102 of record NZ_JAKGUE010000001.1, read on the forward strand.
GACCTTCCCAGCGTATTCAAGCCCGTTCCGGAGGAATATTCCACCCCCGTCCCTCCAAACGTCCTTCTGCTCATCGATACGAGCGGCTCAATGCTGTTCGATCTTGAGGGGGATACCACTCACGGTGACGGAAGCAAGCCCTTTAGCGATCAATATTATTACGGAAGGGACACCGACCCCGGCAACAACGATCCCGACGACGGTTCTCTATCGTATTATCCTCCCGTAACCTATCTGTCCGACGAAGAGGTGTCCGATCTTCGATATGATACTCTTCTTGGCCTCATGGGACGAAAGGGGAATCGCTACCTGCACCCCAACGACAGCAGGATGTACATATTGAAGAAGGTCCTCTGGTCCATCTTCACAGACCCCTCCATGGTGGAGGGCTTGAAGATAGGTTTATGTACCTATCATCAAAGAGAGAGATATGGCGTTCCGGGAAGCGGATATGTCTCCTATGAGTTCCCCTCTTACTGGGGGGGGTGGTACTGGGAAAGACAGAGGCTCTCCTGGCAACCCACAGGCGAAAGCAAGGCGCTTATGAGATTGGGGCTGGACGTAATAGGTCCTTTTTTCTATGCTCCGTCGAACTTTTACGGCGGCGTGCCGGACGGTAAGCTGGGGACAAGCCACTGGTACGACCTTCTGGCCCTGATAGACGGAGTGGAGACCTCCGAAAACGACGAGTTGAGAGCCGTCGGTGGCACTCCCTTAGAGAGATCCATCCTTTCCAGAGGCAATAATCCCAAAAATTGCGCCTATGCCTTCATTCAGTCGGAGATAGAGTACCCCTGTCAGGACAACTGGTTGATAGTCCTCACCGACGGAGAGGACTCCGATCCCAGAGCCAAACCGGAGGACGCTGTCGAAAAACTCTACCGGGCCAACCTAGACGATCCCGACTGGCCTAACCCGTATGGAAAAAAAGCTCGGCCGGTCAGGACCTTTGTGATAGGTTTAGTCGATTTTCAGTCTGATACACTCGACGCGATGGCTGACGAGGGACGGGCTTGGGAGGTGGACGAGAGCATAAAGAAGACCGCCTATTACGCTACAGATACGGACTCCCTCCTGGAGGCGTTTCGAACTATCTTCAGGTTGATACAGAATGGCAGATCGTCCTCGGTTCCTCCCGACGTTCAGACGAACTTGTCCGAGGAGGGCGATATCGTCTATGCGGCCTCTTTCCTCCCTAGAACCGACGGTGCATGGCCGGGCTATCTCTACAAGAAAAGACTGACGTCTCCCGACGGATATGAGACTATTTGGGATGGATCGGAAGGGCTGCCTCGGTGGGACAGGCGGAATATATATCATGCTCCTTGGTACGATTTTTCCGGTGAGTCCCTTTCCGGCAGCAATCTAAAGAGGTTTCCTACGGGAGGGACGGAGGCTTCCTCCGTGGCCTACCAAGCCGGCGTGAGCGATTCCGATTCGGCTAATTTCGTCCGTTGGGTTCGAGGTGGAAGTTGGAATCATAACTCCGACAGGGTCTCTCCTATGGTGGATCTCTACAGGGGGGATATCTTGCTGATGGAAGGTCCTCCCGGGACCAGGTCCGACCCCGATTTTAGCTCTTTCGTCTATGAAAACCGCTCCAGAGACGTGGTGCTCTTTTCTCAGGGGAACGGCGGGATTTTGCAGTTTTTTGACGACGAGACAGGCAGGGAGTTTCTGGGGATTATCCCTCCCAATCTTCTTTGCCGTTCCCGTCTTGCCGGATTAGTGGACAACCCGGTAGAACCCGAGATGGGAAGTTCCAGGTATCTTCTGGCCGGTCCCATAGTGGTGGAGGACGTTAAGATAGAGACTCCCTACGGGGTTACCGGAGAGAGATACAGAACTATCTTGCTGGGGTCCCTCGGCTACGGCGGTTCCGGCCTTTACGCTTTGGACGTCACCGATCCCGTCAAGCCCCGTTTCATATGGGCCAGAGATAGCTTGGTCTACTCGGACAACGGTTTTATCCCTGAAGATAACGGGCTGGTGTGGAGTTACTCTCAGAAAGGATCCCACCTTACTTCCGGGGATAACGCAGTCCCATCCCTCAGGAGGGTGATAGGAAAGCCTTTTATCGGATGGATAGACGACGGCTGGGAGAGAAAATGGCTCGCCCTGTTCGGAGCCGGAGCGGGCAGCACTGTAAGATCCTCGGATGGAGCTATCTCCTTTCAACACGTCGACGATCAGGGGGGAAGGGCCATATACGCTTTGGACGTCTCCGACGGATCGGTGTTTAAAACCATCTCAGACGACAGAATGGGGCAGGTCATCGCCGATGTGGCCGTCAGCAAGGGGGATGGAAGGCCCGACTATCTCAGAATATCCCGTTCCTACGTCGGTGATACCGAAGGACAGCTGTGGCGCCTCAATTGGGAGGGGAACGATCCCTACAGCTGGAGTCTAGACATGATAGGGGACCTGGCGGATGGAGAGGATCGGCCTCCTCTGGTGCACGGGGTGGACCTCTCCTTGAAGAACGGACGGAGATGGATCTTTGCCGCTACGGGAGATCCTTACGATCTTGTCCCTAGAGGGTCCGATCGCCCTGGCTCGAATTGTCTGGTAGGCTTTAAGGAGCCGGACTCGGAATCCGGAAAGATAGCCAGGGAAGACCTCAAGGTTTTGGTCTTTAACGACGACCTTCTTGACGAGGACGATAGAGAGCCGGGATGGATTATACCCTTGGAGAGAGGGGAGTTCTCAACGACCCCGCCTTTGATCTACAGGGGAAAGTTTTTTGGAAGCACCTACATAGCTTCTCAGGGGAATCCCTGCGAGCCGGGGATCGCTAAGCTTTACATGTTGAAAGCTTTTGACGGAGCTGGGGCCTTTTCGGGAAAGTCCAGGAGTCTATCTTTGCCTGGCATTAAGATAACCGGAATGGAGGTCAAGAACGGAAAGGTCGTGATGGGAGTCCTTAATCCCGGCGGTAAGGAAGAAGATGAATTTGATCTTCCCGAGGGGCTGGGTGCTAAAATGGATTCAGACGGAGCTGTCCTCTCCATAGAGGTTCCCGATGATGAAGAGGGGGGCTCGAATGGGGACGTTATGCGTTCCGGATACTGGAGGAGGTTATGGTGACTCTTAAGGGAAAAACCAGGATCGCAGGGTTTCTTTTTCTGTATTTGTGTTGTCTGGCGTTGCTCCCTAAACGTGCAAGTGCCGAGGCTTTCGAGATCACCGGAACGATAACGCGAGTGGAGCGTTCAGCGAAGATTTTCTATTTGAGTCAGGAAGGCGAAATAGTACTCCCCATCCACTGGGACGATAAAACGTCCTTTTTCGACGTGGATGATAGCAGGATTTCGTCCGAACGTTTCTTTGATCTCTTTTTCGACAGTTCGACGTGGGTTTCCGTGGAGGCTGGACAAGAGGGAATGTTCGCTTTGTCCGCTTCGGTAGCTTTGGAAATACAGTGACGGAGGTTTTCAATGGCTTTATGGAATAGAAAAAAGACCAAAAACGGCTTTGCCGGCTTAGCCATAATGACCAACGGGATATATTACCTTGAAATCCTTCGATCCAATTCGATGCTGACGGTCAACCATTATGAGTTCGTCAGTTACGGCCACGGAGCGGTGAAGCAGGATTCCTTGGTGGATCAGGATGAGGTTGAGAGGGCCATTAAGGAGCTGTCGGATAGAATAGGCGGTTTTAGCTTTGACGTATCTCTTGGAGTTCCCTCCAGAGACGTCATGATAAAGAACGTCGATTTTCCCGATATGGATACGGAGATGGCCAAAGATGTCCTCCATTGGGAGTTCGACAAAAACTTCCCCTTCGACGCCTCGGAGGCCCTTTATGATTCGGACGTCATAGAATTGCCCGACGGGGGAAAACAGGATCGCGTTCACCTGGTGGTGGCCGCCGTAAGGAAGAGCAAGATGCAGGGATTTCTTGAGAAGCTGGTCGAGTCGGGGGTCCCCTTATCATCGGTGGAACCAAACAACGTAGCCGCTTTCAGGGCGATAAGCAAGGGGATGTCCTCTTCCGAACAGGGATACATGGTTCTGATAATAGCTGCGGAGTCTATTCAGGTCATGGTAGGCTTTAGGGAAAGCAGCCTTCTATTCCGTTCCGTGCCATTCCCCGCCGATTCGATGATGTCTCTCGATGAGCTGTCCAACCGGGTGGTCAGCGAGATTCAGGCCACAGGCAACTACGTTCGTACCCTTTTTAGGGGTATTCAATTGGATACCGTGCTTTTTGCCGGAGATATGTCCGTGAGGGAACAGATCGTCAAAAGGCTGGAGGACGAGTTTGATTTTTCGGTAAAGAGCGTCGATCCTTGGTTGAAATGGGGCATATCCGATTCGCCCGAGGAAACCGGCGATTCCGATGTGGTCGTTGGTTTGGCTGTGAGGGATCTGCCATGACCGTTCGTCTTAACCTCCTGCCTCCGGAGCTGCGTCCGGTAGAGAAGTCCAACAAGGTCAATCTGGTCAAGATCTTGGCCATGTCGATTTCCGCCGCGGCTATGGTCGTCTGTATCGGGGTCCTGTTCAGCGGTATCCTGCGTTCCTATTCGTTACAGAAAAAAATAGACGAAACCGAGAGCAGGAAAGAGGCCCTTTCCATTCAGTCGGTCAATCTCATCTCGGAACTGGAACGACTCAGAGAGAAGGAAAGTCTGGTGGCGGCGACTCTGAAGCTTTTACACGGGGATCTTCCTCTTCTGGAGATATTCAGACAGATAGAGCTTTCCTTGCCCGATGGAGTCTGGCTGGAGTCATTGAGAGCCGAGCCGGGGAAGCTTCAGATAAACGGGTTTTCCTATAACGAAAACGATGTGGTCCTGTTCGCTACCGGGTTGATGGAATCGCCGGCGATATCGCAGGTCGGCTTTCCCAATACCAGGAGGGTCTCCAACGAGGGGACAAGCTTGGTCGAGTTTCGTCTTTTATGCACGGTCTCTGATTTCAAGATCGGTGAGGAGGTATCTCCATGACCGAGCTTAGCTGGAGGAAGGTCTTCGCGATAGCCACCTTTGCGGTTCCATTGCTGATCCTGTCCCTTGCGTTGATTTTGACCTCTCACGTGGAGCGACTTCAGGAGGAGCTTCTGTCCGTTCAGAGAGATTTTGACGTTTTAAAACGACAGACCCTGTCCACGGAGAGGCGTATATCTATGTATAAGGAGATCATCGGTCCCATCTCGGATGCCTCCGTCGTCAACAGCCCCGAAAACGAGGTCGATCTGTTTTCCCTAGTACAGAGACAGCTTACCGCTAACGGAGTTCTATCCAGGGTTATAGACGAGGCCTCTATGAAGGGGAATACCGGCGATCAAGCCGTTAAAATAAGTTTTGAGGGCCCTTATTCTTCCTTTATAAAAACTTTGGCCGATTGGAGAAGGCTCGATGTCGCTTTGAGGGTTAAGAGCCTGACCTTTGGAGGTTTTAAGGATAAGCTAGTCCGAGGCGATATAGTCTTGGAGACGGTGGCGGGGAAGTGACGTCTGATGGGGTTTAAAACTACGTGGTTGGAAGGTGCCAAAGGATGGTTTGACGATCTGCTGGAAGGCGATGAGCGGTTTTACAGGGGGGCTCGTTGGACTTTTTTTGCCTTGATCGTCGTTGCCCTTGGCTGGGGCGGGTTTTGTTTCGTCGCCCTTTGGCGGGGTGCTCATATGGCAGAGTCGGAGAGGACGGTTCGTCCGCTGGATCTATCTAGGGATAGAGAAAGATTGGAAGCCTTAGCCTTGAATTACGATTCCGTTCAGGCAGAGAGGAAGGACAGCCTTCGCCTAGCCAACGATATCATAAGGATAGGGAGAAATCCGATGGTTCGTATGGAGGCTCCTAAAAACGTACCGGTGGCCTCTACCGAGCCGTCCGTGGAGGACCTGGTCGACCTGCCTCCTCTGGTGATAGTTCGAGCCGTCATGGTTATGGGGAAAGATGCCTCCGCCGTGGTGGATATAGACGGAATAGGCAACGGTATGGTGGTGAGAAAAGGAACCACCTTTGCCGATAAAAAAGGTCGATTCCTCGCCATAGGGACCGATAAGCTGATCTTTCGTTGGAACGGAACCAACGTATCGGTTCCGGTGAATCTCTAGTCAAGTGGGAGGGCTGTCGACGTGAGAAATAAAACTATCGCATTCTTCGTTGTTCTATTTGCCTTTGTCTTTGCGCCGGGACCTCTTTTTTCGGAGCCTCTGCCGCCATCGGTTCTTTCCGGGATAACTCCTCAACAGGTAGGGGCCGACAGGATAACCGTGACCGTCCAGGGAATGAATCTACCCCGTCCCGAGGTGGCAAATCAGGACGGAGGACGTATAGATCTGATATTCAAGGGGACCACTGTCCCCTCGTCTCGCTGGGAGAGGATCTACAATTTTCCCCTTCTCTCCAAGGTTGAGATGGATCACGTAGAGGGCGGTTTAAGGGTCAGGTTCATCACCGGAGAGAAGATAGTTCTTCACTCAGTAAAGGGAGATTCTCCCTGTAACAGGGTTTTTCTAGATTTCAGAACTGTCTCGTCTTTGAACAGGGAGGATAGTTCCAAAAAGCTGAAGGAGCCCCGTAGGATTCCCACCGACGGAAGCGATCCGTTTCAGACGAACAAGAGGATTTCCGTCGACTTCCGTTCCGTAGGTATACAGGACGTCTTCAGGATGTTGGCGGACATGATGAAGGTGAACATCGTTCTGGATCCCTCTGTGGCGGAGGTTCCTCCTCTCACCATGAGATTCGACGAAGCCCCTCTTCGGGAGGTCTTCGGCTATCTCATGAGGCTTTACGGCCTCAGCTACGCCAAGGTGGGAAAAACCTTGGTGATAGGCTCTCCCGAGGGTATATCCAAGGTAATGGGAGAGGAGAAGACCAGAGTCTACGATGTGGCCTATTCTGACGTAAAAACTCTTCCGGACATGCTAGGAGGCCTCACAACCATACCGAAGGAAAAGATCACCGTGGACGAGAGACTGGGAAGGCTTTTCGTCAAGGGGTCGGAGAATCAGCTCTCCGATTTCGAGAGGGTGCTTCAGACCGTGGACGATCCAGGCAAGCAGGTCATGCTTCGTGCTAGGATAATAGAGATAAAAGACGAGGCTTCCGACGAACTCGAGACGATGCTCAACGCGGTCTACAAGCATTGGTGGCTGAGTACCAGTTCCTCCGGAGCCGAGGGTGGCTATTCTTACGTGAAGGACCCCGATACCTACGATCCTCCTACCGGAGAGAACCGACCTGGAGGTATAGAGTTTCCCGGCATAGAGATACCCGATATAGGAACTGGAGGCATTCGCCTTCTCGATACGGGACTCAAGGCTCTGGTCACGGCCAACAAAGGCAAGGTGTTGGCCAATCCTTCGGTTATAACGGTCAGTGGTCGGAAGGCGTCTATAAAGTTGGTCGAAAACCTGAAGTATATCTCCGCCAGAGACGATGCCGGGAACCCAACCTACAGCGACGAGGAGGTAGGTCCAAAGCTGGAGTTTACACCCGTGGTCGGAAGGGACGGTATTATCTCGGTGGAGCTCTCCATCTCGACTGGAGAGGTCATAGCCTGGAAGGAAGGTAACCAGGGAGAAGAATTTCCCCAGACCAGCGAGAGAGAGGTGGTTACCTCCATAAGGGTGAGAGACGGGGAGCCCTTCGTGGTCGGAGGGTTGTTCAACGAGAGACATACGGAAAACACCACCAAGATCCCTATACTGGGGGATATCCCTCTGCTGGGAGAGTTCTTCAAGTCCAAGAGCAAGACGGACGACAGAACGGAGGTCGTCATGGTTGTGATTCCCTATATATTGAACGTCGCCGACGGCCCTATAGAACGATGGGACCTTTGATTCCTTCGTCATGGGGATAATCGACGTTGACAGGTACGGTCATAAGTCCGTATTATTGTGCTATTCGAGACGCGACACGAACTAGGAGGTTCATAGATGGCACAGGTAGTGGATACAAGCAAGTTTTACCCCGGCATCAAGATATTGTGGCAGGAAGGAATGTGGGAGGTCGTAGAGTTCCAGCACCATAAGATGGGAAGAGGCGGAGCGGTTGTAAAGACCAAGCTGAGAAACCTCGATACCGGATCGATCATAGAGAACGCTTTCCGCTCCGGAGAGAAATTCGATAGGATCGTCTTCGAGGAGAAGCCCGCTCAGTTTCTATACCAGGACGGAGATAGCTATGTCTTTATGGACATGGTAAGCTACGATCAGATCTATCTTTCCACCGAGGTGCTGGGCAAGGCCATCAAATACCTGACGGACAATCTCGAAGTTACTCTGGAGATGTACGGAGAGAGGATCATGGGAATAGAGCTGCCTAACAGCGTGACCCTGAAGATCATAGAGACGTCTCCTAACTTCAAGGGAGATACCGCCTCCGGCGGTGGAAAACCCGCGACTACCGAGACGGGGCTTACCGTGACGGTGCCGATGTTCGTGGAGGTCGGAGAGGATATAGTGGTAGATACCAGGACGGGGGCTTATCTGGAACGTGCTAAAAAGTAGGTCCTCTATCGTTGTCTGAGGAGGTTCGGGATGAGTGCGAGGGAAAAGATAGCCTATATCAAGGGATTGCTCGATGCGGGAACGCCGAGGGACGATTTTGAAATGGCCCTGTACGGTGCTATCGTGGAGGCCCTCGACGCCGTAGTGGACGACATGGATCGGCAAGATGAATCCTTGGTGGCCTTGACGGAAGAACTGATGGATCTCTCCGATTACTGTGATGGTCTAGGCGAGGATCTGGACGCCATCGAGGAGGGATGGTTGGGCGATCGGGTATTGGGCCAGGAGGACATCCTCACGGCGGAGGAAGACGAACCGGAAGGGGTCGACCTCTATCGGCCGATACTTTGTCCCTACTGTTCCACCATGTTCTACTACAGACCGGACCTATGCGATGAAAACGATACAGTCCAATGTCCCAACTGCAGAAGGACCTTTGCGCCTTCCGAGGTCGAGCTCGAGGAGGAATGATTGACCTATGGATGATATGAATCACACTGTGGTCGAGACGGAAAAGACGGAGATCGTCGACGTAGAGAGCGCCGTTGCCGAGGCGGAAGGCGAACTTCCGGGAGATGTGGCCGGGAAGGTCCATATATCCGAGGATGTCATAACGGAGCTTGCCAGACAGGCTCTACAGAAGGTCACCGGAATTCAACCGGCAAGCTCCGGAATTGCTTCCAAGCTTGGGTTGGGGCGAAAGGTGACCGAGGGAGTAAAGGTCTACGTCGACGAGGGAGAGAATCCGTCCATCTCGGTCGACGCTTTTCTCATGGTGAAATACGGTCTTCGAATTCCCGACTTAGCCTGGGACGTCCAGGAGACAGTAAAGAACGAGCTGGAGGGGATGACCGGTTACGCCGTCAATTATGTGAACATATACGTTCAAGGAGTGTACTTCGACGAACCGAAAGTCGACGAGTCCTCCGGGGAAGTCGTCGAGCCAGCGGAGTCTACGGAAGAAGAACCCCGAGATGATAACGAGGCGATAGACGAGCGTTCCGAGACGCAATCAAAGGACCAGGAATAGCTTGAGGGTCGGCTCGAGTTCGAGTCGGCCTTTTTTGATTAGGAGGCCACCGTGTACGTAAAGTGGATGGACAACGGTCGAGGTAGAATCTGGCTTTCTACGTTAGGGTTGAAGGCCTTCGTGGAGAGCCATCTTCCCGAGGGCGTCAGCTGTAGGGATATCGAGTTTTTAGGTGAGAAAAATCAGATCTTTCTCTCTCTGGTCTTGAGCGATACCACGTTGTATCTTGATAAGCTGTCGACGTCGGAGGAGCTGACGGAACGTCTCGAGGCTCTCGGGCTCGATGCAGTGGTCTCGTGGAAGCACGTCTCCGACGTGGAGGGCGAGGACGGTCCGGGGTTGACGGAGCGGCCTTACTTTTGGGGCATAATCGGCGCCGTCGTTGCGGCCCTTTTGAAGCTTGGACTTAAGGGGACCCTGGAATGTCTTCTGGCAGGTGCCGCTTTTTACGGATTTGCTTTTTTCTTTCGTTCCGATAAGGGGCAGCATTGGACCTCTCGGATCGCCAGGTTTTTCAAGGAGATGATGGATTGAAGGTCGGACGAGGTCATTATAAAAAACATCGGGCCCGGGAAGTGGCTCTTCAGCTTCTCTATTCCATGGACGTGACTAAAAAACACGATGCCGAGAAAGCGTTGAACGATTTTTCCTTCGAGGATGAGATCGACATCGAGGAGGCCGTCAGAGCCCTCTTATTGGGGGTTATGGACCATCTGGAAGAGATAGACAATCTCATAAACGTCAACGTCGTGGGGTGGAGGGGAGACCGTATGGTCGCAGTGGATCATGCGGCCATACGGTTGGCCGTTTACGAAGGCCTGATAGCCCGTGTTGTCCCCGTCCCAGTGGCCATATCCGAGGCAGTGGAGCTGGTCAAGGTCTTCGGTACCGACGAATCCGGTCGGTTCGTGAACGGAGCTCTGGCCAGAATATTCCGCGCCGTTCCGGAAGACGATGAGTGAGGTCGTCCCCAACAGGGGGATCCTCTCGGTAGACGAGCTGTCCTTTAGGATAAAAGACGCTATAGAGAGTTACCCGGGAATGGGGAAAATAGCGGTCCAGGGCGAGATCGTAGACCTGAAACGACATAGCAGCGGTCATTGCTACTTCACCCTATCTGGGCAGGAGAGCCGCATAGCCGGGGTTCTCTTCAGGTCAGATGCCGCCGGGGTCGTCAAATGGCCTCGTCCCGGCGACGAGGTCGTCGTCGGTGGACGGGTGTCCTCCTATCCTCAGAGAGGGATATACCAGTTGTACGCCAGGAGGCTGTTCCCCTTGGGAAAGGGGGCCATCTCGAGGGCGAAGGAAGAGCTCAGGGCGAAGCTCTCCAAGGAGGGGATTTTCGCTCCGGAGAGGAAAAGGCCTATCCCTCCCTACCCGGAAAGGATACTGTGTATAACCTCCGCCACCGGTGCGGCTTTCAGAGACGTGGTAAAGGTTATGGGGACCAGAAATCCGTCGGTGGAGTTGGTCCTCATCCCTGCTACCGTGCAGGGAATCGACGGTCCGGACGAGATAGTCGAGGCCTTTGCGAAGGTGCCATCCCTGTTGCCTGCCGATGCGGTGTTGCTCGTCAGAGGCGGAGGAAGCAGAGGAGATCTCAATCCTTTCGACGACGAGGCGGTTGTGAGGTCCATCTCCTCCTGCCCCGTTTCGGTCGTGGTGGGGGTGGGTCATCAGGTCGACTTCACCCTGTCCGATATGGCGGCGGACAGGCGTTGTGCTACTCCCTCGGAGGCGGCAGAGGTGGTCGTCCCCGACAGGACCTACCTCTACAGCCTTCTTTCCAACGGGAAAAACCGCCTTAAAAAGGCGATGGAGAGGGAGATCGATCGACTCGCCACCCGCGTCGTCGACAGGGAGATCCTCCTGACTCGACTCGTGGTGGGAGATATCGACCGTCTTAGAAAGGACGTCGACGGTCTGTCTCGTAGAGCCGTATCTGCGACTGAAAAGACGGTCGTTTCCGAGATCGGGAGGCTTGCAGGGCTATCGGCGGCTTTGGACGGTGCCTCCCCCCTGAGGATTCTGGGAAAAGGTTACGTTTCCTGTCGAGACGAAGCTGGTACTCCCGTCTGTTCTGTGAGGTCTATGACTCCCGGTAAAAAAATATCCCTCGATTTTCTGGACGGAAGAGCCGACTGTCGAGTGGAGTCGTCGTGCGTTGTGAAAAGGAGCTGATTGGATGGTCCCCGATACGTTGAAATGGAACGAAGGGGAGCTTGCCCTTTTGGATCAGACGAAACTTCCATGGGAGGTCGCCTTCGTCCGTTGTAAAACCTGTGAAGAGGTGGCCTCCGCCATAAAGTCCATGGTGGTGCGAGGCGCCCCTGCCATCGGGGTAGCGGCGGCCTACGGCATGGCTTTGGCCCGTCTGGGCGGAGAGGACATGCAGGAGGCTAGGTCTCTTCTGATGTCGACTCGCCCTACGGCGGTAAACCTCCGATGGGCCCTCGAGAGGATCGACAGGTTAACCGGAGCCTCTCCTGCCGCTGTCGTCGGTGAGGCAATGGCGATACATAGGGAGGATCTCAGCATAAACGAGGCCATCGGGGAATACGGAACCAGCCTTATACCGGACGGGGCTACCGTCGTCACCCACTGCAATGCCGGAGCCATAGCCACATCTGGCTGGGGAACCGCTCTCGGCGTCCTCAGATCCTGCGTGCGTTCCGGCAAGAGAATTCGGGTGTACGCCGACGAGACCCGTCCCAGGCTTCAGGGAGGACGTCTCACCGCCTGGGAGCTTCGGGAGGATGGGATAGACGTCACGGTCATGACCGATGGAATGGCGGCCTGGCTGATGAAAAAAGAGAAGGTAGACGCCGTCCTGGTCGGAGCGGATCGGATAGCGATGAACGGCGATACCGCCAACAAGATAGGTACCTACGGACTTTCCATCGTCGCGAAGTCCCACGGAGTGCCTTTCTACGTAGCCGCCCCTATGAGTACCTTCGACGAAGGTCTTTCCGACGGAGATGGCATACCCATAGAGGAGCGGGACGGTTCGGAGATAAGATCTCCCTACGGTTCGAAACTGATACCGGAGGACGTTCCGGTCTGGAACCCCGGGTTCGACGTCACTCCCGGCGAGAACGTGACCGCCATAGTTACGGAGATGGGGGTTCTCAGACCTCCCTACCTGGAGTCCATAGCGGAGACGATTGACCGTCGTCTAAAAGACGAGAGAGGATGTGCTGATCGATGAGGAATTTTTCCGTGGCCGACATGGATATGGCCCCTAAAGGCAAGCAGAAACTGGACTGGGCCTGGCAATATATGCCGGTCCTTTCGTCGTTGGAGAGGCGTTACTCCGATGAGAGACCCTTCGACGGTGTGCGATTGGCCGCCTGTCTTCATCTAGAGGCCAAGACCGCCTGTCTGTTGAGGACCTTCTCCCGTCTGGGGGCTGAGGTCTTCGCCGCCGGCAGCAACCCCCTTTCCACCCAGGACGACGTCTGTGCCGCTTTGGTCTCCGAAGGGGTGCACGTTTTTAGTCACAGAGGCATGGATCACGACAGCTACTTCGGTTATCTTAGAGACGTTTTGAACAGCGATCCGGAGATAATAGTCGACGACGGAGCCGATCTAGTGGCGACCTTGTTGGACGAGAGGAAGGACCTTATAGGAAAGGTCAAAGGCGGTTCGGAGGAGACCACCTCGGGGGTAAAGAGGCTCAAGGCTATGGAGAGACAGGGAATCCTTCCGTTCCCGATGATCTCCGTCAACGATGCGGACAGCAAGTACCTTTTCGACAACCGCTACGGCACCGGTCAGTCCGTGTGGGACGGGGTTATGAGGACCACAAACAGCCTCATCGCCGGCAAGGTAGTGGTGGTCGCAGGATACGGCTGGTGCGGCAGAGGGGTCGCCATGAGAGCAAAGGCCCTGGGTGCCAGGGTGGTCGTGACCGAGATAGACCCTCACAGGGCGTTCGAGGCCCTTATGGACGGCCACGAGGTAATGACCATGGATGCCGCCGCACCCTTGGGAGATATCTTCCTCACCTTGACCGGCAACCTGGACGTCATATGCGCCAGACACATGGATAAGATGAAGGACGGAGTCATACTGGGCAACGCGGGACATTTCGACGTGGAGATATCGAAGTCCGATCTGACCTCGATAGCCTCCGGTGTCTCCGAGGTCAGACCCAACGTTACCTGCTACAGGACGGAGGACGGTCGAAATATCTACCTCCTGGGGGAGGGACGCCTGGTTAACCTGGCGGCGGGAGACGGACATCCCATAGAGATAATGGATCTCAGCTTCGCGCTGCAGCTCCTGTCGGCTCTTCACGTTCACAGGAACCACGAAGACATGGATTCCAGGCTTTATCCGGTTCCGGAGGATATCGACCGTCTGGTTGTTTCCACCAAGCTGGAGTCCCTGGGAGTCTCTTTGGACGAGCTTTCCGAGTCTCAGAAGGCCTATATGGCAGACTGGAGGGAGTGAGTCAATGACGATGCTTCTGAAGGACGTGATGTTTCTCGACGGATCGATGGATTCTGCGAGGTCCGGCGATATCCTGATCGAGGACGGGAAAATATCATCGGTCGGGAAGGCAGGAAGCCTGATCGGAGACGATATGGTGGACGGCAAGGGACGGATGGCGGTACTGCCCGGTTTCGTGAACTGTCATACCCATGCCGCCATGAGCCTTCTGAGGGGGTTGGGAGAGGAGAGGCCTCTGAAAGAGTGGCTGGAAGAACAGATCTGGCCGGTAGAGGCGAACCTCAACCCGGAGAGGATATACTGGGGAACCCGATCCGCCCTCATGGAGATGGCCTCCTCCGGTACCACCTGTTTCGGCGATATGTACTTCGAGATGGACAAGGTGACAGAGGCCGCCAAGGCATGCGGTATGAGAGCAGGGATCTGCCGTGGTATAGTCGGAGGCGACGAATCCAAAATAGAGGAATCGCTCGCTTTGGCCGATAGATATAAAGACGATCCCATGGTAACGGTGCAGATGGGTCCCCATGCTCCCTACACGGTGCCCTTAGACGTCATGAAGAGGATAGCCTTCTCCGCCAAGGATAAAGGTATGTCCGTACATCTTCACTATCTCGAGACGGAGTGGGAGCTTGGATACCTGAAGGACGAGTTTGGAACCGGCGCCATGGAATATCTGGAGAAGACCGGATTGTGTGACGTTCCGGGACTCATTCTGGCTCACTGTGTATGGTTCCCGGAGGGCGAGCTCTCCGATCTGTCGAGGATACCGGCTACTGTGGTACACAATCCCGGCAGCAATCTGAAGCTCGGCAGCGGGGTGGCTCCGGTGAGCTTGATGATCTCCAGCGGCGTATCGGTGGCCTTGGGCACCGACGGAGCCGCCAGCAACAACCGTCTGGATATGTGGGGCGAGCTGAGAACCGCGGCATTGCTCCATAAAGGGGTATTGAGAGACCCGTCTATCGTAACCGCCAAGGAGATACTGGACGGGGCTACCTACAGGGGCTATCGAGCTCTGGGGTTCGAGAAAGCCGGACTGATCAGAGAGGGCTGGAAAGCCGACCTGGTCCTGGTCGATCTGGATGGGCCTAATTACATAGGGGTGAACGAGGAGAACCTGGGGGTTTTTCTCGTATATGCCGGTTCCTCTTCCGACGTGGCGGGGACCATGGTGGACGGTAGCTGGATCTACATAAACGGGGAATTTCCCGGACAGGACGAGGAAGAAGTCCTCTCCAACGCCCGTAAGGCACGGGCTGAACTGATACGCCGTTAGGGGTGACCGATAATAATGGAATGGAAAAGCGGCAAAGAGATCCGTCGACTGTTCGTCGATTTCTGGGTCTCCAAAGGTGCCAAACACTACGATAGCTTCTCTCTGGTTCCCGAGGATCCTACTCTATTGTTCACCATAGCAGGTATGGTCCCCTTTAAGAAATATTATCTCGGCATAGCCGAACCGGATGTGGACAGCGCAGTAACCTCTCAGAAGTGCGTCCGAACTAACGATATAGACAACGTGGGACGTACCGCCAGGCATCATACCTTTTTCGAGATGCTCGGAAACTTCAGCTGGGGCGGGTATTTCAAGAAAGAGTCCATAACCTGGGGGTGGGAGTTCCTCACCGAGGTCATCGGTCTAGATCCCGACCGTATGTACGCCACCATATATAAGGACGACGAGGAGGCCTTCGACGTCTGGACCAAGGACGTCGGACTTCCCGACAGTCGTATACTTCGCTTCGGTGAGGACGAGAACTTCTGGTTCATGGGACCTCAGGGACCATGCGGTCCCGACTCGGAGATCCTCTACGACCAGGGACCGGCCTTTTCCTGTGGGCCGGACTGCAAGCCCGGTTGCGACTGCGACAGATACCTTGAGATATGGAATCACGTGTTCACCCAGTACGATCGCCAGGAGGACGGCTCTCTGCTTCCTCTGCCGAGGAAGAACATCGATACCGGCATGGGACTGGAGAGACTCACCTCTTTGGTCCAGGGGGTCAGCAACGATTTCGAGACCGATCTGTTCCGTCCCATAATGGATCACGTGTGCGATATGGCCGGAATAGGATATGGCGACGGTCCCGAGGGGGATATGGCGGCTAAGGTGATCTCGGACCACATAAGGGCGGTCTCCTTCATGATAGCCGACGGCATTCTTCCCTCGAACGACGGGCAGGGCTACGTTCTGCGCCGTCTGCTCAGAAGGGCCGCCCGTTACGGCAGGTTGATAGGTCTCAAAAAGGCCTTTCTGACCGACCTAATACCGAACGTCATGGATATAATGGCCGATCCCTACAGGGAGCTTCTGGACAACCGTCTCACCATAGAGCAGGTGGTGGCGGTGGAGGAAAAACGTTTCGGTCGTACCCTGGAGCAGGGCAGCGATCTCCTCCATCAGGAGATATCCTCGGTGCTTGCCGGAGATGGAAGCATACTTTCCGGAGATGTAGCATTCGAGCTTTACGATACTTACGGTTATCCTCTGGAGCTGACCAGAGAGATCTGCGAGGAAAAGGGGCTCTCCGTCGACGAGGACGGCTTCCGAAGGGAGATGGAGGTTCAAAGGGAGAGGGCTCGATCCTCCAGCAAGCAGGCTAACGCCGTGATGACCGGAGACCTCTACGCCGAGTTGCTTTCCGAACATGGAGCTACTCCCTTCTTGGGGTACGATTCCCTTGAGATGGAGGCAGATCTGACAGTTCTGATGAAGGACGGAAAGGTTGTCGACAGCGCCTCGACGGGAGACTCTGTTGAACTTTTACTGTCCCGAACTCCCTTCTACGCCGAGAGAGGCGGTCAGGTGGGAGATCAGGGCTTCGTCAAGGGAGACGGCTTCGTCGTAGAGGTGGAGGACACACTTCACCCGGCGGGAGATCTCATAGTTCACAGGGGAATGGTCACCAGCGGAACCGTAAAGTCCGGTTGCGAGGTTAGGGCGATGGTGGACAGGGACAGGCGGGAAGCCATAACCAAAAACCACACCGCCACCCATCTTCTCCATGAATCGTTGATAAGGGTCCTCGGCGGGCACGTCAGACAGAACGGCTCTCTGGTGTCCGACCGATTCCTCCGTTTCGACTATACCCACTTCGAACCTCTGAGCTCCAGCGAACAGGACGAGGTGGAGCTTATGGTTAACCAGGAGATACAGAACAACAAACCTCTCAAGGTAGACGAGACCGATCTCGCAACCGCAAAGAACCTGGGAGCGAAGGCTCTTTTCGAGGAGAAATATGGGGACAAGGTAAGAGTGGTATCCATATCGGAGTTTTCCTCCGAGCTCTGTGGAGGGGTCCACGTTCGCGCCACCGGAGAGATAGGTCTGTTCAAGATCATCAACGACGAGAGCATAGGATCGGGCATCAGACGCATTACCGCCATGACCGGGATGAACGCCTTCAGAAACTACCAGAACATAACAGGAACCCTGAAAGAGCTTTCCTCTAATCTGGGGGTCCGTCCGGCCAGGTTGATAGAGAAGATACAGTCCATGGACGAGGAAAACAGGGAGCTTCAGAAAAAGCTTCAGCGCTACACGATCCGTTCGGCTATGGATGATCTCAAGGAGAGCGTGGTCAAGACCGACATAGGCCAGGGAGTGTCCCTCTACGTGGCCTCTATAGAAGGGGTTACCCCCGATCAACTTCGAGAGGTCGGAGACAGCATAAAGGATAAGGACCCCGGATCGGTGACCCTGTTGATATCCAGCGACGGAGATCGTACCCAGATGGTCTGCATGGTCGGTAGCGGTGCCGTGGAGAAGGGACTGCACGGAGGGAAGATCGTCAAGGAAGTGGCCGTTTTGTTCGGTGGAAAAGGCGGCGGTAAACCCACCATGGCCCAGGCCGGCGGCCCCAAGATCGACGATATGAAGGATATCCTCGATAAGGCTGTGGCCATAGTGAAAGGGTACGTAAAGTGACGAGAAGAATCGTGGCTTTGGATATGGGGACCGTCCGAATAGGGGTCGCCATGAGCGACCCCCTGGGATCTTTTGCCCAGGGGGTCGCGGTATGGGATGCCGAAGGAGACTGGCTCTCCGATTTGAGAGAGCTCGTCACCTCTCGGAACGTCTCCACCGTTGTGGTAGGGCTTCCCATAAGGGAGAACGGGACGAAGGGACCTTCCGCCGAGAACGTGGAGGCCAAGACCGAGGCGGTAAGAGAGGCATTTCCCGATTTGGAGATAGTGATGTGGGACGAGAGATACACCTCCACCATAGCCAACAGGGTGCTGATCGAGGGAGACGTGTCCAGAAAAAAGAGAAAGGGTCAGGTGGATAAGGTAGCCGCCACAGTGATATTGCAGGGATATCTGGATTCCCTGAGGAGGTAATATGTTGAAAAGCTTCACCTTGCCGGATGGAGTAAAAATGACTCCTATGTTGGAGCAATTCGTCCGGTGGAAAAACGAGTACCCCGAAGCTCTTCTTTTCTTTCGCATGGGAGATTTCTACGAGCTTTTTTTCGACGACGCCAAGGTGGCCTCGGAGGTTCTCGATATAGCCTTGACCGCCAGAGACCAGGGCAAAAAGATCCCCATGGCTGGGATCCCTCATCATGCGGCGGAGAGCTACCTTGGAAAATTGATAAAAAAAGGCTATCACGTGGCCATATGCGAACAGATGACCGAGCCGGACGGCCGTTCTCTGGTGGATCGTCAGGTTATAAGACTGGTTACTCCCGGGACCTATCTTCCGGAAGAGACCGGAAACGACGGACGACTGGTCGCGGTTCGGAGACTGGATCGGCACAGATGGGCGGTTGGATCGCTGGAACCGGGAACCGGTTTTCTGGAGGCGGGGGCGATGCCTTTGGACGAGGTAAGAGGGTTCCTGTCCGCCTACAGAGGATCGGAGATACTTCGCCCCAAAGGGAAGCTCCCGGAGGAGATAGCTTCCCTTATCGAGAGTGCCCCGATTGTCGAACTGCCTGTGGAGGAATTCGATCCAGCCGGAGGAGCCAGATGGCTTCAGCATAGATGGGACCTGGCCTCTCTTCAGGGTTTCGGTTTTCAGGATGGCGCTCCGGAAATAGGGGTCGCTGCAGCCCTGCTTCGTTATCTGGAGGAAACTCAGTTCGGAGCTGCCAGACACGTATCGGGAATAACCCCGGTGCTTTCCTCCCGATATCTGCACCTCGACGTAACCACTCAGAGGAACCTCGAGCTTTTCGACGGTGACGGACCGTCTCTTTACGACATACTGAACCGGTGCAAGACGGCCTGCGGAAGAAGACGTCTGAGAGAGTGGATAACGAGGCCTTTGATGGATCCAGGGGAAATCTCCCGCCGTCTCGACGTTCAGGAAACCCTTATTAACTCCTCGGACGGATTGAACGATCTGCAGGAGGGACTCGGGCGTTGCAAGGATATCGAGAGATCTCTGGCGAGGTTGCACATGCGATCGGGGAATCCCAGGGACCTGGCGGCGGTCAGGGATACCTTATCCGCTCTCCCCTCCATAGAGGAGGCCCTTAAAAGTGTGGGTTTGTCCCATCTGCTTCCCTGTAACGACGACTTTCACGGCATATCGGATCTTCTCTCCAGGGGGATTGAGGACAGTCCGTCCAGGGTTCTCGGAAGCGGAAAAATCGTGAGAGACGGTTTCGACGATAAGCTGGACGAATGGAGGAACTTTGCCGAGAGAGGTCAGGGATGGCTGAACGATTTTACCCAGAGGGAGAGAGATCGGCTTTCAATTCCCAGGCTGAAGACGGGATATTCCAGGGTCTTCGGGTATTACGTGGAGATAGGAAAGGGCTCTATGAGGGACGATCTCGAGCTTCCCGAGGATTACAGGAGACGGCAGACCCTGGTTTCGGCTGAACGTTACACCACTTCGGAGCTGGGCGATTTCGAGGAAAGAATGTCGAGATCGGAGGGGGAGGTTCGAAAACGAGAGACCGAGTTGTACGGTATGCTCTTGGAGAAAACCCTGGAAGAGACAGAAAAGCTCCAGTCTCTAGGCAGAGCGTTGGGGAATCTGGATGTCCTGGCCTCCCTGGCGGAGGTCTCCAGAGAGAGAGGATATATCAGACCTGAATTCAGCGATGGCGGAGACATCTCGATAAAAGGAGGCCGCCATCCCGTAGTCGAGGCCGTACAGAAAGAAATTCCATTCGTTCCGAACGACGTGGATATGAAGATGGAAGGAAACAGGTTGGCCATAGTTACTGGGCCCAACATGGCGGGCAAGTCTACCTATCTCAGGATGACCGCCCTTCTCGTCATAATGGCTCAGATGGGGACCTATATACCGGCGGAATCGGCAGAGCTGGGACTCTGCGACAGGGTTTTCACCAGACTGGGAGCCAGAGATGAACTGGCCTTCGGGAACAGTACCTTCATGGTCGAGATGGTGGAGACCGCCAACATACTGCACAACGTCACGGACAGAAGCCTGGTCATTTTAGACGAGGTGGGACGAGGAACGTCCACCTACGATGGCATGAGCATAGCCTGGGCCGTCCTGGAGTACCTCCAGGGTGCCTGTGGTCGCTGTCCCAAGGTTCTTTTCGCCACACACTATCACGAGCTCACCGCTCTGGAGGGGCGGATGCCCCACGTCTTCAACCTGAGGGTGGAGGTGGAGGAGCGTCCGGACGGGGTGACTTTTCTTCACAGGGTGGTTCCCGGTCCTGCCGATAGATCCTACGGAGTCGAGGTGGCTCGGTTGGCCGGATTGCCCCGAGTGGTTTTGTGCCGGGCTCAGGAGCTTTTGGAACGTTTCGAGAAAAGTTCGGAAGATGGGGCGTCGGTTCCGGAACCCTCCGTTCAGATGGAGTTTTTCGACCTGAAGGGAGATGCCATAATACAGGAACTAGCCTCTCTATCCCCGGACGAACTGACCCCTATTCAGGCTCTGGAGAAAATCTACGAGCTGCACGAGGAAGCCCGAAAGGCGGTGAAACCTTGACGATCCATAGATTGCCCCAAACTGTAGCCATGAGAATAGCGGCGGGAGAGGTCGTAGAAAGACCGATCTCCGTCGTAAAAGAGCTGATGGAGAACAGTCTTGACGCGGGGTCCTCCAGGATCTCCGTATCGGTGATCCAAGGCGGTCGCCTTTCAATCGTGGTCGAGGACGATGGTTGCGGCATTACCCGAGAGGATCTGCCTCTAGCAGTGGAAAGCCACGCTACCAGCAAGATATGCTCTATCGAGGACCTCGAGGCCATTGCGACCTTGGGGTACAGAGGAGAGGCCCTAGCCAGCGTGGCGGCGGTGAGCCGCCTGGACATAAGGAGCAGGACAAACCAAGAGGACAGCGGCTCCTGGCTCAGGATGGAGGGGGGGGGCTCTCCCGAGGTGGACGAGCAGAACTGTCGTGTGGGTACCAGGGTACAGGTGGACGATCTATTCTTCAATCTTCCGGCGAGGCGCAAGTTTCTTAAGAGCGCCAGAGCGGAACTTCGAAGGGTAACCAAAGTAGTTCAGGAGTTTAGCGTCGCCTATCCCTCGGTTGCCTTCATCTTGAACAGCGACGGTAAAAAGATCTACGAGACCCAGGGGACCAGGGACAGGGTGGATGTCCTGAAGGGCCTTTGGGGGAACGAACCGGAGATACTGACCTCGTCGGGGGCTAGAGGCCCTTACTCGGTCACCCTTTGGTGGCAGAGGATCTCCAAGGTCTCCCGGGTTTCCGTAATGGCTTTCGTCAACGGCAGGAGGGTGGAGGACGGAACGATCAGGGCGGCTATCTCCTCCGGCGAGACCCATCCGGGAGGGAACTGGGCCGTATGGATAGAGACCCCGCCAGACGAGGTGGACGTGAACGTACATCCGGCGAAGACGGAGGTCCTCTTCAGACATGGAGGCGATCTCTTTGCCGCGGTCAGGGACGGAGCGGTCTCCATGAAAGGCCGGACCTTGCCGGAGTGGAAAAGCCGTCCGTTCCCGCGAACAGGATCTCCTGCCGGGGCCTATGCTCCGAAATACGCTCCGAAAGGAGAAGCTCTCTTCAGAGGGGTGGAACCTTTCCCTTCCTCTTCCGGATCCGGCGGCGATACTCGCCCCAGGTCCTTTAAATTTTCCTCTGTCCCTGCAGCGGAATCCTCATTCCTTCCGATCAGGGAGCAGGTTAGCGACCCCGTGGAGGTGGACGAGGGGCCCCATATCTCATATCTGGGACAACTGAATTCGGGATACCTCGTTTTCGACGACGGTGGCGACATGGTCTTGATGGACCCCCATGCGGCACACGAGAGGATAAACTTCGAGAGGATAAAGAAGCGCTGTTCTTCCGGGTACGGAACTCAACACTTAGCCGCTCCCGTTCACCTGCCTCCTACGATGGCATCCGAGGTCGATCACAGGGAGGAACGTCTTGTCTCTGTCGGTTTCGTCTTTTCCGTCGGCGACGGGGAAACCACGCTGGAGGGGATTCCCGACGTCCCCGGTTGTTCTTCCGTATCTCCCGTCGATATGCTCAGGACCACCATCGCCTCGCTGTCGGAAAACACCGATACAGGCGAGATAATGTGGCTGAAGTGGGCTACCTTGGCGTGCAAGGCCTCGGTGAAACTTACCTGGAAGCTGTCTCGGGAGGAAGCCGTAGCTCTTTGGAGAGATCTCACCCATTGCGAAACCCCCTCCGCCTGTCCTCACGGGAGGCCCGCTGTGTTGAGACTTTCCTCTGAGAAGATGGCCTCCCATTTCGAGAGGAGTTGAATCTTTGGCTATTCCGATATTGGCCGTTATAGGCCCTACCGCCGTGGGGAAGACCTCCCTGAGTCTGGACTTCGCCAAGGCACTGAACGGAGAGGTTATATCGGTGGACTCCAGGCAGGTCTATCGTTATATGGATGTAGGCACCGATAAAGTGGATCATACGACCAGGAGGGAGATACTGCACCATCTCATAGACGTAGTCGACCCCGATGAGACCTTCAGTGCCGCGGATTTCGCCGAACAGGCAACCGCCGCTGCCGATAGAATAAGGGAGAGAGGGAGGGTCCCCATCCTGGTAGGAGGAACGCCGTTTTACTACAGGGCCATGTTGGACGAGGTCCTTACGATCGACGTTCCCTCCGATCCGGATATCCGAAGGGAGCTGGACGCAGTAGGAGACGAGGAGAACGGTCCTGCCAAGCTACATTCCATCTTGGAGGAGGTGGACCCAGATAGCGCCTCGAGGCTTCACGTCAACGATACGGTGAGGGTGATAAGGGCCATCGAGATATTCAAGCTCTCGGGCAAGCCCTCTTCCTGGTGGCGCGATCGTCCCAAGAAGGAGAGCGGACGGTTCGCCCCATTGTATTTCGGTCTGACCAGGCCGAGAGAAGAGCTTCATCGAACGATAGCCAAGAGGGTTCGTCAGCAGTTTCACGGTGGCTATCCCGAAGAGGTTCGCTGGCTTCTGGACAACGGTTTCTCTCCCGAGCTCCCGTCTATGAAGGGTTTCGGCTACAGAGAGCTGGTACTCTACCATATGGGTAAGATGTCTCTGGAGGAGGGAATCGAGTCCGACACCGCGGCTACCAGACGGTTTTCCAAAAGACAGATGACCTGGTTTAGAAAATTTTCTCCCGCCATATGGTACGATCTCTCGGAAAAAGAGTATAATAAAGTGTTGTCGTCGATGATCGATGAGGCGGTGCGCCATCTGAGAGCCGGGGGTGTCGTCCTGTGAAAGTAGCTGTGGCGGAGCCTACGGGGCTTTGTTTCGGAGTTAAGAGGGCCATCCGTACGATGGAGGAAGCCTTGGAGGAGAAGGGAAGGGTCTTCTGTATAGGCAGCCCTATCCATAACCCTCAGGAGGTTCAGCGATTGGTGGACAAGGGACTGGTCGTAGTGGAAGACGACGATTGGATCCCTCCTGACCAGCCCGTTTTCGTGAGGGCTCACGGGATATCTCCGGACGTGCATCGGCGACTTCAGGACAAAGGCGCCCGCATAATAGACGGGACCTGTCCTTTCGTTAGAAAAGCTCAGGAGATGGCAGGCAGGCTGTCGAGAGAGGGGTATTACCTCGTGGTTCTCGGCGACGAGAACCATCCGGAGATAAAGGGTATCCTAGGTTACGTAGAGGGACCTTATATGGTGGTTTCCGGGAAAAAAGATCTCCGAGCTATTGATAAAATCGATAAAATTGGTATTATATCTCAGACGACCCAGCAGGAATCGACCCTCAAGGAGCTGGTGTCAGAGGTGGTTGGGTTGGCTAGAGAGATAAAGGTCTCCAACACCATATGCAGAGCGACCGTGGAGCGTCAGGAGGCCGTTCGCCGTTTGGCCGATAAGGTCGACGGTATAGTGATAATAGGTGGCCATAACAGTGCCAATACGGGGAAACTTTTCCGCATTGCGCAGGAGTCCGGCACCCCTGCGCTCTGGGTTGAGCAAGCGGATCAGCTCGACGGGAGGTGGTTGTCGGGAAAGGGTACGATAGGTATCGCCGCCGGAGCAAGTACGCCGGATTGGCTTATCAAACAATTACAACAAGCGATGCTTTAACCATCGCAGGACGTCAGGGGGATGTCAAGATAATGAGTGAAGATATGCAGAACTACACAAACGAGGAAAACATGACCGAGACCATGGACGAGTCCGCACCTATGACTATGGAAGAGCTTCTCGAGAGCACCGGTGGGCTCGAGGAGATCCACAGAGGCAAGGTGGTTTCCGGCAAGGTAGTGGACCAGGTCGACGGTGGATGGCTCGTAGACGTGGGCTACAAATGTGAGGGTTTTCTGCCTACCAGAGAGTGGAGCCATCATATATTGGTCGACGACAACGAGGAGCCCGAGCTTGGACAGGAGCTTCAGGTCCAGGTGGTCAACATCCGTCAGGGTGAGGAATCTCAGCTCATCGTCAGCCGTTGGCGCTGCGAGTTCGATCGTAGATGGCAGGAGCTGGAGGAGAAGATCTCCGGACAGGAGACTTTCTCCGTCAGAGGACTTCGCAAGGTCAAGGGCGGACTTATGGTGGACTGCTGTTCGCTAGAGGGATTCATCCCGATCTCCCATCTCGCCGAGGAGGGAAGAGGGGTAAACCCCGGCAAGTTCATCGACGAGGTGTTCGACGTAAAGCTTCTCGAGAAGGATCGTCGCAAGCGTCGTCTCGTGCTGTCTCGCAGGACCATACTGGACGAAGAGCTCAAAGAACAGAGGGAAAACTTCTACAGGGACGTGACGGAGGGAACCGTTCTGGAAGGGACGGTCAGTAGCCTCACCTCCTTTGGAGTTTTCGTGAACCTCGGTCCTATCGACGGTCTTGTCCATATCAGCGAGCTTTCCTGGCAGAGAAACGCCAAGCCCAAGGACATCGCCAAGAAGGGCGACACGGTCAAGGTCAAGGTTATAGGTATAGATCAGGAGCACAACAGGATCTCTCTCAGCGTAAAGCAGACCCAGAGCGATCCGTGGGAGACCATCACCGAGAGGTGGAAGGACGGCGATACCGCAACCGGAACGGTCACGAACGTAACCGATTTCGGCGCTTTCGTGGAGGTCGAGGCTGGAATAGAGGGCCTTATCCACATAGGAGATCTGAGCTGGACAAGGATCAAGCATCCTAAAGAGGTTATCAAGAAAGGCCAGGAGGTCGAGACCGTCGTTCTCAACGTGGATCCGGTCAAGAAGCGCCTCAGCCTCGGATACAAGCAGCTCAACGATCCGTGGGATGGCATAGAGGACAGATATTCCAGAGGACAGGATATTCCGGTTAAGGTCGTCCGTCTAGCCGACTTCGGAGCTTTCGTGGAGCTCGAGAAGGGTGTGGAGGGCTTGATCCATATATCCCAGCTCAGCACCAGGAGGGTAGAGAAGCCCGGGGATGTCCTATCCGAGGGGCAGGAGGTCACAGCACGGGTGATCGAGGTAAACCCCGACGATCGTAGGATTCGTCTCAGCATAAGCGCTCTCGAGGAGGGCGATAAGAGGCAGAGGGCTCCTCAGAGTGGAGCTAGGAAGAAAAAATCCGACGGTGCCAACCGTCCGATGACCAACTTCCAGTCCGAAGAAGGCCCCATAACCCTGGGCGACGCCTTCGGCGAGGCTCTGGGTAACCTATTCGACAAAGAGTAGCATAGACAGAGTACGTTGCCGCTTACGCCATCCTCCTGAAAAGGGGATGGCGTTTTAGCGTTAATCAGGAGGTTTTTATCTTGTCAGATAGAACTATAAGGATATATCCCGATCCGGTTCTTCGAGAGCCTACCAGGGAGATAGAACGGTTCGACGACGACTTCAGATCTTTCCTAAAGGAAATGGAGTCCTTGATGTACGAGTACGACGGAGTCGGCCTGGCCGCTCCTCAGGTGGGGGAGTCCCTCAAGGTGGCGGTTATCGCCTACGAGGGAAAGCTTTACGTTTTGGTCAACCCCAGGATAGTCGACTATGACGGCCGACAGATGGACCAAGAGGGGTGCCTCAGTTTTCCTGGAATCTTCGAGGACGTAGCTAGGCCAGCTTCTGTGGTGGTGGAGGCTCAGGACGAAAACGGAGAGCCCTATTCGGTCGAGGCGGAAGGTTTTCTCGCCAGAGCGATGTGTCATGAGATCGATCATCTGAACGGCAAGCTCATGATAGACCATCTATCTCCCATGAAAAGAGAGATGGTCAAGAAGAAACTCAAAAAGAGAAAGAAAGAGGATCTATGAGCTGTTGGTTTATGGGAACCGGGAGTTTTGCCTCCCTCTGCCTGAGCCGCATAGTGGAACTGGGCCTCATCCCAAAGCTGGTAGTGACCATGCCTCCCAGAAGAGGCGGTCGAAGAGGGTTGGCTGAAACCCCTACCCCTGTGGACGTCCTGGCTACGGAGCGTAGCTTGAACGTCCACAGATCGATAGACGTAAATTCCGACCGAACTCTGCTGGATCGTATGGAATCGGACGGTCCCTCGGTTATATTCGTGATCGACTTCGGTCAGAAAGTCGGAGAGCCCTACCTTTCCATCCCGGAATACGGATGCCTGAACGTCCATCCTTCTGCATTGCCTCTTTACAGAGGAGCCGCTCCGGTCCAGAGGGCCATAATGGACGGAGCCAAGCAAACCGGCGTGACCGTTTTTCGTCTGGTCGAAAAGATGGACGCCGGGCCGATCCTGATTTCTCAGTCTATCGAGATAGATTCGGAAGAGACCGGCGGAGAGTTACTCTTTCGACTTGCATACATAGGTGGCGATCTTTTGAATAGAGGGGTACACTTATTGAAAGAGAAGGGAATTTCCCTTCAGGATCAAGATCACCTTAAAGCTACCTATGCCCACAAGATAGACAAGGCCGAGGCTCTTCTCTCCTGGGAGATGTCGGCTGTTGCTTTTCACAACACCACCCGAGCCCTCAATCCCACCCCGGGAGCCTTCACGTTTTTCCGTGATAAAAGGCTCAAGATATGGAGAACCACTCTAACGGAGAAAGACCTAGACGACGTCGTCGGTGCGGTAAGAATAGACGAGGAAGGCTTTCCCGTAGTGCGTTGTTCTTCCGGTTCCGTAAAATTGATGGAAGTACAGCCTGAGGGCAGGAGGACCATCGACGGGAAGGATTGGTTCAAGGGTTCTCACCTTTCGGAAGGAGATCTTCTGCTATGACCCAAAGCCGAAACAGATTCGTAGATCTCATAAACAGACATTCCTGGCCCAAGGCGATCGCTGTGACAGGAGCTTTGGGTTCCGGCAAGACCGAGTGGGTTCTTAATCTGGCGTTGGGGTTCAGTTCAGTCGGTGAGGACGTGACCATCGCGGACGTGGACATAATAAACCCCTATTTCTGCATCCGTCAGGTCAGTGAGACCCTGGAGGACAGTGGATTCAAGGTACTTACCGCTCCGGACAGCGCTAAATGGGCCGATATGCCCCTGGTGACGGCTCAGGTAGACTGGGCACTTTCTGAGCCCAACGGCAGGTTGCTCATGGACGTAGGGGGAGATGCGGAAGGAGCGCTGGCGTTAAAAAAGTACAAGGATAGAATGGTTTCCGCTGGATATCTGCTTATCCTCGTGGTAAACGCCTACCGTCCAATGACCTCGACAGTAGAGGGGATCTCCAAGATGAGAAAACGTATGGAAGAGATCGGCGAACTTGAAGTAGGAGCGCTGATCTGCAACTCTCACCTCATGACTGAGACTACTGTAGATGTCGTAGAAGAAGGCCTGAAACTGGTGGAGGCTGCCGGAAAAGAGATGGATCTTCCGGTCCTCTACACCGGAGTGCCACCTCAACTTGACGACGAGGCCGTAAGGAGATTCGCCAGCAGAGAGGCGTCCCCGTGGCCCGTTTCACGATATATGTTGCTTCCATGGGAAGAGGGTGCCATGTGGTCTACAGGGGTACCCTCCAAAAACCAAGGAGCTCGAATCCTCCGTCAGGAGGCTGACAAGGGCTAAAGTAAAGTGCAGCAAAAAACGCGAGAGGGGTGTTGTTGCTCATGGCAAAAGGGCGAATAGAAGTCGCCGAAGAGTACTGCAAGAGCTGTGGCCTGTGCGTGGCCGCCTGCCCGGTCAAGGTGCTTCGTATTTCGGATCATCTTAACTCGAAGGGTCACCGTCCAGTGGAGCAGTACAAGGAAGGTTGTATCGGTTGTGGGATGTGTGCCATCTCCTGTCCCGATGCGGTCATCGAGGTCTACAAGGAAACGGAGTAGGGGGGATCGATATGGCTAAGGTATTAATGAAAGGAACCGAGGCGATAGCTGAGGCTGCCATCCAGGCCGGTTGCAGATATTTCTTCGGATATCCCATCACACCGCAGAACGAGATCCCCGAGTATATGTCTGCTCATCTTCCCGAGCACGGAGGGATCTATATTCAGGGAGAGAGCGAGGTCGCTTCGGTCAACATGATACTGGGTGCCGCTGCCACGGGATACCAGGTAATGACCACGTCCTCCAGCCCGGGAATCTCTCTTATGTCCGAGGGACTCAGCTATATCGCCGGATCGGAGCTTCCGGCTGTCGTGGTCAACGTCATGAGAGGAGGCCCAGGTCTCGGAGGTATCCTACCGTCGCAGGCGGACTATCTTCAGGCTACCAAAGGCGGTGGAAACGGAGACTATCATCTGATGGTGTTCGCTCCCAGCACCCTTCAGGAAACGGTGGAGGTCGTACAGTCCGCATGGGATTACGCCTTCAAATATAGAAACCCGGTCATGATCCTGGCCGACGGCTTCATGGGACAGATGATGGAGCCGGTGGAGATAACCCCTCATGAGACGGAGAGAGGGGACTGGAAAAACTGGGGACTGGGAAACAAGGGAACCAGAGAGGGTAAAAAGAGATCTCTTATCAAGAGCATGTATCTCACCGCCGAGCTTCTTGAGGCACATAACAGCAAGCTTCAGGAAAAGTACGACAGGATGCAGAAAGAGGACGTCAAGTGGGAGGAGCTTCACGTAGAGGACGCCGAATTGGTCATAGCTTCCTACGGAACTACCGCCCGTATCGCCAAGTCCGCCATAAGTCACCTGAGAGAGCAGGGGTACAAGGTCGGAATGATCCGTCCCATAACCCTGTTCCCCTTCCCCTACGAGCCCTTCGAGAAGCTTACCGATAGGGTGAAGCATATTCTAGATCTCGAGATGAACATGGGGCAGATGATAGACGACGTCAAGATCGCTACGAAGAGCCGTTTCCCCGTCAGCTTCTACGGTCGTTGCGGTGGAGTAGCCCCCTCGGTCGAAGAGATCGAGAATCAGTGTAAGCAAATCCTGGGATAGGGGGTCCTCATAATGGCTGAAACCAAAGTTTATTCTCGTCCTACGACCTGGGCAAAAGACATCCACACCCATTATTGTCCCGGTTGCGGTCATGGAATAGCCCACAGGATGATCTGCGAGGTCATCGATGAGATGGGCATACAGGAAGAGACTGTCAGCATGTCCCCGGTGGGATGTGCTGCGATGATGTACGACTATATCGACATAGATTACGTCGAGGCAGCTCATGGTAGAGCTCCGGCAACCGCCACCGGTATCAAAAGGGTTCTCCCGGACAAGTTCGTCTTTACCTATCAGGGAGACGGAGATCTGGCCTCCATCGGCATGGCAGAGATCGTCCACGCCGCCAACAGGGGGGAGAAGTTCTGCACCTTCTTCATCAATAACGCCATATACGGCATGACCGGTGGACAGATGGCACCTACGACCCTTATAGGTCAGAAGGCCACCACCTGTCCTCAGGGAAGAGATCCCGAGCTTGCAGGATTTCCTATGAGAATGTGCGAGATGCTTGCCACACTGGAGACCCCTGCCTATATAGAGAGAGTCTCTTTGGCCAAGCCGAAGTACATCATGCAGGCCAAGAAGGCCTTTCAGAAAGCCTTTAACTACCAGAAGGAAGGCAGAGGGTTCTGCTTCATAGAGGTCCTCTCCACCTGCCCCACCAACTGGGGTATGAACCCGGTGGAGGCCTTCGAGTGGCAGATAGAGAAGATGATCCCCTACTATCCTCTGGGCGTCTTCAAGGACTTCGAGTAAGGGGGCCGGTGATATGTCCGATAAGTTTTACATGGATCTTCTAGCCGCCGGCTTCGGCGGACAGGGAATAATGATGTTGGGGCAGTTGGTAGCCTATTCGGGAATACACCAGGGACGTCACGTGACCTGGATTCCCGCCTACGGTCCCGAGATGCGCGGAGGTACCGCGAACTGCTCCTGCGTGGTGAGCAGCGAGGAGATCGGATCTCCCGTCGTGGGCTCCGCCGACGTAGTGGTTGTGATGAACCAGCCTTCGCTGGAGAAGTTTGCTCCCAGGGTCAAGCCCGGTGGGTATCTCATCTACAACAGCGATCTCGTTGAGTATTCCTCTCCCAGGACGGACGTAACGGTCCTTCCCGTTCCGGCTCAGACGATGGCCCACGATCTCGGAAGCGACAGGGTTGCCAACATAATAATGCTCGGAGTTATCGTCAAGGCCTCCGGCATGGTGTCCAAGGAGGATGCTCTTGAGACCATAAAGGAGAAGCTTGGAGCCAAGAAACCCAAGTTCCTTCCGATGAACCTCGAGGCCTTCGACAAGGGTATGTCCGTAGCCGAAGAGCTGATAAACAGATAGCCCATGGATCAAAGGGAGAGGTCGATAGCCTCCAGGTCGGTTTACGAGGGGAATATACTGAACCTTCGTGTGGACGACGTGGTAATGCCAAACGGTAGAGAGACCAAGAGAGAGGTCGTCGAACATTCTCCCGCGGTCGGAATCGTGGCCGTTCAGGACGGATGTCTGTTTTTGGTGGAACAGTTCAGATATGCGGTGAGAACCTCTATCTTGGAGATCCCGGCAGGCATAGTCGAAAAGGGTGAATCCCCCTTCGAGACCGCTTGCAGGGAGATACAGGAGGAGATAGGCTATCGAGCCGACCGAATGGAGGAGATCGGGAGACTATACACATCTCCGGGGTTCAGCGAGGAAGAACTGATTTTCTTCTGGGCCGAGGGGCTCTCCCCTTCGAAACTTCCCGCCGACGACGACGAATCGATCGTGGTACGCAAAGTGCCTATATCTGAAGTTTGGAATATGATCCGAGACGGGACGATCCGAGACGGTAAGACCGTTGCGATCCTTTCCCGACTGGCTTTAGAGGGAAAAATAGCATATCATTAAGGGAGGCCTTGTGCCTCCCTTTTCGTTATCCTTCGTCAGGAGCTGAGTCTATGACGTCTTTCTCTTCCATCCTAGGACAATTTTTAAGCTATCTCTCTCTGGAGCTGGGCGAGAGCCAGAACACCTGCAAAGCTTACCGTGTCGATATAAGTCAATGGAACGATTTCTGTTCCCGATCGGGCAGGGATTCCGTTGCCTCCGACTCGGACCTTTACGGAAAATACGTCCACTATATGAGATCGATCGACCTTGCTCCGGCTACGATTCAGAGGAAGTGCGCCGCGGTCAGGACATGGATTAACTTCTTGGTCGTGGAGGGCTATGTCTCGGACGATGTCCCTATGCCGACCTTGCCGGATAGGCCTAAAAGACTGCCTCAGCTTTTGACCGAAGGCGAGATCTCCAGGCTTTTAGGGGCCTGTGACGGGGACCCCATGGGGTATCTGGACTTCAGGGATAGAGCCATATTGGAGACCCTTTACGGATGTGGCCTGAGGGCCTCCGAGCTATGTTCTCTGAAGCTGAGGGATCTTCAATTCGAGAGGGGCAGTATGATAATATTCGGCAAGGGGAGCAAAGAGAGAATGGTCCCCTTGGTGGGAAGCGCTAGACGGTGGATTGAGCGTTTTATAGACGAGGCAAGGCCGTCGGTGGTAAAAGAGGGCGTCGACCAGGTTTTCCTGTCCAGAAACGGACGTCCAATGAGGCGGGAGTCTCTGTGGAAGATGATAAGAAAAAGAGGCTCCGTTGCAGGTATCTCTCAGAGTCGTCTTCATCCTCATGTGATAAGACATACCGTGGCCAGCCATCTTCTAAGAAGAGGCATGGATCTTCGGACTCTGCAGGAGTTTCTGGGACACGAGTCCATCGGCACTACGGAAAAGTATCTTCATTTCGATCAGGAGCTGCGGGATGTCTACGACCGTAGTCATCCTAGAGCATAGATACCCAGGAGGTAGATCGTATGATCAAAAAGATAGACGAGGCGTTAAGTACTATAAAGGACAGAGTCGGCTTTACCCCGGATATCGCGGTGGTACTGGGCTCCGGGCTAGGAGCCTTGGCCGATGCCATAGAGAATCCCATAGTGATTCCCTACGAGGAGATCCCCCATTGGCCTATGTCGACGGCTCCAGGCCATGCCGGTAGGCTGGTGGCAGGGTCTTTCTGCGGTAAATTCGTCGTAGCCATGCAGGGAAGGCTGCATTTCTACGAGGGCTATCAGATGGACCAGGTCGTCTTTCCGGTAAGGGTATTCGGAAGATGGGGAATACCCTATTTCGTGGCCTCCAACGCCAGCGGCGGGATAGGTTACGGACTGGTGCCAGGGGATATGGTCTTGATACACGACCACATCAACCTCATGGGCACCAACCCTCTGATAGGTCCCAACCTCTCGGAACTGGGAGAGAGGTTCCCCGATATGTCCTACGCCTACGACAGGGATCTTCTGGATATAGCCGAGGAAGTGTCGAGGGATAAAGGAATAACAACAAGAAGAGGGGTATACGTGGCCTTCACCGGGCCTTCCTACGAGACCCCGGCGGAGATACGCATGGCCCGTACCCTTGGGGCCGATGTGGTCGGCATGTCCACCGTTCCGGAGGTCATAGTGGCCAGACAGGCCGGCATGAAGGTCTTCGCCGTCTCCTGCGTGGCCAACTATGCAGCAGGTATGACCGCTTCGGCTCTTTCCGAGCAGGAGGTCCTCGACGAGATGGGCAAGGCAGCGGGAAAGCTTACCGCCCTTGTCGGCGGGGTAATAGAGAAGCTGGAAATGTAGCCATGTTCGACGTCTTGAGGTTCATAGAGACCAAAAGGGACCGAAGGAAACACGATAAAGGGGATATCGAGGCCTTCGTGACCGACGCTCTGACCGGACAGGTAAAGGAATATCACATCGCCGCCTGGCTGATGGCGGTCTACCTCAACGGGATGGAGGAGGACGAGCTCCTGAGCTTTACCTCCGCTCTCGCCGAATCGGGAAAGAGGGTTTCCTTCCCTAAAGGATTGAACTGCATCGATAAACACAGCACCGGCGGCGTGGGAGACAAGACCTCTATGGTTCTGGTCCCCTTGGTGGCCTCCTGCGGCGTTCCGGTGGCAAAGCTCTCGGGGAGAGGGCTTGGCTTTACCGGAGGTACTGTGGATAAGCTCGAATCGATCCCGGGATTCAGGGTCGATATGTCTCTGGCAAATTTCAGCGATCAGGTGGAGAGGATCGGTTGCGCCATCGCCGGTCATTCTCACGATCTGGCGCCGGCGGAGGCCCTTTTCTACGAGCTCAGAGACGTGACCTCCACCGTTCAATCCGTACCTCTCATCTGTTCGAGCATCGTGAGCAAGAAGATCGCCGGGGGAGCCTCCGGCTTCGTCTTCGACGTAAAATACGGTTCCGGGGCGTTGATGGAGAGTCTTCAGGACGCGGAGATCCTGGCGAAATCCCTGGTGGACGTATCCGATAAGCTGGGTTTCCCAAGCTCTGCCCTCATAACCTCCATGGAACAGCCACTAGGAAGATGGGTAGGAAACTCTATGGAGGTTGTCGAAGCCATAGAGGTTCTGGGAGGCGGTGGACCTGAGGATACGGTGGATCTGTGTCTTGATCTTGCGGGAGAGATGATCTTTCAGGGCGGCCGGGCCGATTCTCCCGATTCGGGGCGGGCCATGGCCCGAAATGCCCTTGATTCGGGAGAGGGACTGAGAAAATTCGCCGATCTCGTCAGAGAACAGGGTGGAACGGAGGAGGTTCTCTTTAATCCTGAAAGATATCTCAAACACGGTCCGATGGTGCACGAGGTTAAAGCCGAGACCTCCGGTTTCGTCTATTCGGTGGACACCAAATCCGTCGGAGAGGCGGTCCGCAGGATAGGCGGTGGACGAATGAACAGGGAAGATCAGGTAGATCCCGGCGCCGCTATAGAGATAATGGTCGGTATCGGCGATTCCGTTACGGCAGGACAGCCTTTGATGAGGCTTTTCTGTAACGATAGATCCCTGGCCGATTCAGGCGTTCCCTTTGTTGCGGGAGCTTTTTCCATTCGGGAGGAGCCTTCCGAGGCGCCTAAGCTGGTTCAGGAGAGGATAGGAAGGTAGATGGCCCTCATCCTTCGTCTGTTGCGGCTTCTGCTTCCCCTGTTTCTGTTTTATCTGATCGGCAAGATACTGAGGAGTTTCATAGCCGTTTATATGTATCAGAGAAGCCGGGGAGGCGGTGGATTTGGCGGATTCGGTTATGGAAATCCAGGCGGGGAGAGATCTGGAAGCGGAGGATTCTCCTACGATGGTCGTTCGACGATCGATCCCTATATCGTACTGGGTTGTTCCAGATCCAGTTCTACCGACGAGATAAAGAAAAAATACAGAGAGCTTATAGCCAAGTATCACCCCGATAGATTCGTGGGGATGAGTCTGGACGACGATTTCGTGAAATTGGCTTCGAAAAAATTTCAGGATATACAGGCCGCCTACGATTCCATAAGGAAAGAGAGGGGTTTTTGACGACTGCTTTCCTCGGGGTTTTCAAATCGATCCTTATGGGGTACAATACATCACGTTTCGCTGGAAGCGAATGTGTCCTGGTGGGCGCCCCGGGCTTCAAACCCGCGCGGGAGGCGGTATAGGCCGTCTCCGGTGAGTTCGATTCTCACACGCTTCCGCCAAAATTAAGACAAAAAGCCGCCTGTAAGGGCGGCTTTTTTTATGGTCTCATATATGCTATAGTTTCGACAGCCATTCTCGGGGCGGGGTGAAATTCCCCACCGGCGGTGTTCCGGATTTTTCCGGTAAGCCCGCGAGCGCTCAACGCGTTGATCTGGTGAGACTCCAGAGCCGACGGTCACAGTCCGGAAGAGAGAGGATGCCGCATCTTAAATGGACATTCCCCCCCTTTTGCCTTCCCTTGTCCCGAGCCATGGTATCTCTATTCTCTCGGGAGGTCTCTTCAAGTGGAACTAACGTGTACATCCAAATGCAGCTGCCCAGTGGAACAGGCCCTTTCGTCCCTCAGAAGAGGGGAGGGGGTCCTTGTCGTCGACGATAGGGACAGGGAGAACGAGGCGGACCTGATTTTCTCCGCCCGATCCCTCACCGAGCCGCAGATGACTAGGCTTATTCGGGACTGCAGCGGCATAGTGTGTCTCTGCATGACCGAGGAGAAGGCCAAAAACCTGGACCTTCCTCCGATGGTATCGAAGAACACCAGCCGTTACGGAACGGCTTTCACCGTCTCCATAGAGGCGGCGGAGGGCGTTACCACCGGAGTGTCCGCCTCGGACAGACTGACCACCGTCAAGGCAGCGTCGGCGGAGGGTGCGATTCCCTCCGATATACATCGCCCCGGCCATGTCTTTCCTCTTGTGGCCCGTCCAGGAGGTCTCCTGGAGCGACGGGGACATACGGAGGCCACGGTCGATCTTATGAGGTTGGCGGGGTTGGACCCCGTCGGGGTCCTCTGCGAGCTTATGGACCCCGACGGATCGGGCGAGATGGCCAAGGGCGAGGCCGTAGAGGAATACGGAGCAGCCAATGGTTATCCCATACTGTCCGTGGAGGAGATTGTATCCTTCCTCGGGGAGAGAGGTTAGTCTATCTTAACCGCCAGCTCTCCGTCTTCGACGGAGACGGCTACCTCCATCGCGTCCCTCGGGTCGGCGATAATGGCCCTCGCTATCTTGCTCTCCAGGACGTGGCTTATGAATCTCTTCAGAGGCCTGGCGCCGTAGACCGGATCGTATCCGTCGGCTCCGATCTTTCTCATCGCCTCGTCGGTAACCTTCAGGATAACGTTTCTATCCTTTAGGCGGGAGCGTAGGTCCTCGAGGAGCAGGTCCACTATGAGGACTATCTGTTCCTGGTTCAGAGGAGTGAACAGGACGATGTCGTCGACCCTGTTCAAGAACTCCGGGCGGAAATGTCCTCTGAGCTCTCCCATAACCGAGTTCTTGACGTCCTGAGGTATCTCCCCGGACGGCATGATTCCCTGAAGCAATCCGGCGGAGCCTATGTTGCTGGTCATTATTATCACGGTGTTCTTGAAGTCGACGGTCCTGCCGTGGCTGTCGGTTATCCTGCCGTCGTCCAGTATCTGCAGGAGGACGTTGAAGACGTCCCTGTGGGCCTTCTCTATCTCGTCGAAGAGGACCACGCTGTAGGGCTTTCTGCGGACCGCCTCGGTGAGCTGACCTCCGTCTTCGTAGCCCACGTATCCCGGAGGGGAGCCTATGAGACGGGCTACCGAGTGTTGTTCCATATATTCGCTCATGTCGATCCTGACGATGTTTTCCTCAGTGTCGAAGAGGGATTCGGCCAGGGCCTTGGCCAGCTCGGTCTTGCCGACCCCTGTCGGTCCGAGGAATATGAAAGAACCTATGGGACGGCGAGGGTCTTTTATGCCGGCTCTGGCCCTCATTACGGCGTTGACCACCAGGTCCACCGCCTCGTCCTGGCCTATGACCCGGCGATGGAGGATCTCGTCCAGTCGGAGAAGCTTTTCCCTCTCTCCCTCGACCAGTCGCGAGACGGGGATGCCGGTCCACTTGCTGACGATCTCGGAGACCTCCTCCTCGGTGACCTCTTCCCTGAGGAGCCTGGTACCTCCGGCTTCCTCCATGGCCCTCTCCCTTTCGGCCAGTTCCTTACGGAGATCGGGAAGCCTTCCGTGCTTCAGCTCGGCGGCCCGGTTCAGGTCGTAGTTTCTCTCGGCTTCCTCGATCTCTCGGCCGATTCGATCTATCTCCTCCCGGACGGAACGGACCGACTGGATTCGTTCTTTTTCCGCCTCGTAGCGGGACCTGAGGGAGGCGGCCTCCTCACGGAGGTCCTGGAGCTCCCTCTGGAGTTCCTTGAGCCTCTCGGCGCTGGCTTGGTCGTCCTCCTTCTTTAGGGCGGCCTCCTCGATCTCCAGTCTCATGACCTTTCTGGAGACCCCGTCCAGCTCGGAGGGCATGGAGTCTATCTCGGTTCGGAGCATGGCGCAGGACTCGTCTATGAGGTCTATGGCTTTGTCTGGAAGGAAGCGGTCGGTTATATAGCGGTCCGATAGTACCACCGACGCCACCACGGCGCTGTCCGTTATCCTTACGCCGTGATGTACCTGAAAGCGTTCTCTGAGACCTCTAAGTATGGATATGGCGTCCTCGACAGACGGAGGATCCACCATGACGGGCTGGAAACGCCTCTCCAGGGCGGCGTCTTTCTCGATGTAGCGCCTGTATTCGTCCAGAGTGGTGGCTCCTATACAGTGGAGCTCCCCTCTGGCTAGCATGGGCTTGAGCATGTTGCCGGCGTCCATGGATCCCTCGGTCTTGCCGGCTCCGACTATGGTGTGGAGCTCGTCTATGAAGAGAAGAATTCGGCCGTCGCTTTCTCTGACCTCGTTAAGGACCGCCTTCAATCGTTCCTCGAACTCGCCTCGATACTTTGCTCCGGCGACCAGGGAACCCATATCCAGCGCGAAGACCCCGTGCCCCTTGACGCTGTCCGGAACGTCTCCGTTCAGTATCCTCTGGGCCAGGCCTTCCACTATCGCCGTCTTGCCCACGCCGGGTTCGCC
Organism: Dethiosulfovibrio faecalis; assembly: GCF_021568795.1. NCBI lineage: Bacteria > Thermotogati > Synergistota > Synergistia > Synergistales > Dethiosulfovibrionaceae > Dethiosulfovibrio > Dethiosulfovibrio faecalis. The sequence goes on from NZ_JAKGUE010000001.1 coordinate 233,154, forward strand.
GATGAGGACGGGATTGTTCTTTGTCTTTCTAGACAGTATACGGATGACCCTCAGGATCTCCTCGTCCCGGCCTATGACGGGATCGAGTTTGCCGTTTTTGGCCTGTTCGACCAGGTCTACTCCGTATTTCTTCAGGGCCTCGTAGGTGGTCTCGGGGGTGGCGCTCTGGACCCTCTGGTTTCCTCGAAGGGAGGTGAGAGCTTTTAGGAAGCGATCTCGATCGACGCCGCAGGAACGGAGCAGTTTCGCCACCGGGTCTGGGGCTCCGTCCACCATGGTACCGAATATGTGCTCCACCGATACGTATTCGTCCTTGAGTTCCTTCGCTCTTTCCTGGGCTGACAGCAGCATCCTCGACAGCCTCTGGGAGACGTAGATCTTCTCGGGATCGTAGCCGCCTCCGCTTATCCGGGGCTTCTTCGACAGAGCGTCTCGGAGAGATGCCCTCACCGGCTCAATCGGGACGTCCATCCTGTCGAACAGGGATGGGACAAGGCCGTCCTCCTGAGAGATAAGCGCCGACAGGAGATGCTCGACGTCGACCTCCTGGTGTCCCTCTCTTATGGAGATGTCCCTGGCGGCTGAGAGGGCCTCCTGAGATTTTAAAGTCATTTTCTGTAGGTCCATGGGGTAAGCCTCCTCTTGTTTGACCTTTCTTGACGTATGATACAAGGTCAGGCTTAGTCAGTCAAGGGGGGGTAAAAAAAAGCGGCCGAAGCCGCTTTTAGATCGCTTTTTAGTCTATATTTTTTTCTTCCACTTGGTTCCCTGTGGGGTGTCCTCTAGTATGACTCCCTTGGCCGCCAGCTGATCCCTTATGGCGTCGGACGTGGCAAAGTCCTTGGCGGATCGGGCTTCCTCTCTCTTTCGGATCAGGGACTCGATCTCCTCCGAGTCGTCGTCTTGACCGTCCGAATCCAGGCCTATCAGGCCCATTATGGAGTCGACGTCCCGGAAGAAATCCTCTACCGCCTTTATGCTCTCCGAGGACAGGGAGTCGCTGTCCTTGAGGTAGCCGTTCACGGTGGAGACCGCCTCGAATATATGTCCTATGGCACCGGCGGTGTTGAAGTCGTCGTCCATGGCCGCGACGAAATCGTCTCTGTGCCGCTTTATGGACTCGACTACGTCGTCCTGTTCCTGGGAATGAGGACGGTTGTCGACGGCATAACGGAAGTCGCTCCAGCAGTTGTGGAGCCTTTCCAGGGCGGCGGTGGCCTGCTGGAGGCCCTCGGGACCGAAGTTAACCGGCGACCTGTAGTGGGCACCGAGCATGAACATCCTTATTGCAAGGGGGGAGTAGTGTTTTCTGGCCTCCCTGGCGGTCATGAAGTTGCCCAGCGACTTGGACATCTTTTCCTTGTCTATGAGGATATATTCGTTGTGGAGCCAGTAGCGTACGAAGATCTCCTCCGTAGCGGCCTCCGCTTGGGCTATCTCGTTTTCGTGGTGGGGAAAGGTCAGGTCCGTCCCTCCCGAGTGGATGTCCAGGGTGTTGCCCAGGTATTTCATCGCCATGGCGCTGCACTCTATGTGCCATCCCGGTCGTCCCTTGCCCCAGGGGCTGTCCCAGGCCGGTTCTCCTGGCTTTTGGGCCTTCCAGAGGACGAAGTCGAGGGGGTTTTTCTTGGAGCTGTTTACCTCTATCCTGGACCCGGACTGTAGTTCCTCTATGTTCTGTCGAGAGAGTTTGCCGTAGCCCGGGAAGGAGGATACGTGGAAGTAGACGACTCCGTCGACCTCGTAGGCGTGTCCCGATTCCTCCAGCCGTCTTACCAGGTCTACTATCTCCTCGATGTGTTCAGTGGCCCTGGGGTAGTGGGTGGCCCTCTTTATGCCCAGGGCGTCGGCGTCCTCGAAGTAGTCCGCGATGGTCTTCTCCGCCAGCTCCTGGACCGTTATGCCCATCTCGTTGGCGCGGCTTATCATCTTGTCGTCCACGTCGGTGAAGTTTTGGACGAAGGTTACCCTGTAGCCCGAGAATTCCATGTAACGTCGAAGGACGTCGAAGACGATGAAGGGTCTGGCGTTGCCTATATGGAAGTAGTCGTAAACCGTGGGGCCGCAGCTGTAAAAGCCGACCTCGCCGTCCTTTAGGGGGACGAAGGGCTCTTTTTTTCTTGTTAGATCGTTGTATAGAACAAGACTCATGACGTGAAACCTCCATCTTTTCGTTTGGGTGGAACTGGATTTCCAGATACATACTGATTATACTGTTCCTCTAATATTTTTCCACTTTTTCACCTATGTTCGGAGGTAGCCATGACGGATCGACTGGAACGTCTCAAAAAATTGGTACGAACCTTTCCCAACAGGCCGGGGGTCTATCTCATGCACGGCTCCGACGGCGAGATCATATACGTGGGTAAGGCGAAGTCGCTTAAGAAGAGGGTCTCGTCCTACTTTCGGCACGCTTCCGGCTACGCTTCCCCAAGGCTCAGGAAACTGGTGGCCTCCATAGAGGATATATCCACCATAAGGACCGAGACCGAGGCGGAGGCCCTCATAGTGGAGTCACGTCTGATAAAGAAGATAATGCCTTTCTTCAACGTGGATCTCAAGATGAACGAACGATATCCATACGTCCACGTCACGGACGACGATTTTCCAAGGCTGGAGGTGACTCTCCGCAAGGGCGAGGGACTCCATATAGGTCCCTATGTAAGCGCCGGAGAGCTTCGGAGAGTGTTGCGGCTGATAGAGAGATATTTCCCCCTCAGGACCTGCCGACACGATTTTTCCAAGGTCCATCTGAGTCGTCCCTGCCTGAGACACTCTCTGGGAAAGTGTCTGGCTCCCTGCGTGGGGTTTTGCTCCAAAGGCGAATACGGAGACGTCCTCGACGACGTGGTACTGTTGCTTCGGGGACAGACGCTGGAGGTTACCGACAGGCTCAGAAAGAGGATGGACAGGAGGGCCAGGGAGATGAGGTTCGAGGAGGCGGCGAGACTCAGGGATACCCTGAGGGCCCTGTGGCGTTTCTCCAGGCAGAAGGTGTCCGCCACACTGTCCGCCGATCTGGACGAAGATACCTGGCAGGTACTTTGCGATCTTCAAGGAATAGTCGGCTTGCCTACCGTTCCCTGGCGCATCGACGGTTTCGACATTTCCCATTCGTCGGGACACGAGACCTACGGGGTGGTCGTGGTCTTCGAACAGGGGTTGCCCAACCCATCCCTATACAGGCGCTTCGGCATAAGGGAGGTCCAGGGCATAGACGATTTCAGGTCAATGAGGGAGACCGTGACCAGGAGATACAGAAAATGTCTGGAGGGAGAGGCCCCTCTTCCTCAGCTCATACTGATAGACGGAGGTCCCGAACAGCTTCGCTTCGCCTCCGAGGCCCTGTCGGAGCTGGGCCTTTCGATCCCGGTGATATCCCTAGCGAAGAGGGAGGAACTCGTCTTCACCTTGGATTCGGAGGAGCCTATCGAGTTGGAGAGAAACGACCCGGCGTTGAGGTTGCTCCAGAGGGTGAGGGACGAGTCCCATCGCTACGCCATAACGACCCACAGAGGGAAGAGACAGGAGCGGCTCAGACGCTCCGCCTTGGAGGAGATCCCCGGAATAGGTAAGCGCAGGGCAGCCGCCCTTCTTGCTCGGTTCGGAAGCGTCCAGCAGATCGCCAGGCTCGGAGAATCCGCTCTGATGGAGGTTTCCGGAATAGGGAAATCCCACGCCAGGAATATATTGAGACATCTCGGAGGTATCGACGATGAAAAACAGGGTTGAAGACGCCACCTATATGAGGAGAGCCCTCAGTCTTGCTATGAGAGGGACCGGCTACACGTCCCCTAACCCCATGGTCGGATGCGTCATAGCGAGGGACGGTGAGATACTGGGAGAGGGGTATCACCGTCGTTGCGGAGCCCCCCATGCGGAGAGGGAGGCATTGAGATCCGCTGCCGGAGGGGTAGCGGGTGCCACTGCCTACGTTACGCTGGAGCCCTGTTCCCATCACGGCAAGACCCCTCCTTGTGCTCCCGCCCTGGTTGAAGCCGGTATATCGAGGTGCGTCGTGGCTACGGTAGACCCGGACCCCAGAGTTTCTGGGCGGGGAATCGAGATACTTCGTTCCGCCGGGGTGGACGTGTCCATCGGGGTTTTAGAGGAGGAGTGTCGGTGGCTCAACAGAGGGTTCATCAAAGGAGCTCTCGCCGGCATGCCCTGGGTAACGGTAAAGGCCGCCCTCAGTCTGGACGGCGATATGTCCCTCCCGGACGGGAAAAGCAAGTGGATAACCAACGGTACCTCCAGGGTAAAGGCTCATCTGCTCAGGTCCGAATCGGATGCGGTCATGGTCGGCAGAGGCACGGTAACCGCGGACGACCCCGCCTTGACCGTGAGGGATGCTCCAGGAAGGTCGCCTATTCCCGTCGTGATCGGAGGGATCGATGAAAATCGGCGTGTCTTTCTGGACGATAGATGTATAATCTATACAAAACGATTCGCAGGGCTAAAGGGAGAGAGGCTGATCCCAGAAAAGAACGGACAGGTCGATCTGGAGACGGTCCTGAGAGATCTCTACGGATCTGGAGTCAGGAGACTGCTGGTGGAGGGCGGAGGACGTATCATCTCGTCCCTTCTGAGTGATGGTCTCGTCGACGAGGTCTCCTTGTTCGTGGCCCCCAAGATTATGGGGAATGGACAGACGATGACGCCCGGCATGATTTTGTCTTCGATGGAGGACTCGATGAATTTATCTCTGATCTCGTGCAGAGATCAGGATGGAGATCTATGGTTGGAGGGGGTTTTCCCTTGTTCACGGGACTTATTGAGACGGTAGGAACGGTTCGTTCCATAGGAAGGAGCGACGGGGTCTTCGTGATCTCCGTCGATGCCGGTTCTATGGCGGATACGCTCTTTCAAGGAGAGTCTGTCGCGGTCTCCGGTGCCTGCCTGACCGTAAGGTCGTCCGGAGGAGGGCGATTCGAGGCAGACGTGACGGAGGAGACCATGAAGAGGACCAGGTTTTCCTCTCTTAGGCCCGGGGACAGGGTGAACCTGGAGAGGGCTCTAAGGCTGGACAGCGGTCTGGACGGGCATATAGTGACGGGGCATGTTGATGGGACGGCGATATTGAGGTCTTTCGTCCGTTCTGGCGGTTCGTCCGAGATGATCTTCGAGATTCCGTCGGAACTAAAGAGGTACGTCGTCCACAAGGGGTCCATCGCATTGGACGGCATCAGCCTTACGATAGCGTCTTTGGACGGTCCTCTGGTCTCCGTGGCGGTGATACCGACCACCCTGAGCGATACCAATCTGTCCAACCTATCTATAGGGGGCGTTGTTAACCTGGAGGTCGACGTGTTAGGACGTTACGTCGAGCGCCTTCTGGGTTTGAAGGTAGAGGAGAGCTCCCCCCGTGGGGGGGGATTGAGCATTGAACGACTTGACGAAATCGGATGGTGATGGCTGTGAGTTCGAATAAAGACATTTTTGCTTCCATAGAGGAAGCCATAGAGGATATATCTAAAGGTAGGATGGTCGTCGTCGTGGACGACGAAGACAGGGAAAACGAGGGCGATCTCGTGATGGCAGCCGAATGTGCCACAGCCGAGTCGGTAAACTTCATGATCCGCCACGCCAGAGGTCTGGTCTGCGTGCCAATAACGGAAGAGCAGGCCTCCCAGGTCGGTCTGGAGCCTATGGTGAGGGAAGGGAGCGACCGTCATGGAACCGCTTTCACCGTCAGCGTGGACCTTAGGGAAGGAACGACCACCGGCATATCGGCGGAGGAAAGGGCCATGACGGCCAGGGCTTTGGCCGATCCCGGGACCGTTCCGTCAGATCTGATGAGGCCGGGGCATGTGTTTCCTCTCGTAGGAAGAAACGGGGGAGTTCTTAAACGGTCGGGACACACCGAAGCGGCGGTGGACCTGGCGAGGTTGGCCGGAATGAGTCCCGCCGGGATGATATGCGAGATCATAAAAGACGACGGATCCATGGCCAGACTGACCGACCTCGGTGAGTTTTGCCGCGAACACGGTCTCAAGCTGATCTCAATAAGGGATCTCATAAGATACAGGACCGAGAGGACCGTTCTGGTTGAGAAGGTGGCTGAGATAGTCCTTCCCACCGAGTACGGCGATTTCAAGGCTCATGCCTACAGGAGCCTTCTGGATGATGTTCCGGACAAGCTTCACATCGCCTTGGTGAAGGGCGATCTCGACGGAGAAGTCCCCGTTCTGGTAAGGGTTCATTCCGAGTGCATGACGGGAGATGTCTTCGGATCCCTGCGATGCGACTGCGGTCCTCAGCTTCACGCCGCCCTTTGTGCGGTGGAAAAGGAAGGCAGAGGGGTGGTTCTGTATATGCGTCAGGAAGGTAGGGGAATCGGCTTACTGGAAAAGCTGAAGGCCTATCGTCTTCAGGAGGAAGGGATGGATACGGTGGAAGCCAACGTCGCCCTTGGTCATAAACCGGATCTCCGGGATTACGGACTGGGCGCCCAGATACTTAAGGACCTCGGGCTCTCCAGTATCAGGCTTATGACCAACAATCCCCTCAAGGTCGTGGGGTTGGAGGGATACGGTCTGACCATAGAGGAACGGGTTCCGGTGATAATAGAGCCGAACGAACATAACCGCAGATATCTGGCTACCAAGGAAGCCCGCATGGGGCACGTCCTTCACCTTAAGGATATTTTGAACTGAGAGGAGCTAAGTCATGAAGGTATATCAGGGAAAACTCGTGGCCGAAGGCGGACGTTACGCCGTCATCGTATCGCGATTCAACGAACTAATATCGTCCAAGTTGCTGGAAGGGACTAAAGATGCCCTTTTTCGCCACGGGGTCAAGGTAAACGACGTGGAGGTGTTCTGGGTTCCCGGAGCCTGGGAGATCCCTCTTGTCGCCAAGGAACTGGCTCTGTTGGGCAAGTTCGATGCCGTCATAGCTTTGGGGGCGGTCATAAGGGGTGACACCCCCCATTTCGAATACGTGTCCTCGGAGGTCTCCAAGGGGCTGGCCAATATAGGGTTGGACCAGAGGACTCCGATCAGTTTCGGCGTCCTGACCTGCGATAATCTGGAGCAGGCGCTTCTAAGGGCCGGAAGCAAGGCCGGCAACAAAGGAGCTGAGGCGGCGATCGCGGCTTTGGAGATGGTGAATCTACTCAAGGAGATAAGGATAACCCGGGAGGGATAATAGATATGCTCGATATAAAATACGTCAGAGATCACATGGACGAGGTCAGAGAGTTTCTGAAAGCCCGTAATCACGATTTCAACCCCGATTCGATTTTGGAGCTCGACGCCAGAAGAAGAGAGCTCATATCCGAGGTGGAGGAGCTGAAGGCGGAGAGAAACGCCGGATCGAAGAAGGTCGGAGCGGCCAAAGCTAAGGGCGAGGATCCAACGGTTATCATGGAGAGGATGAAGGCCATAGGGGAGGAGATCAAGGCTCTGGACCAAAAGGTGGGCGAGGTCGACGCCGGTTTGGACGATCTCATGCTTCAGGTTCCCAACAGGCCCCACGACTCGGTGCCGGTAGGAGTGGACGAGGACGATAACGTGGAGGTCAGGAAATGGGGAGAGCCTCGCGAATTCGACTTCGAGCCCCTTCCACATTGGGATCTCGGCGAAAGTCTGGGGATACTGGATTTCAAGCGAGGGGTCAATTTGGCCCAGAGTCGTTTTACCGTCATGGCTGGGCCCGGTGCCAGGTTGGAGAGGGCTCTTCTGAACTTTATGCTCGATCTTCACGTGGACCGTCACGGGTATAAGGAGATAAACCCTCCCTTTATGGTTAACTCTGCCGCCATGACCGGAACAGGTCAGTTGCCGAAGTTCGCCGACGATCTCTATCGGATCGCCGACGACGACCTATGGCTGATCCCGACAGCGGAGGTTCCTCTGACCAACCTTCACGGCGGAGAGATCATGGAGGAGTCGGATCTACCCCTTTACTACACTGCGTACACCCCCTGTTTCAGAAAAGAGGCGGGAAGCCACGGCAGAGACATTAGAGGGATAATGAGACTGCACCAGTTCGAAAAAGTGGAGATGGTGAAGCTTTCCACCCCGGAAAACAGCTACGAAGAGTTGGAGAAACTGACCTCCAACGCGGAAGAGGTCCTTCAGCTGTTGAAGCTGCCTTACAGGGTCATCACCCTCTGTACCGGAGATATGGGGTTTGGGGCCTCCAAGACCTACGACATCGAGGTATGGTTGCCCTCTCAGGGGCGCTACAGGGAGATCAGCTCCTGCAGTAACTGCGAGGATTTTCAGGCTCGCCGAATGAACACCAGATATAGACCCTCCGAAGGAGGAAAACCGAGATTCATCCATACCTTGAACGGATCGGGAATCGCTATAGGCCGTGCTCTTATAGCGGTAATGGAAAACTATCAGCGTACCGACGGATCCATAGAGATCCCGGAAGTCCTTATCCAATATATGGGCGGGCTTAAAGAAATTACTAATAGATGATCTTATAGGAAAAACGCCGGCTTCTGGCCGGCGTTTTTCCTGGAAAATAGCCGGGTCCGCTGGTACAATAGAAACGATGTTATACAGAGCGGTACTCCAAAGAGAGTATCCTTGAAGGGAGCCTTTTTTCGTCGTGATACATTATCTTTCCTCCTCGACTGCTTTTGTCCTATCCTCCCTGGTGCTCGTGTCGTTCATGTTGCAGAGACTCTACCGGAGGACTTTATCGAAAGAACGTTATTTTTATATGAGAGATCTGACTCTGGTGGGAGTCTGGATGCTGTTTGCCCTTTGGACCGGAGACAGCGAAATTCGTGTCGTCGTAGGTATGGCGTTGTTGGGGTCTATAGTCGGCATGGTGCAGCACACTTCTCCGAACAAGAAACTCTCTTGGCTTTTCGGAGTGGTCGGCTTTTTTTTCGCCCTGGTAGGTCCTAGAATCTCATTCGTAGGCATGCCGGGAGGGCAATATCTTTATCTTTCCTCTTATTCATCGATCCTGATGACAGCCCTTTGGGTGACGGTTTTTCCTCTTTTGTTTCAGAGATTGGACGATATTCCTGGGTTGGCCGGACATCTTCTCGGGGTAAGTTTTTCCTTAACCTTGCTGATATCCTCGATTTCGGGGCAACAGGTAGGAGACGCTTTTCTCATGTCTATTGCGGGGGTCTCTTTCGTCGCGGTCTTCTGGAGCAGACTGGGCCATAACTATCGCCAGCTTGGAAAGCCCCTTTCCTCGTTTTGGGGTATGTTGGTGGCGGGGGCCTCTCTGGTCGGGGTGACCAAGGGTGTGACCTTCACCACTTTGATGGTGATACCGATGGGGCTCTACGCTCTTCCGATGATGGAGCTATCCCTGTATTTGGTCAGCCATGCTGTCCCTCTGGGTAAATGGGGCAACGTGTCCATCTATCACAGGATGATGGACAGAGGGGTGGATCATCCTGGTGCGGTCAAGTTCGTCACGTTCCTCTGTCTTTTGATCGGTACGGTAGTATCCTTCGTGCAGATAGGCATAAACGATACCACCAGGCCGGCCTTTTTATCCCTTTTGGCTGTGTCTATAGCAGTAGTGGTCTCCTGCCTCAAAGGTTCGCAAAGCAGGGCTAGAACCGGTCTTTGGGGAGTCCGTATCGATGGCATGTCGATGAACTACGCTCTTTCCAAAGTAAGGGGAAGGTTTTTGTCCGGGGCTCCGTCTGCCATGATAGTGACGGCTAACGCCCTGTCTTTTTATAGGGCTAAAAAAGACCCTCTGTACAGGGAAATTGCGGATTCAGCCTGGCTTACCCTGCCTGACGGTGCCGGATTGGTCTGGGCTCTTAAGTTCTTGGGCGTTCCTGTGGTCGAGCGGGTGGCCGGCATCGATTTTATGCATGGATTATGCCGTCTTGCCGCAGTGGAGAGATGGCCTATCTATCTGCTGGGAAGTAAGCCCGATGTCGTATCCTCTGCCGCCGTCGAACTGGAGCGACTTTATCCCGGCTTAAAAGTCGTAGGCTATCGTGACGGTTATTTCGACGATTTGGAGGATCAAGATATCCTGCAGGGCATTCGGAGTTCGGGGGCTAAGCTCCTCTTTACTGCCTTGGGTGTTCCTAAACAGGAGGCCTGGTTGAGCCGTTATCTTCCCGAGATGGACGGTGTCGTCGGGGTCGGTGTCGGAGGAAGTTTCGACGTGATATCCGGAAGGCTTAGAAGGGCTCCTCTTTTGTGGCAAAAATGTGGTCTGGAATGGCTGTATAGACTTATTCAGGAACCTTGGCGTTTGCGCCAGGATGTCGATTTGGTGTTGTTCGTATTCTCCGTTCTATTGGAGAAGATAGGGTTCTCCGGCTGGAGGGGTAAAGATGAAAACCATCGTAGCTGAAGACATTATGAGCCGAGATCTCACGGCGGTGATGTCTCAAGACCGCGTTTTCGACGCCATCCATGTACTGTACTCTCATGGGTTGTCCGGTCTTCCCGTTATAGACGATGATTGGAGGTTGGTCGGGTATCTGTCCGAGTCGGATATTCTGAAGCCAACCATCCCGACCTATCTCGAGATATTGGCTCAAAGTACGTTTTTCGGAAACGAGGAAAACCTTCTTTTTCAGCGTTTTGGAGCTATGAAGAACGACCTGGTTCAGGATTTTATGCAGAAAGACCCCGTTTTCGTCTCTTCCGATACGAGCATAATGACCGTTGCGGATATGATGCTCAGAAAGAAGTTCAAGCGTCTTCCCGTTACCGAAGAGGGCAGGCTGATAGGGATAATCGACAGAGGTGCTTTTTGCGAGTTTCTGATGGAAGGCGGTATCGAGGGTGTCTCATCGTAAGGATAACCCCGTCGACTCCCTTTCCTCGACTCTATGGTCCGTCGAAAACGATCGACTGGAGCAAAGCAGGATTGAGTTGGCGGCGGATCTAGCCCAAAAGGAGAAAGAGATAGAGGCCGAGCTGGACATGGCCAAGTCGAGGCTGAAGGAGATGGCGGACCGAACCATAGAGTTGTTGGGGGAGGAGTTTGCCGCTATGGAGTCCGAGGTGTTGGATGAAGAGAGGCGAGGTCGGGCCGAGAACCTCAAGGTTCTTGAGAGTTTAAGGGAGGATCTCTCCCATTGCGGGATGGAGGATATCGTGGATAAGGCCTTTACCCTGATCGCTTTTCCCGAAAAGGAGGATTGCTCTTGATCCGTAAGATGATCCGAGTTGCCATATGGGGTTTGACCTCAAGGCAGAGAGAGATCGTCTCTTTTCTTCACGATCAGGGAGTCCTGCACGTGGAGCATGGAGAGACCGTCAGGATAACCGATGAGGAAGCCGACTCTCTGCGCCTTCTCAGAGGCAAACTGTTGGGTATGATCGAATCCCTTGAATGGGATAGTTGGAACGAGATAAGGGACGAGGATCTAGACGACTTAGGTCGGAATCTGACCTTGCCTTTCTCTCAGATGATAGAGGAAACGAACAAAAGTTTGGACCATTTCAAAAAAGAGCTATCCGATCTTCTGGAACGGAGAGAGGAAGCTCGACGTCTTAGGAATAAGCTCAAGGGAGCCAGCCATATATCGGTACATTTCAGATCCTTCGTACAGTCAGAAAACGAGGAGAATAGGGATGCGTCGATATGGTGGCTTCGAAAGGAGCAGGTTCCGAAGATCCTGTCAGAGATTCAATCCATCCTCGTGTCCGATCATAGTGGAAGGGGCCCCGTCCCCGAGCTCCATCATCATGTCTTTCATATAAGAGAAAAAGAGAGTCTTCTTGCCGTGGGGATCCCTCTGGAATATCGCGGGCCGGTCAATCTATGCCTAGAATCGGAGGGTCTCGTTTCCTGGACGCCTCCAGGATGCGATCCCGGTACGGGATTGCTCCGATGTATGGAGTACATGGACGAAAAGTTGAAAGAGAATCCAAAAGTCTGTGATTGCATAGAGGATACACTTTCCGGTGTTAGGACTCAATGGGGGAGTCGTCTAGGAGCATTGTTCATATTGATAGATGAGAGACTCGAAGAGCTGGTCGTCGAACAGAGGGGAAAGGACATGGGAGAGGCGTTCATGTTGGAGGGCTGGCTTCCCGAGGACGAGCGAGATCCCCTATGTGAAAAGCTGAAAAAAGTCTTCGGTGATGACGTCATGGTTCGTTGGCGATATCCTACCTCCGATGAATGGCAGGTGGTACCCACTGCTATATCGAATCCAACCTTGTTCAAGCCTTTCGAGATATTTTTGAAGCTGGTCTCACCTCCGAGCTATAGAGGTACCGATCCTACTGTGATGATAGGAATATTCTTCCCCTTCTTTGCAGGATGTATCATAGGGGATGCCGGTTATGGGGTTGTTTTAGCGTCTTTGGCCTGGTGGATAAGAAAGAGGACAGACAATCCGATGGTAGCCGACGGGGCATTTGTTTTGCTGACCATGGCCTTTTGGAGCGTTATCTGGGGTGTAATCTACGGAGAATATTTTGGAGACGTAGCTCACCGTATTTTCGGCATAGAGCCCTTGGTGGTAGAGAGGTCTCATGCGGTTGTTCCCGTTCTGGCTTTCACAGTGGCCTTGGGGCTGGCCCATATATTGTTGGGATTGGCGTTGGGCGTGATAGAGGGGATCAAGAACAGATCTCACCACCTGTGGATGGAGCGTGGAGGAAATATAGTGGTAATTCTCTCTATGATCGGGGCTTTATGTGCCACTAAAGGGGTTATACCACAGAGTTTCTTCTCCGTCTCTATGATAGTCTTGGCGATCGGCCTGATATTGTTGATAGCCGGAGGCGGAGTTGGAGGGCTTGTCGAATCTATGAGCTCTTTCGGCAGCATCCTCAGCTATGTGAGGATAGGTGCGATCGGTCTTTCCTCGGCCATATTGGCCATGGTTGCATCCAAGTTCGTCGATGTGTTGGGTGTTTCCTTTTTAGGGATTTTTATCGCTTTAGCGATACATCTGTTAAATTTCGTTTTGGCGACGGCCGAGTCGGGGCTGCATTCCGCCAGGCTACACTACGTAGAGTTTATGGGTAAATTTTACAGTGGCGGGGACACCGAATATCGTCCTTTCGCAAAGAAGAGAAGGAGGAGTTTCAATTGGAAAAAGCGATGATTGCCTTGGCTGCTGCTCTGGCGGTTGGACTGCCCGCACTTGCTACCGCGATCGCTCAGGCTAAAATAGGAAGTGCCGCTGCCAGTACTATAGCGGAAAAGCCGGAGACCGCGGGGACGATGATAATTTTGGAGGCGATTCCCGAGACGATGGTTATATTGGGCTTCGTCGTGGCTATAATGCTCATCCTTCAATTTGCGTGATGACCGTCTCCGATAGATCCGATCTGGAGGATTTTCTCTCTTCTATCCGTAAGGAAGGGGAGGAACGCCTGGAGAAAAGGAGATCGGAGATAGAGGATCGCATCGCCGATATGATAGCTCTTCGCAGGCAAGAGGTCGAATCCCTGATGAAGGATATGAGGGAGGAGCAGCGAAGAAAGATCGATGGCATGAGGCGAGAATCCAGGCTGAAGCTAAGGGGAGAGATGCAGAGAGCCGTCGAGGATATCCAGAGAGAGCTTGCGGAAAAGGTAAGAATAGCTCTTGAAAAACGACTGGATTCATTGACGGTATCCGAGGGTGACTATCTAGCCTCGGTGGAAGCTTTGACCGATGAGGCTTTGTCTGTTTTGGGAGAGGACGCCTCTTTCTCGGTATCGCCCTCTTTGGTGGATTGCCTTTCCCGCGACGGTCGCGCTCCGTCACCTCTCGACGAGGACGATTGGGGTGGCTGTGTGGCAGTCGACACAGAAGGAGGGGCCGTAGTTGACAACACCTTCAGATCCAGGCTCGATAAGGTCTTCCAAAGGGCAATCGGAGAGTTGGCTGTCCGGTTTGATGAGGTCATGGAAAGACACCCTGACGTTCGGGGACGACTACGGCTATCTTAACGCGAGGCTTGGAGGAGAATGGGGGTATTTCTACCCTTATTCCTTTTTTTACGGTATGGCGGACAAGAATTTGGAAGAGCTGGAACAGATCTTCCTTTCGAGCCCTTATTCATCCCACTATCGTAAGGAGTTAGCCACCTCGGAGACGTCGGTTTTAGAGCGCATAAAGAGGTCTATGGCGGCGGGATCGGCGGAGAAATTTCGTAAGATGAAAAACTGGTCTCCCGAAGAGGGGAAGATCTTGATGCCGATAATATCCATAAGGGCCGATATATACAACGGCAGAGCTCTGATAAGAAAGTATCACAGCGATAGAGCTCCTGTTACAGCGCCTAAATGGCATGATTACGGTTTTCTAGGCGGAGATTTTTTCGACGAGATATGGAGAGAGGGGAATCACGTAGCGGAGGCTATCGAGCTGTGTTACCGTCTAGGTTCTCCTGCGGCCTTCGCCTTGTCCGAGGCATTGGACGTGCTCCAATCGTCGGGAAACCTCGCTATGGCGGAGAGAAATTATCTAAAGGGATTGCTCTCCATATGTTACGGATCCCTCAAAAGAAAAAACGATAATTACGCTTTGGTCGAAGATTACCTTGGTCGGACGGTGGATCTTTGGAATCTCCTCATATGGTTCAGGAGAAATAGCGGAGATTCGGCTTTCCCTGTAGAGTATCTCGACGGTGGAGCTTTTTTCCCCGTGAATCGTCTCGAGGAAAGCAAGACTATAAAATCCCTGTTGCGGCACACCCCTTGGATGGAGGCTTCCATCTCGGAGGAAGACAGACATTCCGAGGTCGGGCGAATCTTACAGGATAAATTCTTCAGGTGGCAGATATCCCAGAGAAGAAAGAGTTTTATGGGTATCGGAGTTGCCATGGCCTATATGGCTCGCCAGATAGTGGAGTGGCGAAACATGGAACTGTTGGCCGTGGGCTTGGCCGCAGAGCTTTCGCCGGAGAGGATTCGTACCCTCCTGTGGAAAATTTAGAGGAGGCCCGCCGATGGAAGATCCGCAGCGAACTGTAGTGTTGGGACGCAGGCTCTTCATAGACCTATGGAGTCTTTTGGGGTTGGAGCCGGTATCATGCGAGACCCCGGAGATGCTAAAAGACTGTCTACCCAGGATGTTGGACAGAGACGACGTGGTCTGTATCGTCGTCGAGGAAAGCTGGTTCGACAAAGTTCCCGTTGCCCTTAAGACGAGACTTGAGCGGATGGAAAAACCCCTTTGGGTCACCTTACCTACGTTGAATATAGAGGAGCACATGGAATGAGAAGAGAATCCACTATATGGGGTATCGCAGGACCGGTCATAAGGGCTGCCGTCGATTTCCCGGTATCGATGTACGAGGTCGTTCATGTCGGCCGTCAACGTCTATTGGGAGAGGTCGTCAGGATACAAAAGGGCACGGTTGACATTCAGGTCTATGAAAATGCCGACGGGATCGCTGTGGGCGATCCTCTTTTTTTCTCTGGCAATCTTCTTTCGGTAGAGCTGGCTCCTGGACTTCTGGGTTCGGTTTTCGACGGTATCGGTCGCCCTCTGAAGGTGCTGGGTAAAGAAGGCCCCTTTTTGGAGAGAGGAAGATCTATTCCGACGGTCGACAGGTCGAAACTCTGGCATTTTATCCCCCTCCTCAAGGTCGGAGACAGAGTGAACCCGGGGGATATCGTCGGGACGGTGAAGGAGTGCGATGCCGTCGAACATCGCATAATGGCTCCCCCGGATTTCCGATCCTCCGAGATACTTTCGATCTTAGCGGAAGGCGATTATACCGTAAATACAGTCATTGCGACCTGTGACGGAGGAGATATATCCATGTTCCAGAGATGGGACGTGAGAAGATCTCGACCTGTAGGGAAGCGTCTGAACCTGGATAGGCCACTGATAACCGGTCAAAGAGTTTTGGATACCCTGTTTCCCCTCGCTCTAGGCGGGGCCGCTGTCTTGCCCGGTGGATTCGGAACGGGAAAAACGGTTACCCAGCAGTCGATAGCGAAGTGGTGCAACGCAGACGTAATAATATACATAGGATGCGGCGAGAGAGGCAACGAGATGACGGAGGTCCTTGAGGAATTTCCGGAGCTAAAGGACCCCTATAGGGACGCTCCCCTGATGGACAGGATGATCTTGATCGCCAACACCTCCAATATGCCAGTTGCGGCCAGGGAAGCCAGCGTCTATCTCGGTATAACCATGGCCGAGTACTACAGGGACATGGGGTTGAACGTGGCTATAATGGCCGATTCCACCTCTCGTTGGGCCGAGGCCCTCAGAGAGATCGGAGGGCGACTGGAGGAGATGCCCGGAGAGGAAGGATATCCTGCCTATCTGGGAACCCGACTGGCCGAATATTACGAAAGGTCCGGCCGATCGGTACTTCTGGGATCTCCGGAGAGAGAGGGGTCCATAACGGTTATCAACGCTGTCTCTCCTGCAGGTGGAGATTTCTCCGAGCCGGTCACCCAGGCTAGTCTGAGGCTCTCAGGGGTCTTCTGGGCCTTGGATAAGACCTTGGCTCAGCAGAGGCATTTCCCCTCTGTTCAATGGAATCAAAGCTACAGTCTTTACGAACAGGAGATGGAGCGGTTCTATCGGGAAGAGGTCTCCGATCTGTGGGACGACCTAAAAGCCTTTCTTAGAGGGCGTCTCGCCCTGGAAAGAGAGCTCAGAAATCTGGTCCAGCTGGTCGGCAGAGACGGGCTTTCCGATAAGGATAAATGGATTCTGTCGTTCGTGGACATATTGAAATCGGTTTATCTCCAACAAAATGCGTTTGACGATGTCGATGCCAGCTCATCCTTGAAAAAACAGTTTTCCCTTTTGTCCAATCTTAAAAGATTGGACGATATGGTGGTTGCTGCCCTGTCCTCGGGAGCCAGGCTCGAGACTATATCCGATTTCCCCATGGTCAGGGACCTTCTCGATCTTCGAGGACAGGATGAGACATCGATGGGGCGAAACTTTTCGTCCTGGATCTCCAAGTTGGAGGAAAGGCTCAAGGCTTCCGTCGTGGAGGTAGAAGATGAAACTCTATAGAGAAGGTTACAGAAATATAGCGGGTATAGCGGGCCCTTTGCTTTTCGTCAGAGGAGTGAAGAAAGGGGGCTATGGCGAACTCGTGACCGTGGAAGACGGAAAACGGACCAGAAAAGGTCAGATACTTCAAGTAGAGGGAGATCTCTGCGTCATACAGCTTTTCGACGGAGCCATGGGACTCTCCACCGGAGATACGACGGTATGGATGGACAGGGACGTCGTCAAGGTTCCGGTCGGGATGAACCTAATAGGGAAGATTCTGAACGGCAGGGGGCTGGACGAACGGGGCGAGGAGATACTTTTCTGCGAGGATCGAATACCGGTTTCCGGACTTCCCATAAATCCAGCCAGAAGACGCAGCCCTAGATCGTTTATTCAAACCGGAATATCGACGATAGACGTGATGAATACCTTGGTCAAAGGGCAAAAACTGCCCATCTTCGCAGGGTCGGGACTTCCGGCAAACGAGGTAACTACACAGATAGTCCGTCAGGCCAAGGTAAGGGAGAATAGCCAGTTTCTGGTGGTTTTCGCCGCCATGGGGATAACGAAAAGGGAGTCTCAGTATTTCATCGAAAGCTTCAAGAATACCGGAGCGATAGAGAAGGGGGTCTTTTTCTTAAACCTAGCCAGCGATTCCGCGGCGGAAAGACTTCTGACTCCCAGGATGGCCCTCACCGTGGCCGAGTATTTCGCCTTTCAAAAGGGCTACGATGTATTGGTCGTAATGACCGATATGCTCCATTACTGCAACGCTTTGAGGGAGATAAGCGCCGCTCGAGAGGAGGTCCCCGGCAGGAGAGGATATCCTGGATATATGTACTCCGATCTAGCAGATCTGTATGAAAGAGCCGGTTCGATAGACGGTTCCGCCGGAAGTATAACCCAGATACCGATAATAACCATGCCGGACGACGACATGACCCATCCGGTTATCGATCTGTCGGGATACATAACGGAGGGGCAGATAGTTCTGGGAAGGGACCTTCACGATAAGGGCATCTTTCCTCCTATAGACGTTTTACCCAGTCTCAGCCGTCTTATGAATAAAGGCATAGGCAAGGATCAGACGGTGGATTATCACAGGGCTATGGCGGATCAACTTTACTCTGCCTACGCCAAGGCCAGGGAGCTCATCAAGCTCAGGCTCATAGTCGGAGACGACGGTCTGACCGAGATAGAACACAGATACATCGCCTTTGGCAAGTCCTTTGAGGAGAGTTTTATCGACCAAAGAGGCGGAGATCGTAACCTGGAGGATTCCCTAGAGGAGGCTTGGAGAGCCCTTCGGGCCCTCCCGGATCAAGAACTTTTTAAACTGCCCCAGGAGATGGTCTCTCGGAGGGAGCGTTAGGATGAGCCAGTCCTCCGCCACAAGAGACCGACTTCTAGAGGTATCGAGCAGGATAAAGGATATCGCCTTTGGAAAAGGGCTTTTGGAGAAAAAGAGAGATGCCTTTATCCGCGCTATGGAGGGGGAAAAGAAACTCTTCTACGAGCTTCAGGACCAATATAGAAAACTCTGCAGCAGTATAGCGGCGATATACGGTCTGATCAGGGTCTATGAAGGTTCTCACACCATAGATCTTCTAAGGCTTCAGCATCCCCTTCTAAATCTGAGGCTCTTCAGGGAGTCGCTTATGGGGTGTCGATACACCAGGTTCGAATCAGAACCCTCGGAAATCGAGCATCGGTTTAGATTGGACATGGATCCGGCTTTATCGTCGTTGTACATAGAGGAGCTTCTGTTCCTGCTGGAACAGGCCGAATCGATGTTGTGGCGCTATATAACGTTGAGAAGCAAGATACAGGCCTTCGAGAGGGAACTGAGAAAGACCAATCTGAAGATAAACACGTTGGAACACTCGCTTTTGCCGTCTCTATCGGAAGAGAAGAAGAAGATTCTAGAGGTGTTGTCCGAGAGAGAGAGACAGGAAAGATATGCCATTAAAAAACTAACCGGAAAGAAGAAACGTAAATGAAGTTATCCGTTTTGGCAGTAGGCAAGCCCAAGGACAAGTCTATCCTCAAGGGGATTGACTCTTACATAAAGAGAACAACACCTCATCTGCCGATATCCTTGGATTATCTTCCGGATGGGAGAGGTCTTTCTCCGGAAAAATCTACGGAAAGGGAGAGTAAAGCCATTCTCAGATATCTTACGCCTCGAGATCACGTGGTCCTTTTGGACGAGAAGGGGTCGACAATGACCAGTCGGACCTTTTCGTCCTATTTGTTTTCCAGGTTGAAATCGGCTCATGGGAGGTTGGTCTTTATCATAGGAGGTCCTTTCGGTTTCAGTGAAGACGTTCGTAAAAGAAGCGATGAGATGTTATCATTATCTCCGATGACCTTGACCCACGAGATGTGTTTGTTGTTTTTTTCTGAACAGATATATAGAGCCTTAATGATATCTAAGAACACGTCGTATCATCACGATTGATCTGTGGAGGGATTTATATGAAAATGAACAACATCATGAAACAAGCTCAGAAGATGCAGGCCCAGATGCAGAAGGTGCAGGCTTCGTTGGCAGATGACCGCGTCGAGGGGAACTCCGGTGGGGGGATGGTCACCGCTATCGCTAACGGTCACGGTGAGGTTCTTTCGCTTAAGATATCTCCTGAGGTGGTGGACCCCGAGGATATCGAGATGCTGGAGGACCTGGTTCTGGCGGCGGTGAACGAGGCGGCCAGAAAGGGACAGGAACTGGCTCAGAAAAAGATGGGGCAGATAACCGGTGGTCTGGGAGGTGCCCTAGGAGGGCTAGGACTCTAATGGCTCTCCCTGGACCTTTTGAACGGCTGATAGGTCTTTTGAAGAGACTTCCCGGAGTCGGAGAGAAGAGCGCCAGAAGGATGGCGTTCTTCGTTTTTCAGGCTCCGGAGGGATATTCCATGGAATTGGCTGACGCTATCCTGTCTTTGAAAAAAAGTCTATCGGTATGTGAGATATGTGGTAATTTAACGGATAGACAGCCCTGTAATATATGCTCCGATCCCTTAAGAGATCGTTCTATCTTATGTGTCGTGGAAGGGATAGAAGATCTTCTCAGTATCGAACAGGCCGGGGTGTACGATGGACTTTACTATGTCCTTGGAGGCACCGTCTCTCCACTGGACGGAGAGGATCTCCCGGAAGGGAGTCTCGATGGGTTGATAAACATGATAGAGAGGGGGAAGGTCTCCGAGGTTATAATAGCCACAAATCCCCGGGTAGAGGGGGACATGACCTATCACGCCGTCCTGTCCGCCCTGAAGGGTATGTCGGATCTCAAAAAAAGCAGGCTCTCTTATGGGCTCCCTGTTGGAGGAAGCATAGAATTTGCCGATAGGGTGACTCTCCATGCCGCTATGGATACCAGAATTTTTGTCTCCGGAGAAGATTGATCTTAATGAATAATTAGGTATGATATCCAGGAAGGGGTGATTTTATGACGGAAGGACTCATAAAAATAATGAAATTCATCTGCAGGGTTCTGTTGGCTCTGTTGGGAGGAATGGCAGGTTATCAACTGGCCTTCGCTATAGTTCCACATCTGTCCGAGTGGATTGGGACCGATCGTTTTTTAAGTAAATTTGCTCTTAGTGGTATCTGCGTCTTTATATGTGGTTCAATCGGCTTTTTAATAGCTCCGTTTTTTCTTCGCATACTCGGCCTTATAGGGACTCTTTTCGAGAAACATCTGCAAAGCACGAAATGGCAGGATATATCTGCTGCCACGACTGGACTTTTCGTCGGTCTTCTGCTGGCCAACCTGGTGGCGATGCCTTTTTCCGGTCTTCCCGTAGGACCTTATGTAGCGGTATTTCTCAATATAGTGATAGGTTACGTTCTGGCTAGGCTGTTCGTTAAGAGACAGAACGATATCAGGGGGGTATTGGCTCCCTTCGTAGGTCTCAAACAGAAGATAGCCTCTTTCAAGGGCAAGGGCAACGAGGTAGTTATAGAGGACATGGAAGGGAATACCGCCATGTCTATGGCCATACCGGGGAAGATACTGGATACGAGCGTGATAATAGACGGTCGAATATTGGATATAGCCAAGACCGGTTTTCTAGAAGGCGCCATCATTCTTCCTCGCTTTATACTGACCGAGCTTCAATCCGTAGCGGATTCCAAGGATCCCAACAAGAGAGCCAGAGGACGAAGAGGTCTCGATGTCGTAAAGGCCTTGCAGAAGATCTCATTTTTGGAAATCGTAATAACCGAGGTCGGTTTGAAGGATCTGGATGCCGATTCGGTGGACAGTGGCTTGATCGTTTTTGCCCAAAAGATAGGCGGGAAGATCCTCACTACGGATTACAACCTGAACAAGGTAGCACAGATCAGGGATATCGTGGTTCTCAACGTAAACGATCTGGCCAACTCACTGAAACCCTCTCTTTTGCCGGGAGAATCGGTGGTCGTCGACGTCATCAGGGAAGGGAAGGAACCGCAACAAGGGGTAGGCTATCTCGATAACGGGACAATGTTGGTCGTGGAGGACGGAGAGAACTACATCGGCCACAGAGTAGAGGTCGTCGTGACGTCTATGCTTCAGACCTCCGCCGGTAGGATGGTTTTCGGAAGGATAAGAAGAGAGGTCCGCGAGTGAGCGAGTGGGCTTTTATTATCATGGCTGCCGGCAGCGGCAGCCGACTTGGTGGAACACCTAAACAGTTCAGATCGCTTGGAGGTCGCCCCATGTGGGAATGGTCCTTCGATTTGGCTCGTAACCTGGGGATCGAGGAGATAGTTCTCGTTCTGCCGGAGGATTGGGACGATAGGGTATACCCTGTGAGGACCAGGGAAGGGCTGTCGATCATAAGGGGTGGCCGTACCAGATCCCTTTCCGTTAGGAACGGAATCGCTTCGGTTAGGTCAAATAAGTTGCTGATTCACGATGGGGCCAGACCCTTTGCGAAGATCTCCATGTGCGAAAGGATCATGTCCGCTGTGTCGCGGGATACTGGAGCTATCCCTTTGCTGCCGGCAAGGGACGCATTAAAGAAGGTCTCCGTCGACGACGTCGTGAAGACCATGGATCGTTCAGATATCAGAATGACACAAACCCCTCAGGGTTTTCCCAGGGAGGGGCTGTTGAAGGCGTTGTCTCTCTCGTCGGAAGAGGCCAGAGACGAAGCCGAACCCTGGATTTCCAACGGTGGCGTCATCGTCCCTGTCGAGGGCGACGAGATGAATTTTAAGGTCACTACCGAGGGGAATTGGGAGATGGCCACCTGTTTGGCCGATAGAAACTCGGCCGGAGAGATAAGAACCGGAATAGGTTTCGACGTCCATCCGTTGGTGCCGGGTCGTTCTCTTGTCCTAGGCGGTGTGCCGGTTTCCTCGCCGATGGGGTTGGAGGGACATTCCGACGCCGATCTGATATGCCACGGTATTTCGGACGCAATCCTGGGAGCGGCGGGGTTGCCCGATATCGGCCGTCTTTTCCCGGCCTGCGATGACGCTTATAGGGACGCTGATAGCTATGAGCTTCTACGAAAGGTAGTCTCCAAGGTGGAGGAGTGCGGATGGTCGATCGTCTGGCTTGACGTCGTTTTGCATGCCCAGTTACCCAGAATCGGTGAAACCGTGATCGACATAACCAGGAATCTTGATTCCATATGGAACGATGGGGTACGTAGAGTCAATCTCAAGGTGAAGTCGGGAGAGGGCGTCGGATCGGTAGGATCGGGGCATTGTATGATGTGTTACGCGGTCGCTACGATAAAAAAACACATTCATGGGGTTGCATAAAGCGGCAAATCCACTATAATGCTCACAATTTACGACTAACCCGATAAAATATGAGGAGGCTGTCATGGATATTTCTAAAAAATTCGCGCCCTATGACGGTTTTACCTTCGACGATGTGTTGATAGAGCCTCGATACAGCGAGGTCCTTCCGTCGGAGGTCAAAGTCGAGAGCTGGCTTACGCCGGAGATAAAGCTTAACATACCCATATGCAGTGCGGCTATGGATACCGTTACGGAAGGTCGCTTGGCTATCGCCGTGGCTAGAGAGGGCGGGATTGGTATAGTCCACAGAAACACGCCCTTGGAGAAGCAGGCCAGAGAGGTGGACAAGGTAAAAAGATCCGAGTCGGGGGTCATCGTCGATCCTTTTTATCTTCATCCCGAGGATCATCTGAGCCAGGCTCTTGAGCTGATGTCCCATTACCATATATCGGGAGTTCCGATAGTAGACGATGGCAAAAAACTGGTAGGTATAATAACGAACAGAGATCTCCGTTTTATCCGTGACTATGATCAACCGATATCCGAGGTAATGACCTGGGAAAATCTGATCACCGCTCCGGAGGGGACCACCTTGGACGACGCACAACATATATTGATGTGCCATAAGGTGGAGAAGCTTCCGATAGTCGATTCCGGTGGGGTCCTGAAGGGACTTATAACCATAAAGGACATCCAGAAAGTCAAGGATTTTCCCAACGCAGCTAAGGATCCGTCCGGAAGGCTTAGGGTCGGAGCCGCTGTCGGAGTGGGGGCAGACGTCTACGACAGAGTGGACGCATTGGTAAAGGCTGGGGTAGACGTGGTCGTAGTAGATACGGCCCATGGCCATTCGATCAAGGTCCTGGATACGGTGGAAGCTATACGCAGAAGACATCCGAATTTGCCTCTTATCGGAGGAAATATCGCCACAGCTGAGGCCGCTAAAGCCCTTATAGACAGAGGGGTGCAGGCGGTCAAGGTCGGAGTGGGTCCCGGATCGATCTGTACTACCAGGATAATAGCTGGCATAGGGGTTCCTCAGTTGGCTGCTATAATGAATGTAGCGTCCGAAGCGACCCCTAGAGGGGTCAAGGTTATCGCCGATGGAGGCATACGCTATTCCGGAGACGCGGTAAAGGCCTTGGCTGCCGGTGCCGATTCGGTCATGATCGGCTCCCTTTTGGCAGGAACCGAGGAAAGCCCGGGAGAGGTCATCATCTATCACGGCAGGTCCTATAAGAGCTATCGTGGGATGGGATCCCTGGGTGCTATGAAGGGCGGATGCAGCAAGGACCGTTATTTTCAGGAAGGTGCAAAGGAAAACAAACTGGTCCCAGAGGGGATCGAAGGATTGGCAGCCTACAAGGGGTCGGCGGGAGACGTTATCTTCCAGATGACCGGTGGCATTCGCTCAGGGATGGGTTACGCCGGAGCCTCCGATATCGAAGATCTGCATCGTCATGCTCGTTTCGTAAAGATGACCTCCGCCTCGGTCAAGGAAAGCCATCCTCACGACGTCGTAGTTACCAAGGAAGCTCCGAACTATTGGGTCGATTGATCCTTACGGGCTTTGACTAGATAGACAAAGGGGGGGAGTCCCTTGATTTCCAGAGATTTCCATTACTATAAGAAGATCAATATGGATGGTTCTTCACTGTTCTTCGGATTGGACGATCTCGAAGGTCTGGAGGAAGAGGTCTTCGCAGACCAGGAAATCCGTCTTATACCGGAAGAGGATTTTACCGCTACGGTGGACCTATGGTGGGGGGATTTCCTCTCCGATGTCTCAGAATAATCTTGTTAGGCATAGTTATGCGTGATATACTAATTCAGACGCTGGGTCGAATGTCCTGGACCGAGAAGAGTGGGCCCCCCCACTCTTCATTTTTTATGTAGTTATATAAGGAGTCGAAAAGCATGGAGGGGAAAAACTTCCCTAAAGAAGAAATACGTAAAATCGTCGAAAGCTTAGGTTACGAATTCGTCGGTCTCGAGGTGAAAAAAGAATCTGCCGCCTCTTTCGTCAGAGTTTATCTGGATTCTCTGGGTGGAATATCCGTGAGGGACTGCGAGATTGTCTCCCGAAGGATCAACAACTGGCTGGAGGAATCCGGAGAGGATCTTCTCGACGAACGCTATTATCTGGAGGTTAGTTCTCCCGGTTTAGAGAGACCGTTATTGAGTTTGGACGATTTTCGCCGTTTCTCGGGGAAAGAGGCATCCATCCGTTTTAACGAACTCGTAGAAGGACGTCGTCGTATAAACGGAGTCATCTCGGTGTCTCAGGATGATTCTATAAGAGTGGAGAACGAAGACGGTGTATTGGAGTTCCCTCTAGAAGCAATCCTCTCAGCTAAGTTAAAATATGTTCTCGAGAAAAATAAAAAGCCCAACAACACCAGGAAGAAAAAAGGCACGAAAAAGAAAAACAAGAGTAAGAAAGTACGTGAGGAGGATCAGTAGATGCAGCTGGGGAGCGATTTTATTCGAGCTTTGATGCAGCTAACGGAGGAGCGTAATCTCTCGCAATCCATAATTCTGGGCAGTATTGAGGCGGCCCTGGCTTCGGCTTATAAGAAATACAAGGAAAAAAACCTTGAGCCCGAGGTGAAGATAGACGGAGAGACCGGAGACATCTCGATCATGGAGATCAGACGGGTCGTAGATGAGGTGAGAAATCCCGATGCGGAGATAACTTCGGAGGACGCTGCAATCCTGGGTTTCCCTGGGCTGGTCGAGGGAGACGTGGTCAAGACAGAGGTAGAGATCGCCCCTGAGAGTTTCGGACGTATAGCGGCTCAGACCGCCAGACAGGTGATAATTCAGCGCTTGAAGGATGCCGAGAGGGAGATCATCTTCAACGAGTTCTCCGAAAGGGTAGGAGATCTCGTCAACGGTGTCGTGTTCAAGGCCGAAAACGACCAGATTCTCGTCCGTATAAGCGAGAGGACCGAGGCAATGCTCCCCAGGGAAGAGCGCATAAACGGAGAAAACTACGAATTGGGCTCTAGGATGAAATTTTACCTGTTGGATGTTCGCCAGACGACCAGGGGTCCTAGAATCGTGGTCTCCAGAACCCATCCGGGGCTATTGCGCCGCCTTATGGAGCTGGAGATACCGGAGATCCGAGACGGAGTGGTCGAGATACATGGGATCGTTCGGGAGGCCGGAGCCAGGGCCAAGGTTGCAGTGACCACCTTGGATCCCAATGTCGATCCTGTCGGGGCTTGTGTCGGAAACGGTGGCTCCAGAATCAAGACCATAAGCAACGAGCTCAACGGAGAAAAGATCGACGTGGTAATATGGAGCGATGATCCTCTTCAATATATAAGAAATACCCTTTCTCCCGCTAAGGTGGTCAGGGTAGAGCCGGTTTTGGAGCAGGAGAAATCCGCCAAGGTATTTGCCCGTCCCGATCAGCTTTCTCTCGCCATAGGAAAGGCGGGACAAAACGTTCGTCTTGCTGCCCGTCTTACCGGGTGGAAAGTGGACATCAATCCCCTAGAGGCTCCGGAAAAGGATTCGATGCCTACTTTGCAGGATTTGTTCGAGGATATCCCATAAGAGGCGAGAGGTTGTAAAATAGTGGTGGTTCCCAAAAAGAAATCGAAGAACCCTAGGATGTGTCTAGTATGTCGTAGACACGACGTACCCGCGAACTTTATTCGTGTAGTTCGTCGTCCCGACGGAACCGTCGTCGTAGACGATTCAGGAAGGGTCAACGGTCGAGGGGCATATCTATGCCCCTCCAGTCGCTGTGTTCAGACGGCGTTTCGTCAAAAACGTCTGGATAAAGCCCTCAAGGTAAGGGTGCCGGAGGACATTTACCTTCGTTTGCTTGATAGGGTTAGGGGCTTGGAGGATAGCGACGATGCCTGACCTCTCGTGGATGTCCTTTTTAGGGCTCGCCAGGAGGGCGGGGGTCTTGGTTATAGGACAGGATAACGTCTTCGCCGTCTTACAAAAGAACAAAAAAAACTACGTCGTGATAATGACTTCCGATAGATCCGATGCCGTAGCCAGAAAGGCTAAAAAAGAGGCCTTTTCTCGCCATAGTTTTTTTCAGTTGAGGACGATAGAGAGAGAAAAACTAGGCGAGGCCATAGGGTTGGCGGGTTGTCAAATTGTAGCCCTCCCCGAAGGAGAAGGGCTTACCGATGCCGTAATTTTGCGATTAAAAGAAGGGGGAGAGGCCATTGAGTAAAATCAGGGTCTACGAGCTTGCAAAGATGCTGGAAATGAGCAACAAAGAGCTTATGGAGATACTGCACGATATGGACGTGGAGGCTACGAGCCATATGAGTTCTTTGGACGTGGAAACGGCTCAACAGATTGAGGATATAGTGAAAAATTCCTCTGGTAATG
Organism: Dethiosulfovibrio faecalis; assembly: GCF_021568795.1. Lineage (NCBI taxonomy): Bacteria > Thermotogati > Synergistota > Synergistia > Synergistales > Dethiosulfovibrionaceae > Dethiosulfovibrio > Dethiosulfovibrio faecalis. The sequence continues at coordinate 260,136 of NZ_JAKGUE010000001.1, forward strand.
AAAGAAAAACCTCCAGAAAAGAGGATAAACCTAGGGTAGGAATCTCCGTTCCGGAAGGATCTTCCATCAAGGAAGTGGCGGATATTCTCAAGGTCTCCCCTGCAGATGCCGTAAAGACCCTTATAGCTCAGGGCGTGATGCTACCTGCATCGGCACAGGCCGACGATTCGGTGTTGGCCATGCTCTCGGATGCTTACGAGGTCGATATCGAGTGGGCCGTCGAGGTCGTCGACGAGGAACCTCATAAAACCACGTTGAAACCGGAACTTAAGGGCAAGAACCTTCAGCCAAGAGCCCCTATCGTGACGGTTATGGGGCATGTCGATCACGGCAAGACAACCCTTCTGGATACCATCAGGAACACGAACATAACGGCTAGGGAAGCTGGCGGAATAACGCAGCATATAGGGGCTTCCAGGGTTAGCCATGATGGCAAGGATATCGTCTTTCTCGATACCCCGGGACACGCCGCTTTTACCTCCATGAGGGCCAGAGGTGCTCAGTGTACCGATATCGCCATTTTGGTGGTGGCAGCCGACGATGGTGTAATGCCTCAGACCATAGAAGCCATAAACCACGCCAAGGCCGCCGGAGTTCCCATAATAGTGGCGGTCAACAAGATGGATAAGCCTGGAGCCAATCCCGACAGGGTCAAACAGCAGCTCAGCGATCAGGGACTGATTCCCGAAGATTGGGGCGGAGACACCATAATGGTCCATGTCTCGGCGAAGTCCGGCGAAAACATAGACCAGCTTTTGGAGATGATCCTTCTCGTCGCTGAGATGGAGGAACTCAAGGCCGATCCGACCGTTTCTCCCGAGGGAGTCGTCGTAGAAGCCGAGTTGGACAAGGGCAAGGGCTCGGTTGCCACGGTTCTGGTTCAGCAGGGAACCCTTAAAAGAGGGGACATCGTGTTGCTGGACTCCTCCTGGGGAAAGGTTCGGGCCATGATAGACGCATCGGGCAAACAGGTGAAGGCAGCCGGCCCCAGCACTGCGGTGGAGATCCTGGGGCTTAACGAGGTTCCTCAGCCGGGAGAGCGTTTCTTCGTGGTGGAAAACGAAAAGACCGCAAGGGATGCTATCGCGGCCAAGGAACAGGAGAAGCGCCTGGAGGCTAACAAGATGGCTCCCAGGATGACCCTGGAGGAACTCTACAGCAAGATGCAGGACGGCGAGACCCCCATGCTGAACTTGCTGATCAAATGTGATGTCCAGGGAAGTATAGAGGCTCTTACCGGTTCTTTGGACAAGTTGACGACCGATGAGGTCGGAATAAACATCGTCCATACCGGTGTGGGTGGATTGTCCGAGTCCGATATCATGTTGGCATCCGCATCGGACGCCATAGTCATCGGTTTCAACGTTCGTCCCGACGCCAACGCCAAGAAAATGGCGGAGAAAGAGCACGTCCAAGTCCGTCTCTACCGGGTTATATACGATATTATCGATGACATCAAGGCGGCCATGGAGGGAATGCTTGCTCCGGACATAAGGGAAAAAATAGTCGGTCAGGCGGAGATAAGGGAGATCTTCAAGGTTCCCAAGGTGGGAAAGGTCGCCGGATGTATGGTGACGGAAGGCTCCGTCAAGAGGGGGTCGAAGGTCCGGTTGATAAGAGACAGAGTGGTCTACTGGGAAGGAGAGCTTTCCGCTCTCAGGAGGTTCAAGGACGATGTTGCCGAGGTGACCTCCGGTTACGAGTGTGGAATGAGCTTCGCTAAATTCCAGGATATAAAAGAAGGCGATGTCGTAGAAGCCTACGAACTGATAGAGGAAAAGAGAACCCTATAGTAACGGGGACTGTCCGCCGGAGGCCGCATCGCTGGACCTCCGGCGAATACTTTCGAAATTATCATCGATAAGTGAGGTGATTCCTATGGCGGGATTTCGAATAGAGAGAGTCAACAAAGAACTTCAAAGGGAAATATCCCGTCTCCTGGAGTTCTCCGTAAAGGACGAAAATGCCAAAAGAGCGGTTATAACCGGGGTCGACTGCGCTAAGGACTTGAAATCGGCAAAAATCTATTTCACGACTATTTCTCAGGAAGATCGTCGTTCTGTCTCGGAGTCCTTGAAAAAAGTGAGAACTTTCCTCAGATCCTCCCTCGCTCAGAGTTTGAGGATAAGGACGGTTCCAGAGTTGCGTTTCATCTACGATACGAGCGGAGAATACGGGAGATCTATCGACAGACTTCTAGATATGGTGGTAACTCATGACGAGGACTCCGATTATGTCGAGGGTGACGATGGAGAACGAGAATAAGGCCCTCTTGATTACCACCTTAAAAGATAGCGATATTTGGATATTGGTAAGTCACGTAAAGCCCGACGGCGATACTCTGGGGTCCGCAAGCGCTCTTTTTAAAATAGGTCTGTCTTTGGGAAAGGATGTTCGATGGTACGGCAAGGATCCTTTTCCCGAGCGCTATCGTTTTTTATTCGCCTCCGAGCGTTATGAATCGGTCCAATCCCTGCCGGACATCCCAGAGCACTCCGTAGTTATCGCTTTGGACGTGAGTACCCTCGATAGAGGAGTAGAAGGAATGTCTAAAGGGGAAAAACTGGTGGTTATCGACCATCACGGCGATAACGCCAGATTCGGGGATATCAACTTGATAGAGGATGTCTCCTCGGTCGGGGAGATGATCTACCGTTTGGCAGGAGATCTGAACGTGTCGATCTCGGCCGATATGGCAGAGTCCATATACGTGGCGATAGCTACCGATACAGGTGGCATGACCTTTTCCAACACCGGTGGGAAGACCCTGAGAATCGTGGCCGATCTTCTTGATTGTGGGTTGCCCCTTCAGCGCGTCGTAAGGATGCTTTATCATAACGACACGGTTGAAAGACTTCATCTTTGGGGACGGGCATACGAACGTGTGGTTCGACTAGATGGTCTGTGTTATTCGTGGTTGTACGATGCGGACTTCGAGGAGACCCATACAGAACAGGACGATACGGAATCGTTGGTCAACTCTCTTATGAAAATCAAGGATACCAAGGTCGCTGTATTGTTCGTCGAAAACGATAAAGACGTGAAGGTAAGTCTTCGCTCCGACGGTAGTTTGTCCGTCAGAGAGATAGCTCATCTATGGAACGGCGGAGGACATCCATGTGCCTCCGGATGCCGATTGACAGGTCCCATGGACGAGGTGATCGCCCGTGTCCTCGACTCGATTTACAAACGGTAGAGACGGCTTTTTGATAATAGATAAACCCGAGGGAGTCAGAAGCACCGCCTGTGTCTCCGCAGTAAAGAGGGTTTTCGGCAGAGGCGTCAAGGTGGGGCATGCCGGTACGCTGGATTCCACGGCCCAAGGGCTGCTGATCGTCCTGGTCGGGAAGGCCACCCGTCTATGTCGTTACGTTATGGATCTGCCAAAAAACTATCTGGGAATCGTCAAGTTCGGAATGAAGACCTCCACCGACGATGGAACCGGAGATATCCTGAGCTCTATGGATGGTGAACTCTCTATCGACCGGAGATCATTGGAATCTTTAGTGCCATCCTTTTTGGGAATAAGGATGCAGCGCCCTCCCTCCATATCGGCCTTGAAGGTCGACGGTCGGAGAGCTCACGTCGTATCCAGATCGGAGAAGTTGATGGCGTTACCGTCGAGACCGGTCTTTATAACCTCCTTAGAAGTTCAGGGGGTTTTTGCCGATAAAGGAGAGGCCGTCATAGAAGTGGTCTGTCATAAAGGCACCTATATAAGGAGTATCGCCAGGGACATGGGAGATATGTCCGGATATGGGGCCCATCTGAGCTCCTTACGCAGAATCTCTACCGGGCCCTTTGACGTATCGGATGGGGTGTCCTTTTCGGAGGAGATGGACTGTCTCGACAAAGAGGTGCTCTCGCAATTCCTGCTTCCTGTGGATTTCATATCCCGAGCTTACAGGAGCTATGAGATAACGAGGCATGAAGATCTTGGATCTCTCAAGAATGGACTTTCTCTTCCCCTTTCCACGCTGAGGCCTATAAAAAACGATAAGGCCTGGTGCTGCTCGAGGGCTGTAGTCACAGGGGAAGGTCTTCTGTCGGTATGCAGGTTCCGTTTTGAGGACGACCGTTGTTATCTGGTTCCTGAGACCAATCTGCTGCTGGAGAGTCCTTCATGATAGTCGTTCTGGGGGCCTTCGACGGCTACCACCTAGGGCATCAGAGGCTTTTCTCCGTCGCATCCTCCATGGCCGAGAGGGAATCCTGCGGATGGGCGGTAGTCTCTTTTACCCCTCATCCCAAGACTGTACTGATGCACGAAAGAGTCTCCTTGCTCTTCACTGAGGAAGAAAAAATCCTTTTGAGAGAAATACTGTCCATCCCGACGATGATACAGTTTCCCTTTACCTCTCGGCTTTCCTCGATGGACCCGGAGGATTTTTTTTCCTACATGGATAGAGAGATAGGCGTCTCTGGTGTAGTCGTAGGGGATAATTTCAGGTTCGGGAGGGAAAGAAGGGGAGATGTCGGCACCCTTTCGGAGATATGTAATGCCAAAGGAATTCCGTTTAGTTCAGTGCTTCCGGTTACCATCGATGGTTCCGTGGTAAGCAGCACCTCGATAAGGGATCTAATCTCTAGGGGCAAGGTTTCGGAGGCCTCGACTAGACTAGGTTATCCCTTCTTCATGAGAGGTCACGTAATAGAGGGATGCAGAAGAGGACGGAAGATGGGGGTTCCTACTGCTAACCTATCCTTCCCGTCCACTAAGATAATTCCCAAACCAGGAGTGTACGCCGGTGCTGCCTATCTGGACGGCGAATGGTGCCCTGCAGCCATCTCGATCGGAAATAATCCCACGTTCGGCGATATATCGGAAAACAGGGTAGAGGTCCATATAATCGATAAAAACGAAGATCTCTACGATCAGACTCTATACGTTCTGTTTTTCGATAGGCTCAGATCCGAACGACGTTTCCCCGATCCCGAAAGGCTCGCAAGTCAGTTAAAGGACGACATAAAGAGGACCAAGGGAATTTTCGGGGGTAAAAGCGATATCCTTAGACCTTTTTATAATTCCTCGGCCTTGAATTGTATGATATACCGTGGTACAATTCCCTTCGTTCCAGGTGCGGGCCTGTAGCTCAGAGGATAGAGCGACGGCCTCCTAAGCCGTAGGTCGAGGGTTCGAATCCCCCCAGGTCCGCCATTTGATTTTGATATCGCTGAATAGAAGGGTCTCTCCTTAGGGGGAGGCTCTTTTTTCTTTATCTGATCTTTGTCTGAACCTTTTTCGTGGTGGTTGGTTTATCAAATAAAACGATAGGCCATATAAGCGGTTTTCTTTTTTCTGATTAGATAAAAGGGCGTATCTTTTTAGACTACTCCATTGTGATTAGCTCCCTGAGGCGCTATAATTTGTAAATGCGTTCACCTGTGAATGGGGGGAGGGGCGATAATAACGATCAGAAGGGCTGCTTTATTTATAATATGTGTTTTTTTAATTTATTTTGTGTGTGTCGACGTAACCGTAATATCTCTAGCGGTGGGAGAAGAGGTCCTGGTCGACGAATATATGTATCCCGGAAGCTTGTTCGAGACCGGTTATATTCACTCTGTTCAAAAAACCCCGGTGGAGGACGTCTACGTCGTTGTCGATGGAAAACTGTGGCTTTGGGAGGAGCGGGTGGTCTCTCACAACGCAGGTCTTCCGTCGGAATCCCCTTATCGTGGGTATTATCTGTCGGATAAAGAGTGGATGCATTTTTTCGGTGGACGCTACAGCACAAAGAGGTATATGCTGAGAGTCGGAGATGATGTGTTGGGGCGAAACGTATGCCGTTTTTACGGTCGGCCCGACTGGATCGATCTGTTCGATATCGTTCCAGGTAAAAGATGCGTAGTCTCTGTAGAGACGAAGCCTTTTTTGACGACTCTCGTGGGGATGTGAAGTTAAAGATAAGAGGGAGGGGTTTGTTTGAGCGACGTCTTAGAGGGAAAGATCGCCGAGGAAAATCAGACCATTGATCTCGACGATCTGAGAAAAAAATTCGATACCGAGGCTAGATACAGGGAATTAGGGGATTGGCAGGGTATGTTGATAACTATCCTGGCGGTCTCTATGTCCGCGTTTCACTTTTATACCTCGGGTTTCGGGCTTTTGCTTGCCCTTCAACAAAGGGCGGTACACTTGGCTTTCGTCATGGCCCTGGTGTTCCTGCTTTATCCGGCAAGGCAGAGCTCTCCCAAGGATAAAATTCCCCTGATGGATTTCGCCTTGGCCGCAGTGGCAGCTTATTCCGCTCTTTACCTGGTGATAAATTTCAACGAACTAGTCAACAGGGCGGGGCTTCCGACTCAGATGGACATAGTTATGGGCTTTGTCTGTATATTGCTTTTGCTAGAGGCAACCAGAAGGGTGTCCAGTCCAATATTGCCCTGCATAGCTATTTTCTTTCTCATCTACTGTTTTTATGGGAGGGCCTTTCCCGAGCTTTTTCAGCATAGGGGATTCAGCATAAAGAGGATCATCAACCATATGTACCTCGGGACGGAGGGGGTTTTCGGTATCCCTCTCGGGGTGTCGGCGACCTTCGTCTTTATGTTCATATTGTTTGGCTCAGTCCTTGAGCAGACCGGACTCGGAAAGTTCATCATCGATCTGGCCATGGCTCTGGCCGGACATAGCACCGGTGGTCCCGCCAAGGTCGCGGTTTTGAGCTCCGGACTTATGGGATCGATATCCGGTTCCTCTGTGGCTAACGTATGTACTACAGGTATGTTTACCATCCCATTGATGAAGAGCGTGGGCTATCAGAGTCATTTCGCCGGAGCGGTTGAGGCGGTTGCATCTACCGGAGGACAGATAATGCCACCGGTGATGGGGGCGGCGGCTTTCATAATGGCTCAGTTTCTTGGTATTCCCTACATACATGTGGCTCTCGCTGCTATCGTTCCGGCCTTGCTTTACTACTTTGCCGTTATGATTCAGGTCCATCTGGAGGCCAATCGACTTGGTCTGAAGGGACTTCCCAAGGAACAACTGCCTAAATTGGTTCCCCTTCTGAAGGAAAAGGGGCTTTTGTTGCTTCCCATAATCGGGATCATCTATTTCCTGATAGCCGGATATACTCCCCTGAAGGCCGCTTTTAACGGCATTCTTATAAGCATAGCCGTGTCTTATTTCAACAGGGATACCTGGCTTACCCCGAAGAAGCTGGCAGCAGCGTTTGAAAACGGAGCCAGAGGCGCTATAGGAGTGGCCTGTGCCTGTGCTACCGTAGGTATAATAGTCGGGACAGCCACATTGACCGGACTGGGCCTTAGAATAGCCAGCGCCGTAGTCGCCATCGCTGGCGGCAAGCTCCTTCCAACCCTGCTCCTGACCATGGTTGCATGTATACTTCTCGGGGCCGGGTTGCCTACGACTGCCAACTTCATAGTCACGAGCACCATGTGTGCACCAGCTTTGTTCCAGTTGGGAGTCGCTCCTATCGCGGCCTATATGTTCGTCCTCTACTTCGGTATAGCAGCGGATCTAAGCCCGCCCGTCGCGTTAGCAGCCTATGCCGGAGCTGGAATAGCGGGAGCCGATCCGTTTAAGACCGGGGCGACGGCTATAAAATTGGCCCTGGCGGGTTTCCTGGTTCCCTACATATACGCGTACAATCCGATATTGGTTTTGGTTAATTTCACTTTGGGAAGATTCGCCATGTCAGTTGGCACGGCCGTGCTAGGGGTGTTCCTGCTGGGGATGAGCACCGTCGGTTTCTACAAATGTCCCATGAACCCGGTCTTTCGTATAGTCGCTTTGTCCGGTGCTCTCTGTCTGTTGATACCGGGTATTTACAGCGATTTAGCCGGACTCTCCGTTTTGGTGGTGCTGCATATTCTTCAAGCTGCTAAAGCGAAACGGTTGAACGCTTCCGCCGCCTAGAGACAAAAAACATCACGTATCGTCCCAGTTAGGGACGATACGTGATACAATTTTATTGTTCTATTTTGCGCCGCCTCTCCCGGGGCGGCATTTCCGTATTGAGAGGTGACCTGGTTAATGTCGAAAGATTTTAAGGAGACTTTGTGTCTACCTAAGACCGATTTTCCCATGAGGGCCGGTCTGGCCAAGAAAGAGCCCGGTTTTATAGAGGGTTGGGAAGAGATCGATCTCCATTCGCTGATGTTGAAGAAAAACGAGGACAAGCCTTCCTTTATACTGCATGATGGCCCTCCTTATGCCAACGGTGATATCCACATTGGGACGGCTTTTAATAAAATTATTAAGGATTTTATAGTTAAATTTAAGTCCATGCGAGGCTACAGATGTCCCTATATTCCAGGTTGGGATACCCATGGCCTCCCCATAGAGCTGAAGGTACTCAAAGGTGAGGGCGTCGACAAGGATTCTATCGATCCGGTGGAGCTTCGCCGTCGCTGCACCGACTATGCCCTTGGTTTCTTGGATTCCCAGCGCTCCCAGTTCAGGCGTCTCGGCGGTGTCGGCGATTGGGAAAATCCTTACATAACCCTGAAGCCCGAGTACGAGGCTGCACAGATAGGTGTCTTCGCAGATATGGTGGAGAAGGGATTAGTCTATAAAGGCCAAAAGCCCGTATATTGGTGCATCGACTGTCAGACGGCTCTGGCCGCTGCTGAGATCGAGTACGGTGACGAGTCTTCCCCGTCGATTTACGTGGCCTATTCCATGCCGGACGTAGCCGAAAGGATCCCCGAGGTAGCAGGGAAGGACGTCAACGTAATAGTATGGACGACGACTCCCTGGACCCTGCCTGCGAGCATGGCTGTAGCCATTCATCCTTCCTACGAATATGTCTTCGTCCCTTCGGGGGACTCGGTTTACCTTCTGGCCAAGGCGTTGATAGGCGACGTAGAGAAGGCCACGGGAATGACCTTTGGAGAGCCACTCGCTACGGTTAAAGGGGCGGAGCTGGAGAAGGTCGAGGCAGTTCATCCTTTCTACGAGGACAGGAAGACCCCCGTCCTTTTGGCCGATTACGTTGTCCTTGATACTGGGACGGGCTGTGTCCACACGGCTCCGGGACACGGAGTCGAGGACTACGAGACAGGTGTCAGATACGGCATAGAGGTATATAATCCGGTGGATCCGACCGGAAGATATCTTCCAGAGACCCCTTTAGTCGGCGGTATGACTCTGGACGAAGGTGCCTCGTTGGTTCTGAAGACCTTGACCGACAACGGCAGGCTTTTGGGACAGCTTGAGATACTTCACTCATATCCTCATTGCTGGAGATGTAAGAAACCGGTGATCTTCCGTTCCACCGATCAATGGTTCGTAAACGTGGCTCAGTTCCGTCAACAGGCGTTGGACGTCATAGAGAACGAGGTCAAGTGGATTCCCGATTGGGGCAAGGATAGGATCTACAACATGGTGCGGGATCGCTCGGATTGGTGTATCAGTAGACAGAGGGTATGGGGAGTGCCTATCCCGGTCTTCTACTGCCAGGATTGCGGAAAGATGTTGCTGGATCCCGATGCGATAAGACTGGTTCAGGAAAAGGTCAAAGAGAGGGGCGGAGATGTCTGGTGGCAGGAGTCGCCGGAGGAACTGCTGGGCGACCTGTGCAAGTGTCCCTCTTGCGGCAGCGGCAATTTGAAAAAAGAGAAGGACATCATGGACGTGTGGTTCGATTCCGGCATCAGCCATTTTGCGGTTCTGGAAAATCGTCCGGAACTTTCCTGGCCGGCGGACCTTTACCTCGAGGGCAGCGATCAGCATAGAGGATGGTTCCAGACCTCTCTGTTGACCTCCGTCGCCACCAGAGGAGTAGCTCCCTATAAGGCTGTCTTGACCCACGGTTTCATCGTCGACGGTAAGGGAAAGAAGATGTCGAAGTCCATCGGTAACGTCGTGGCTCCTCAGGAGATCATAGATACCAACGGTGCCGATATACTGAGACTCTGGGTAGCCTCGACCGATTATAAAAACGACATTCGCATCTCGAAAACGATCATAAGGACCTTGAGCGAGGAGTACAGAAGAATAAGAAACACGGCTCGCTTCCTGCTGGGGAACCTGTGTGATTTTAACCCGAGTACCGATTCCGTTTCGGAGGCGGAGATGTCCTCTTTCGATAGGTGGATCCTGTCCAGGTTGAACAGGCTTATTAAGAGGGTTACGAAGGGATACGATTCCTACGAATTTCACATCCCGACCGTATCTATCCATCAATTCTGCGTAAACGAGTTGGGCTCTCTCTATCTCGATGCAGCCAAGGACTCTCTTTACGCAGACACCCCGAACTTCAAGGGCCGCAGGGCTATTCAGACCGTCATGTGGAGGATCGTTACGGCTTTGTCTACCATGCTGGCTCCCGTGCTGAGTTTTACGTCCGAGGAAATATGGCGGGAACTCAGAAAGATCGACGAGTCTCTGGAGAGGAGCGTTTTCCTGGCAGATTGGCCCCTCTTCGAGGAAAGAGCCGACGATGAGGACCTTGAGAAAAAATGGAGTGCCGTGATAAAACTAAAGGGCGCCGTCAGCAGGGCACTGGAGGCTTCCAGAGGCAGGGGCGAGATCGGGCAGTCCCTGGAGGCCGCCGTATCGGTGGTGAAGCCGGACGGAGATATCTCCGACTATCTTTCTCGAGAAGATTGGGAGTACGTGACCATAGTATCGTCCTTCAAGTGGGTGGATAAGGAAGGAGACGGTTTCGTCGAAGATCAGGATACGGGATATAAGGTCCTGGTGGAGAACACCCCAGGCGAGAAGTGTCCTCGTTGCTGGAAATACGTTACAGAGGTAGATGAAGAAGGTCTGTGTCCCAGATGCCAGAGCGTAATGAGAGGCTAGACCCGATAAAATCATTAGACGAGGAGAGCCTGTCCGATCAAGGACAGGCTCTCTCGGCCTGTCCTGAAGAAGAGGAGATACTGGTTCCCTCGGATATGGACGGTGTTCGTCTGGATGCCTTCTTGTCCGATTTCCTAGGCGTCTCCCGAACCTTTATACAGAGAGTGATCAGAGACGGTTACGTGAAGGTCTTTCAGGGAAAGAGAGTGAAACCGTCCAGGCCGATTCTGGCGGGAGAGTCTCTAAGGTTCAGGCTTCCGCCTCCACAGAGGATGGACCTCGTCCCCGAACCGGTCGATTTTTCCGTCGTCTACGAGGACGACGATATAATCGTCGTGGATAAGCCTGCTGGAGTGGTTGTACATCCGGCTCCCGGACATTGGAGGGGAACCTTGGTGCACGGTTTGCTTTACAGCTATCCCGATATAGGCACCATAAACGATGTGGTCCGGCCTGGTATAGTCCATCGACTTGACTCGACTACCTCCGGTCTCTTGGTCGTAGCCAGGAACACCGAGTCCTTGAACGAACTTCAGCGTTCCTTCAAAGACAGGGAGGTGGGGAAGTTCTATCTGGCCTTGTCCGATGGGCGTGTCGTCGGAGAGAGGATTTCCTTGGACGCTCCTATCGGAAGGGATATACACAACCGTTACAGGATGACCGTGACGGATGACGGCAAGGACGCCCGTACGGATGTCTACCCTCTCTGGAACAGAGGAAGATACTCTTTTCTGATATGTGAACTGCACTCGGGGAGGACCCATCAGATAAGGGTGCACCTCAGATATCTGGGCGCACCCCTGGTGGGAGATGAACTTTATGGTTTTAGGAAAAAAGTCAGGAAAAACGATTCCCTTCTGGAGGGGCGAGTTTTTCTCCATGCCTGGAAGCTCGTATTCCCTCATCCTAGGACGGGCGAGATCATGAATTTTCGTTCCGTTCTTCCTCTAGAGCTCTCGTCGGTTCTTTCAAGAGTTCTCTCCATAGGCCGGAATTGACCGTTATGGAGTCGCTGTTTTTATAGGTTACCTGCGCCGGTCCGGCTCCCTGTATATGACGGACGTGTTTTCTCCTCGTGTAGTCCACCGAAGAGCTGGGGAGGTTGGCTCCCTTGGAATAATAGACGGATAGGGATGCACATATCCTTATCGCCGTATCCAACAGAACTTGGTCGTGGGGGGGGGCTTTTAATATGACATGGCTTCCCGGCATTTCATGTATGTGGAACCATATGTCTTCCGGCCCGGCCATACGGAAGGTCACGTGACGATTTCCTCTCTCGTTCATGCCTACCAGGATAAGACTGTCTTGGAAGTCATACCGTATATATGGAGGTTCTTTATCCTCTTTACTCTTCTTGCGTCTTTTATCTCTCGTGGCGTCGTCGCTTTTTCCCGATATTTCCGAGACCATCTGTCGGAGGAGGCCTATGTCTTCGATTCTGTCCAGATTATCCAGCTCTGCCTCCATTTCCTCTTTCTCTTTAAGTACCTTTTCCCTGTGTGCGAGTACCGACTTTTCGTCGGAGGCGTACTTTTTGTATTTCTTGAAGTATGTAGCGGCGTTTGCCGACGGGGAGAGATCGGGGTTGAGTTTCACCGACAGCCTGATTTCTCGTCCCTTTTCGTCCCAATAGGGTAGTTCCATTTCCGGCGTCCTAGGCGGTATCACATGTAGGTTAGACAGGATGGCCTCTCCCTTTATACGAAAAACCTCGGCTTTGTCTATCATTTTGAGCTGGCTAGACACTCCTTCGATGTGTCGATCGAGGCTTTTTATCCTCTTGGAAAGTCTTTTTTTGCCCTCCGATATCAATTTGGATCGAACCTGTTCCAGGGCTTTCCAAAGAGATATATGCCTAAAGACCTCTATGGCCCCTCCTTGCCGAACTTTTCCCGACTCCAGAGGACGAGGCCATATGGAGGTATAATCTCCTATGTCCTGGACGATCCCCTCGCCGTTTAACATCTTCTTCAGATCAAAAAAAACCTCGTCCTGGGTTAGCGATCCTTTTTCGATCTCTATCAGTAGTTTTTTAGACAGCTTTTTGCCTATGCCTATCGGTTTTCTTAGATAATCTATGATGTTCAATCTCTCTATGCCATCGGGCGATATTCCCTGTACTGGCGGTGGAGATACGTAGGTTTGCCCTGGGAGCACGCTTCTGTAGCGGTTTACGTCCGGATGCACATGTCTGGCAGGCTCTATTATGGTTCCCTCCCTGTCCAGAAGAATTACGTTGCTCAGCCGCCCCATAAGCTCTATTATCACGGTGTATTCGTTCTCTATCCCCGCCCCCACGAACCGTCTTATGTCGATGGCTATTACCCTGTCCATCTTTTCCTGACGGATGCTCTTTATTCTTCCTCCCGATAGATACTTGTTGAGTGCTAGAGGAAGCCCGCCTCGGATCGGTTTTAGCTCTCTGCATAAAAACGCCTGTTTCGTAGAGAGAAGTGTCGCCCCGAAGTTTTCCTGTCCCCAAGATATAAAAATGTTTTTATCCCTCATTCTGAAGAGAATCCAGTCCTTACCGCCCTCTATTTTTGAGGTCGATTTTCCCTCCAACAACGAAGAAAGCTCTATCGAAAGGGCACGAACCAGTTCTGGGCCATATCCCATAAAATCACGCTCCATCCTCGATTTTTTGCCGTAGGATGTTAGGGTAATCCTTTTTTCTTCGCTTGACAAGATCGCCTCATATCCGTACAATTATCGCCGTCTTGTGACGAGAGGGGCTGTGGCGCAGAGGGAGCGCGATTCCTTCGCAAGGAATAGGTCGGGGGTTCGAGTCCCCCCAGCTCCACCAGATTAGGTCATCGGTCTTTTTTGTCTTTTCTGTGGATCGTCATGGGGTTGGGAAATGCTTGACGGAGTTGGTTTCCTGTTGTATCATTTCCCGGTACCGAGTTTGGGCGCTGCTAGGTCAAGTTTCACCCTTCAGCTAGAGTACGGGGCGTAGCGCAGTCTGGTTAGCGCACCTGCTTTGGGAGCAGGGGGTCGAAGGTTCGAATCCTTTCGCCCCGACCATATTTACGATGGATATGCGGAAATAGCTCAATTGGTAGAGCACTAGCCTTCCAAGCTGGGGGTTGCGGGTTCGAGTCCCGTTTTCCGCTCCATTTTTTTTGCGCCGGTAGCTCAGTTGGATAGAGCAACGGCCTTCTAAGCCGTGGGTCGCGGGTTCGAATCCTGCCCGGCGCGCCAAGAGTCTTTATGGTGAGTGTAGTTCAGTTGGTTAGAACGCTGGATTGTGGTTCCAGAGGTCGGGGGTTCGAATCCCCTCACTCACCCCATTATCTTTGTGGATCGTTAGCTCAACTGGCAGAGCACCTGACTCTTAATCAGGGGGTTACAGGTTCGATTCCTGTACGATCCACCAATTTTTCCGTCTTGGTGATGCCTTTTAATGGGACCGTTAGCTCAACTGGCAGAGCACCTGACTCTTAATCAGGGGGTTACAGGTTCGATTCCTGTACGGTCCACCATTTTTTCCGCCAACGACGATGCGAGAGTGGTGGAATTGGTAGACACGCTGGATTTAGGATCCAGTGCCTTCGTGCGTAGGGGTTCAAGTCCCCTCTCTCGCACCATTTTCCTCGTTAAAAGCTTTCCCTTCATCTATCACCCTTCCCTTGAGTATTTTTATTCTCCTTTGTATGATAAGCTGTTTTTGGGGACGTGTCGTTTGGGTGTCCTCTATTTTGTATATAAAATTCAACTAATGCAGGGGTGTTGCCCGTGTCCGAGTCCTCAAGTCAACGAGAAAAGCGCTTGCTTGACATGGCAGGGGGAGACGTAAGACTAGCCGTAGAGTTGGCCCGCATCTTTTTATCTCATTACGATGAGATGCATCGTTCCCTGGCCGATGCCGTAGGGCGTCGAGATCCGTTGGAAGTCCGGCGGATGGTCCATTCGATAGAGGGTAGCTTAGGGGCAATGGGAAGCCTCGAATCGATAGAGAGGCTGTCCGCTATAGGTCAGGCCGGCCGTGACGAGCGTCGCGATCTTTTAGAGAAACTGTTTTCCCTCTATGAGGAGTCTATCGAACGTTCTAACGACGAGATACGTCTGTTCATAGATGCACAGAAATGAATGATTTAGTAAAGGAAGTTCGTTTGTGATATACTACCGTGGTTGTTCAAGATATAGGTTGTCGTGAAAGGGGTTGCCTCTCGTGAGATCAGAGATGCTGTCGCAGGAAAAGAACGTAGTTACCATAAAAGCGGTTGTTGAAAAAGAGGACTTCAAAAAAGAGGTCTCCAAAATGTATGATAAGCTTGCCAAAAACGCGGCTATTCCAGGGTTTCGCCGAGGGAAGGCCCCCAGAAAAGTCCTAGATCTTCGCTTTGGGAAAGAAGCTATTTTGGCAGAGGCTCTGGAGGAGATGATTCCATCTCTTCTGGGAGAGATAACCACCGATTACGATTTGAACCTTATCGAGGATCCGGATGTTAAGATCGACGTTATGGAAGACGGTAAGGACGTGGAGTTGACTTTGGTGTTCGAGGTCGAGCCTGAGGTATCACTGGCCGATCTCTCCGAGATCCAGGTTGTAAAGCCTAAGATGAGCGTGACCGACGATCATGTATCGGAAGCGATCGATGATCTTCGTAAGAGACATTCCTCTCTAGAGTCGGTGGATCGTCCCAGCGCTCCGGGAGACGTCGTCGTAGCGGATTACTCGACGGTAGTGGTCGATGACGAGGGAGAGGAGATAGTCTCCCATCCTGCCGAGACCCACTCTTTCGACCTAGTAGAGGAGACCTTGAGGCCCGAGATCTATCAGGCCTTGGTTGGTGTATCTCCCGAGGACGAAAAGGACTCGCAGGTAGTTATAGACGAGGATTATAAAGACGAGAAGTTGGCGGGAAAGACCGCTAAGTATAAGTTTACCGTAAAGGAAGTCAAGGAGAGGGTTCTGCCGGAGCTGGATTCATCCTTCTTTGGTCAGGTATTTGGTGAAGAGGGCGAGGCCATGGAGGAAGGCTCTTTCAGGGAAGCTATCTCTCAGCGTCTCGGAGATCACATGGAAGGTGAGGCTCAGCAGGCTGCCGAGGGCAACATGGTCAGAAAATCGGTCGACGCCTCCGAGGTGGAGGTTCCCGTCTCCATGGTGAACAGACAGGTAGAAAACCTCAAGAAACGAATGGAAGAGCAGGGAGTCGCGGATGTCGACGATTCTAAGCTGACCTCTCAAGCCGAACGGGACGTCAAGGAGTTTCTGGTCCTGGAGGCTTATGGCAAGGAGATGGCAGTGGAGCTCACCAAGGAGGATCTCGACGAGGAGTTCCAGCGTGTAGCCGATAGTTACGGAGTCGGAGTAGAGGCGGTAAAGGGAGCTTTTCTTAAGAACAAGGATAAAATCAACGAGATAGCTCATAGCCTAAAGGTCAAGAAGACGATCTCCGCCATGATGGAAAAGGTCTCCGTCGAGGAAAAGGAGATGGGCCAGGCTCAATAGCCAGGACAGGGAGGAGTTACCTCGATGTCGATGTATGTCCCTTACGTCATAGAGCAAACGGGCCGAGGAGAGAGATCCTACGATATCTATTCCAGGCTCTTGAAGGACCGAATCGTCTTTATAGGAGACGAGATCAACGATGGTCTGGCGAACTCGGTGATAGCCCAGATGTTGTTTTTGGAGAGCGAAAACCCCGATAAGGACATCTATTTTTACATCAACTCTCCCGGTGGTTCTACCACCGCGGGGTTGGCGATATATGATACTATGCAGTACGTCAAGTGCGATATCTCGACCATAGTCGTAGGTATAGCCGCCAGTATGGCGGCGGTACTCTTGACCGCCGGTACGGCGGGGAAAAGGGTATCCCTTCCTCGAAGCAGGGTGATGATCCATCAGCCTTGGGGGGGCGCCAGGGGCAAGGCGTCCGACATGGCTATTCAGATCAAGGAGATTTTGCATACTAAAGAGACGTTGAATCGGATTCTCGCCGATCACAGTGGACAGGATTTCGATAAGATATGCGAAGATACGGAAAAGGACTTCTATATGTCAGCTGACGAGGCCATGGCCTATGGGCTTGTGGACAAGGTCATCGATAGACGATAGAATTCGTAACCGCCGAGACGCAGATAAGGGAGCCCGCAAATCGGGTATCCCTTATTTGTGCATTATGGGCGTTAAAGCGTCGTCCAGGTTCCTATCCGATCGCAAGGAGGACGAAAAAAATGAGAAATTTTGATGAAAAAGGCCGGACCGGAGATAAAGGGATTCGTTGTTCCTTTTGTGGAAAAACCCAGGAAGAGGTGGTCAAGCTTATCGCCGGCCCTGGTGTCTACATATGCAACGAGTGCATTAACCTCTGTTCTCTGATACTTCAGGAAGATCAGGCCTCTCAAGAGTCGGGAAAGACCCTCTCGGTAAGGGAGCCTTTTATGGACTTCAATAACATCCCTAAACCAAGGGAAATCAAATCCTACCTGGATCGCTACATTATCGGGCAGGAAAAGGCCAAGAGGGCTGTCTCCGTATCGGTCTATAACCACTACAGGAGGATTCAGAACAACGTCGCTAACGAAAGCGATGTGGATATCCAGAAAAGCAACCTGCTGTTGGCCGGTCCTACCGGGTCAGGAAAGACCCTGATCGCCCAGACACTGGCCAAAAAACTGAACGTTCCCTTTGCTATGGCGGATGCCACCGTTCTTACAGAGGCCGGATATGTCGGAGAGGACGTCGAGAACATCCTCGTCAGGCTTCTCCAGGCCGCCGATTACGACGTTTCCGCCGCGGAGAGAGGGATCATCTACATAGACGAGATAGACAAGATAACCCGTAAATCCGAGTCCACGTCGATAACCAGAGATGTCTCGGGGGAGGGGGTTCAGCAGGCGTTGCTCAAGATACTCGAGGGAACTTTGGCCAATGTGCCCCCCAAGGGTGGCAGAAAGCATCCCTATCAGGAGTTCATACCGATAGATACCACCAACATCCTCTTTATATGCGCTGGGGCCTTCGACGGTCTTGAGGATATAGTAGCCAGAAGGATGAACAGAAAGATGATAGGTTTCGGAGGCGAAGTCCACAGCAAGGTGTCGGCCAAGAGGTTTGAGCTTCTCTCTCATGCCGAACCGGATGACCTGATGGCCTTCGGTTTTATACCGGAGATCATAGGCCGTATACCTGTTTTGGTCCCAATGGAGACCCTGGACGTGGATGCCTTGGTCAAGATACTTACCGAGCCCCGTAACGCTCTGGTCAGGCAGTATGAAAAGCTTCTTGAGCTTGAGAACATCGACCTGGAGTTCACCGAAGGAGCCCTAAAAGCCGTAGCCGAAAAAGCCATGATCAAGAATACCGGGGCCAGAGGACTAAGAACGATAATGGAGAGCAGGATGTTGGATCTTATGTACGATATCCCTTCCAGAGAGGACGACGTCGTCAAGATAATTCTGGATGAAGGGTTTATCGACGGATCGGAGCCGCCCAGATATGTTCTCGGAAGCGATGAGGAGGTAGCCTAGCCTATGGCCTATGTTCTTCCCGTTCGGGACATGGTGATGTTTCCGGGGGCCATCGCTCCTCTTTTCGTAGGACGTCCCAGATCCCTCAAGGCCATAGAGCTTTCCATACTCGAGGATCGCAAGATCTTCGTAGCGACCCAGATGGACCTATCGGTAGAGGACCCCGGAGAGGGAGATCTTTACTCCATGGGGACCCTCTGCAACATACTTCAGATGGTCAGGGTTCCGGACGGATCGACCAAGGTGTTGCTCGAGGGGCTCGGACGCATGAGGGCCAGGGCGTTCGTCAAGGAAAGGGACGTTCTGTCGGCCGATATCGTCTCCGTGGAGACAGGGCGCTGGAGGAAAGACGAAAAGATAGAGGCGCTAAAGAGAAGCGTAATGTTGGCGTTCGAGGAATACGTGACCCTTCACCCAAAACTTCCGTCGGAGATCCTCATCTCGGTCAATTCGGTGAAAGACCTGGATAAGATGTCCGATCTGGTCGCGTCCCATCTGACCATAGATGTCGACAAAAAACAAAATCTACTGGAATGCAACCGCATGGATACCAGGTTGGAGCTTCTTCTCAAGACGTTACTGGAGGAAAACGAACTTCTGAAATTGGAACACGATATCCACGACAGAGTTCAACAGGAGCTGGAACAGGGGCAGAAACAGTATTATCTGAGGGAGCAGCTGAAGATCATTCGTTCCGAGTTGGGACAGGACGATTCGGAATCCGAACTGGACGGGTACGAAAAGAAGATCGTCGATGCAGAGCTTCCTGATGAAGTGGAGGAACGGGCCAGAGAGGAACTTCGAAGATTGGGCAAGATGCCGCCTTTGTCGGCGGAGGCCACGGTCGTGAGGAGCTATATAGACTGGATCTTGGGGATGCCTTGGCACAAGGAAACGGAGGACAATCTCGACCTCTCCTCGGTGCGTTCCGTCCTGGAATCCAATCATTACGGTCTCGAGAGGATAAAGAAACGCCTCCTTGAGTTCATAGCGGTCAGAAAACTGGCGGGGGACCAGGCCAGAGGAGGAATCCTCTGTCTTGTCGGACCTCCCGGGGTCGGAAAAACCTCGTTAGGCCGTTCCGTCGCCGATGCTATGGGAAGAAAGTTTGTCAGCATGTCTCTGGGCGGAGTAAGAGACGAGGCGGAGATACGAGGCCATAGGAAGACCTATATCGGATCCATGCCTGGCAGGATAATGCAGAAGATAAAGCAGGTGGGGACAAAGAACCCGGTTTTGTTGATGGACGAGGTCGATAAGCTGGGCAACGATTTCAGAGGGGATCCGGCGTCGGCCCTTTTGGAGGTGCTCGATCCGTCGCAAAACGATCGTTTTGTGGACCATTATCTGGAGGTACCTTTCGATCTCAGCAAGGTCCTGTTCATTACCACCGCCAACGTCACCCATACGATACCGAGCGCCTTGTTGGACCGTATGGAGGTTATAGAGCTTTCCGGTTACGTAATGGAGGAAAAACTGAGGATAGCGAAGAAGCACCTGTTGCCCAAGCTTCTCAGGGAGAACGGCCTGACCAGGAAAGACCTTACCATCTCCGACGGAGTCTATCGAAAGATAGTGGGAGAGTACACGAGAGAGGCGGGCGTGAGAAACCTGGAGAGGAACATGGCCTCCCTCTGTAGGAAAGCGGCGATGAAGATCGTCGAATCGGAGAGTTCCGACGAGGAAGTCGGCCCTGTTAGGGTGACCGCTAAAAACCTGAAAGACTATCTTGGTGCTCCCAAACGGTACGATCTCAGGCTTCCCAAAACTCCCCGCAGAGGAGTGGCTTTGGGCTTGGCCTGGACTCAGGCCGGTGGAGAGGTCCTGGTGATTGAGGCTATCTCTACTGAGGGGAAGGGGCAGGTCACCTTGACCGGCAACCTCGGTTCCATTATGCAGGAATCGGCACAGACCGCCATGGGGTATCTGAAAGGTCACGGTGGGCAGTTCGGTCTTAAAGACGTCGACTGGAGCGGCCTCGACGTCCATCTACACGTTCCTGAAGGCGCTATCCCGAAGGACGGACCCTCGGCCGGTATAACCATGGCCGTAGCCATATTGTCGGTCTTGGCCGGTAGAAGATACCTCCCGGACGTGGCTATGACTGGCGAGATCTCCCTCCTGGGACAGGTCCTCCCGATCGGGGGCATCAGGGAAAAGATTTTGGCAGCCAAGAGAAACGGTATCAAGAGGATTGTCGTTCCCGAGGGCAATCGCCCCGACGTGGAAGAACTGGAAGAGTGGGTTAAGGACGGTCTTCGTTTCGTATTCGTCTCTTCCGCTAAAGACGTCTTTAAGCACGCCTTGGAGTCCGATTGATGTCCAGATGGAGAGCGGAGCTTGTCCGTACAGCTTTCGAGGCCCGTCAGTTTCCAGAACCTAAGTTGCCGGAGGTCGCCTTGGCAGGCAGGTCGAACGTGGGAAAATCCAGTCTGCTGAACGCTCTTATCGACCAGAAAATAGCCCATATCAGTTCGAAGCCGGGAAAAACGAGAAGCATAAATTTTTTCGAGGTCTCTTCTGGAGGAGCTCCTTTCACCTTGGTAGACCTTCCTGGTTACGGATTTGCTTCGAGGAGCAAAAAAGAACAGGACCAGTGGCGTAAGCTTATAGAGAGGTACGTATCTTCCAGGCAAAATCTGTCCTTGGTCATACACTTGGTCGATTTTCGTCACGGACTTCTGAAGAACGATGTAGAGCTTCAGGACTGGATCTCCGCTCTCGGCGTGCCAATGCTCACGGTCTTTACCAAGGTGGACAAAATTGCCAGGGGCAAAAGAAAGGGCGAGCTTCACAAGTACATCAAGTCCGGTCTGAAATCCGTCGACGTCCCTATCCTCACCTCTACGGAGGGGAAGTTGGGAATAGACGAGTTACGAACCTTTATATCGGCCTATCTGGAAGAGTGGAACCGTTATGTGGATAGTTAAGGGGGAAAAAAGATGACAGAGAGGAACAGGGAACTTCCTAAAAACTACGATCCTAAACCGATCGAAGACAGGTTTTATCGGTGGTGGCTGGACAAAGGACTCTTCGAGGCGGACGTAGACAAGGAGAAAGAGGCTTTCAGCATAGTCATCCCCCCCCCTAACGTGACCGGCTCTCTTCACATGGGGCATGCCTTCAACAACACCTTTCAGGACATTATATGCAGATACAAGAGGATGAGAGGCTATAACGTTCTGTGGCTTCCCGGAACGGATCACGCCGGGATAGCCACCCAAAACGTCGTGGAGAGGGAGCTTGCCAAAGAGGGTATCTCCAGACACGACATGTCCAGAGAGGATTTCATCGACAGGGTATGGGCGTGGAAAGAGGAGTACGGCAACAGGATAATAAATCAGCAGAAAAAGCTAGGGAACTCCTGCGATTGGCGTCGTCTGAGGTTCACCATGGACGAGGGGCTCTCCAAGGCGGTACGTGCCGTCTTCGTGAGGCTTTACGAAAAGGGACTCATATACAGAGGGAAATACATCATAAACTGGTGCCCCAGGTGTCAGACCGCACTTTCCGATCTGGAGGTAGAGCACTCGGAGGAGCCGGGTAAGCTTTACTACGTCGCCTATCCGATCGTCGGGGAGGATGGACATATCCTCGTAGCCACCACCAGACCTGAGACCATCCTTGGAGACGTTGCAGTAGCCGTCCATCCCAGAGACGAGAATAATCGCTCTCTGATAGGCAAAAAAGTGGTGGCTCCTTTAACCGGAGGCAGGGAGATACCCATAATAGAGGACAACATGGTGGATCCCGAGTTCGGAACGGGATTCGTCAAGATAACCCCCGCTCACGACCCGAACGACTTCCTGGTGGGACAGAGACACGGTCTCGAACAGCTCCAGGTGATCGATGCGCAGGGCGTGATGAACGAGAACGCTGACCCCTATGCAGGCATGTCCGTCGAGGAAGGACGGAAAAAGGCCGTATCGGACCTCGAAGAACAGGGTTACCTCAAGAAGGTCGAGGATCTTCCTCATCAGGTCGGCCATTGTTACAGATGTAACACCGTCGTGGAACCCTATCTGTCCGAACAGTGGTTCGTCAAGGCGAAGCCGTTGGCCGATAGAGGAGTCCAATCGGTCGAAAACGGCGAGATCCGATGGTTGCCTGAACACTGGACTAAAACCTACTACCAGTGGATGGAGAACATCAGGGACTGGTGTATCTCACGTCAGCTTTGGTGGGGACATCGGATCCCTGCCTGGACCTGCCAGGACTGCGGACATATAGTGGTCGCCGAGGAAGACCCGACAGGATGTCCTAAGTGTGGATCGTCCGCCTTGATTCAGGACGAGGACGTGCTTGATACATGGTTCAGCAGCGCCCTGTGGCCTTTCTCGACCTTGGGCTGGCCCGATAACACCGAGGAGTTGGAGCATTTCTACCCAACTTCCCTGATGGTAACAGGATTCGACATAATATTTTTCTGGGTCTCTAGGATGATAATGATGGGACTGGAGTTCATGGACGAGATCCCCTTCAACGACGTCTACATCCATGCCTTGGTGAGAGACGAACAGGGACAGAAGATGAGCAAGTCCAAGGGTAACGTGATCGATCCTCTTATCATGATCGACCAGTTCGGTGCCGACGCCCTTCGTTTTACCGTAGCTGCCCTTACGATGCCCGGAAGGGACATACTCTTGAGTCCAAGCAAGATAGAGAACTACAGGCATTTCCTTAATAAAATATGGAATGCCAGTCGTTTTGCTCTGATGAATCTGGGCGATTCGGAGCCCTCCCGACCCGATGAGAAGGATCTTAGGCTTCACGATAAGTGGATAATGGATCGGCTGTCCAAGGTGAACTCACAGGTCACCGATTATTTGGACGAATATCTCATAGGCGATGCCGCCAGGTTGCTCTACGATTTCATCTGGGGAGACCTTTGCGATTGGTATGTGGAGATGAGCAAACCCGCTCTCTGGGGAGACGAGGGCGAGGACAGAAAGGAAGCCTCCCTCTGGGTCCTTCTCGACGTCTTCAAAGAGACCCTCTCGTTGCTTCACCCCTTTATTCCTTTTCTGACGGAGGAGCTGTGGCAGGCTTTCGGTTTTGGACAGGAGCCGATGGAAAAGGAGACGTGGAAGGTCAGATCCTCCGACGAGAACTCCGATGTCCTGGAGAAATCCATGGAGACCCTCCAGGATATGATAAGGGCTATAAGGAACCTTAGAGCCGAGGCCGGTTTGCCTCCTCAGAAATCTGTAGATTCCGTGATGGTGAGGACCGATTCGACGGACACTGTCGAACTGGTAAAGGAGAACGAGGATATGATATCCCTTCTCGCCAGGGTGGAGACGATATCGGTGGTCTCGACCGGATCCGACGCTCCCGGCAAGTCTCTCAGCTCCGTGCTCGGTTCGGGGATAGTCTATCTGCCGGTAGGAGATCTTCTGGATATCGACTCTGAAATACGGAGATTGGAGCAGGAAAAGGAACAGGTGGAGAGCAACCTTTCCAAGAGCGAAAAGAAACTGGCCAACCCTAATTTCGTAGAAAGGGCCCCCCAAGACGTCGTGGA
The DNA here is from genome assembly GCF_021568795.1 of Dethiosulfovibrio faecalis. Taxonomy (NCBI): domain Bacteria; kingdom Thermotogati; phylum Synergistota; class Synergistia; order Synergistales; family Dethiosulfovibrionaceae; genus Dethiosulfovibrio; species Dethiosulfovibrio faecalis. Next base: position 283,925 of record NZ_JAKGUE010000001.1, read on the forward strand.
AAAAGAGCGCTGTAGGATCGAGGAGTTCCAACGAAGAATCCATAGGATAGCGGAAAATATCGCCAGCCTTTCCGAAAAATGAGCGAAAAAATAGAGATAGAGAGATACGACGAGATCGAGAGGCTTATGATGGACCTGTCCAGCCCTGGGATACATCCCGGGCTAGGCAGGGTCATCCGTCTTTTAAACATCATGGGAAATCCTGAAAGGTCCTTTCCCGCCGTCCACGTGGTCGGCACCAACGGTAAGGGATCCACTTCCGCCATGATAGAGGCGGCCTTACGAAGCTCGGGATATTCTACAGCTCTCTACACCAGTCCCCATCTTCTGCATTTCGGCGAGAGATTAACCCTAAATGGCGAATGCGTGTCTCCGGAAGACTGGAGGAGATCGATCCTTCGGATATTCGAATGTGTCGATGAAGACCCCTCGCTAAAAGAGGACAGGCCTACCTACTTTGAGATCATGACGGTATGCGCCTTGGCTTTGATCTCCGATAGATCTCCCGACATAGCGGTGATAGAGGCTGGCATGGGAGGCCGTCTGGATGCCACCAACGTGTTAGGCGACGTCAGGTTGTCGGTGGTCACGCCTATCGCATTGGATCACAGCGATTTTCTCGGAGATACTGTGGAGGCGGTGGCGGAGGAAAAATTCGCAGTCGTAAGAGATGGAGGACGAGCCGTCTTCGCCGGAGACGGAGGAGGAAAGCTCTCTCGACGTTTCAGGGAGATATGCGACAGTCGAGGCTGCATCGACGTTGTGGCGGATGAGACGATAGATATAGATCTGGACAATTTATCCCTGTCCCTTTCAGGTACGACGGTATCTCTTAAAAGAGAGGGCGAGACCGTCGATCTCGGCCTCTCTTTATTGGGTAGATACCAGGTAGACAACGCACGTCTGGCCTATCTGGCCTGCGATATCCTCAGGGAAGATTTTCCTCGCATAAATAAGACGGATCTCCTGAGAGGTTTCTCCATCACCAAATGGCCCGGGCGCTTGGAGGTATTGAGAAAAGAGCCTCCTCTGCTTCTGGACGGGGCTCATAACCCCCACGGGATGTCGGCTTTAGTAGCCTCTTTGGGCGATCTGGTCGGATCTCGAAGCCTCGGAGTCGTCTATACGTCCATGTCCGACAAAGACTACACCGCCGTGTTGGGCATACTGTCCGGCAGAATGTCCTGCCGGCTGTACTGTACCGAGATCCCCGACAACGAGAGGTGTGCCGAAGCCGAAAAACTGGTCCAAGCTGCGAAGGACATGAGATGGACGGCCCCTCCGGTCGCCGTAACCGATCCATCGGAAGCCCTGGATCTTGCCTCCGAGGAGTGCGATATCGTCCTCGGCTGCGGGAGTCTCTATCTATTGTCCTGGATATACAGGAACTACGTAAAGCCATGATCCCTTCTTTTCTCATATCGACCGGAACAAATGGAGATGTGCTCGAGTTTTTGGAGGGGGACTCCGTTCGTGGCGCTATGACGTTGCGTTCTTTTGATCGTCGTCCTCAGGACGACGTGATAAAGTCTCTGTCAACCTTGGGAACCGTGATCTCCCCTAGACAGGTGCATGGCGTCGATATAGTTACCGATCGGGACGACATCGCCTCCCGCGCCTTCGGGGACGGAGTCATTCTGACGTCCGGAGGATACATAGGGACGATTCAGGTAGCGGATTGTTACCCCGTACTGCTCTCGGGAAGCTCTCCCGCACCTTGGCGCCTTCTTCTCCATTCGGGATTCAAGGGAACCGTTGACAATATAGTCCTTGCCGGATGGCGCAGACTGCTGGAGATGATGGACGTGGATGTCGGGCTGTCTCGTGCCTGGATAGGTCCGGGAATAGGTCCTTGCTGTTATAGCCGAAGAATCGACGATCCCTGGACCGATAAAGCGATGTGTTTGCTTAAAAGTGACTTTTGGAGACAAGACGGCGACTCCGTATGGTTCGACATGGCTTTCGCTATAAGAAGTCAGATCGAAGGATTGGGTATTGACCCTAAGAACATCGCCGTCCATGGGGAATGTACTTTATGCAACTCTTTCCGATATCTATCCTATCGAAGCGGGGATAAAGAGAGCCGAATGGTATTTTTTTCATCCATAGATGCCACTTTCGACGCTTATCTGTGATACTGTAGACGGAAACAATAGAACCAGGCCGATTGGAGTGAGTACTGGTGGAATTGAAGAGAATGGGCGTCGTTGGAGTAGGCCATCTTGGGCAGCACCACGCCCGAATTTACACCGAGATATTGGGAGCTCAGCTTGTCGGGGTGATGGATGAAAATTCCGAAAGGGTTTCCTCTATAGGTCAACATCTCGGGGTTCCGTATTACGACGATATAGATGAGTTTCTCGATTCGACACGTCCTGACGGTCTCAGCGTGGTGGTCCCTACGGTGAACCACTTCGAGGTCGCTAAAAAAGCTCTCCTTAGAGGAATCAACGTATTGATAGAGAAACCGGTTACCACGACCGTTGACGAGGCGGAACAACTTTTGACAATGGCGGCGGAAAAAGACCTGGTACTTCAGGTCGGACATATAGAGAGATTTAACAGTGCCATACAGTACGTGTCAAAGATATCTCACAAGCCCATGTTTCTTCAGTCCAGACGACTCGGTCCTTTCTCGTCCAGGATCAGCGACGTAGGGGTAGTTTTGGATCTTATGATTCACGATATAGACATAGTCCTCTCTCTGGTTAATTCGACCATAGTGAATATCTCCGCTACCGGTAGAAAAATTCGTTCCGACTACGAGGATATAGCCTCCGCTCAACTTTCCTTCGAAAACGGGTCGATGGCCCATATTCTCGTGAGTAGAGTCTCGGAGAGGCGGCTTCGTCAGATGGAGATAATGGAACCGGAGAGGTACCTCTCCATAAACTACGAGACTCAGGACGTATCCATACATCGTTGCGTCAATCAAAGCGGTACCGGATTAGTTGAGGTCATAGAGCACCCCATATTTCCCAAGAGCGAGCCTCTGAAGTTGGAACTGCAGCATTTTGTAAGCTGCGTCAGAGACGGCAAGCAGCCATTGGTGGGCATTTCAGATGGCAAGAGAGCTCTGGAGATAGCTGTGGAGGTATTGAAACAGATACATCGAAATAACTCACTGTCGGATCATGCGGAAGAGGCTGTATAGCCCTATTCTATGACCCCAAGTAGTGTAAAATGAAGGGAAGAGGCTTGCCTCTTCCTTTTTTTTATATCGGTTTCAATAACTGTAGGGGAGGGTTCCGAATGAGTATTTTTACGTCCATACCGGCGGTAAACCTTCAGGCGTTGTTGGCCTTGGGATGTTTCGGCCTGTGTCTGTTTTTCGCAAGGGTAGTGAGGAGAATATCAGAGGGAACGATACCGGGAGGAGCGGGGTCTATCCTTTATCTTAGAGTTTTAATAGGTTTTCTCTTTGCCGCTTCTATCGCTCTCGGACTGGCCTCTTTCGCCGGTATCGACATCCTTAAGGGAGGAATCTTCTTTCATGGTTAAAAAGATCTGTGTGTTGGTTGTTATGTTGATTTTCGTGTCGGTGGGGTCCTTGAAAGCTCAGGAGCCGATTCAACCGGTTAAGGGAGACAGAATGATCTCCGAGCGGTTTTTTACCGATTCTTACAGAAAATTGATCCAAAGGAAGTATTGGAGCTCTCTAGAGAGCATCGACGACAGTCTCAAAGCGGACCCGTATAACGTGGATTGCTATCTGTTAAGAGCCATAGTGGAGAGGGCTATGGGACTATCGGAAAGGGCTCTGGGAGATTTGAATTCCTACCTAGAGGTTCGACCTAGAGACGCTACCGCAAAGGGCTTTTTCAAGGGATTCTCTGAGAATGACGGTGACCCCTTTAGAAGAATTCCGGTTAAGTATCAGGGGTATTCGCAATCGTTGAAGACGTTTTTCAAGTTATCTCCTCAGGTTACGACCGGTACCTTGGGGTTGGCTGGTATCGGCTTTTTCGGGGATAGTCTGGCCGTATGCGATCGTCTTTCCGACAGAGTTCGGTTTTTTTCCTCTATGGAAAGCAGTGAGCTGTCTTTTAACTCCCCCGTCGCTTTGGTACCTCTGAGTTTGAATCGTTTCGTTATGGCGTCGGAAAAGGGAACAGTCGTTGAGTACGAGAAGGACGAAGGTCTTTTTAACGTAGTCAGAAGCGGAGATCTTGAAGAATCCCTAGAAAGCGTCGCGTTTTTGTCGGATACCAAAATGGTAGCCGCTCTTCCAGACGCCAGAAAAGTGGTGCTCTACGACTATCCATCCCTGAACCGAATATCCGAATGGTCTCCTCCCAAAGGAGGCCTTTTCGAGCCTCGAGGCTTGGCCGTAAGGGGGTCTTCGATAGCGGTATCCGACAGGAGCGGCGACAAGATCTTTATCTTCTCATGGAATGATCAAAGCTACGTTGAACTGGCTAAAGAGGCTCCCCGTTCTCTTATATGGGGGGTAGGAGGCGATCTGCTCTCCCTTTCCGACGATGGGACTATGACGGTCTTCTCTCCCGAAGAGGACGGGAGCTGGCATATCTCCGACGAAATAGAGATAGAAGAAGGCTTTTCCATGACAAGGATGAAAGACCAAGTCTATATAGTCAGAGCCGATGGAAGGGCGATAACCGCTTTGCTTCCAGTTCCGTCAGTTAAGAATGGCGTAACGAGAGACATGATACTCTACGAGCCTCTTCTCGAGGGGATAAACGAGGACCAAGGTACGGCGATATCGGTGAGGATGTCCATAAACGGTCCTCTGATAAGTTACACAAAAGACCAGAGCGGGGTTCTGTCGACGGTATGGCAGGATACCATGAAGCCCGGCCGAATCCTCTCGATTCAAGATGAAGTAGGCTCCGAAGCCATTCTGGTCTCCGGTAAAAACCTGCGTAGAACAAGCGATTCCAGGGCATTGGTGATATCCCAAGAGGACGATTCTCTGGAAAGAGGGCTCAGGATGATCTGGGAGGAAGGCCTTCCCGTATCTCAACTTATACTCGACTCATCTATAGATCTGAGTAAAGAACAAATTTCTCGAATTTTGAGGTTTTGTCTTATGAACGGTGTTTCAATCTCAGCTTGGAGCACGAAAATACCTTCAGATAATTTGATATTGGCGGTTGAAAACACCGGAGGAACGGTTTACTATTCCAACAGTCTGTCGAAAGAAAATATTTTTCCTTTAAAAACGAACAGTTTCTTTATCAAGATTTTTTATCCGGATACTGTATATTCTTCGGGGTATCCCAGCAAAAACATGTTATCAACCATCGCAGATTTTGGTATGATCTCTTATCGAGGTTGGCTTCCGGTTTGGCCGGACCTTTTATAGGCTATAAGCGTACACTAAGGGGGAAAGAGCGTGTTTGACAAAAAGATTTTGGAAGAAGTCCGTAGGTTGAAGGAAAGCTACGACGCTTCGGTGGAGAAGACCATCGTCAAGCGTCCGGAGCGAAGGAAGAGTTTTACCACCGGTGGTGGTATACCGTTGAAGCGTCTGTATACACCTCTTGACATCGAGGGGGTCGATTACGAGAGGGATCTGGGCGTTCCGGGATCATATCCCTATACCAGAGGAGTCCAGTCTACCCAGTACAGAGGCCGTTTCTGGACAATGAGGCAATACGCTGGGTTCGCCACCGCCGAGGATTCCAACCGTCGTTACCGTATGCTCATGGATCAGGGAACGATGGGGCTTTCCGTCGCCTTTGACCTTCCTACCCAGATAGGTTACGATTCGGATCATCCCATGGCAGCCGGCGAGGTCGGCAAGGTTGGAGTCGCCATAGACAGTCTTGCGGATATGGAGATCCTGTTCAACCAGATCCCGTTGGACAAGGTCTCCACCTCCATGACGATCAACGCTCCTTCTTCCGTCCTCTTGGCGATGTATATAGGGGTTGCCGAAAAACAGGGTATCTCGATGGATCAGCTTTCCGGCACGATCCAGAACGACATCCTCAAGGAGTATATTGCCAGGGGAACCTATATATTTCCGCCTAAACCTTCTATGAGGTTGATAACGAATATCTTCGATTTCTGCAGCAGGAACGTACCGAAGTGGAACACCATATCCATCTCGGGCTATCATATCCGCGAAGCTGGAAGCACCGCCATTCAGGAGGTAGCCTTCACCCTTGCCGATGGCATCGCTTACGTGGAAGCCGCTATAAAAGCGGGGTTGGACCCCAACGTTTTCGGTAAGCGTCTCTCCTTCTTTTTCAACGCTCACAACGATTTTATCGAGGAGATCTCCAAGTTCCGGGCCGCCAGGAGACTTTGGGCCAAGATCCTCAAAGATCGTTTCGATGTCACCGATCCCAAGGCTCTCTCCCTTCGTTTCCATACCCAGACCGGTGGTTGTACCCTCACGGCTCAGCAGCCGGAAAACAACATCGCCAGGGTCACCATACAGGCCCTTGCCGCGGTATTGGGGGGGACGCAGTCTCTACACACCAACAGCATGGACGAGGCTCTTGCCCTTCCCACGGAGAAGAGCGTCCGAATTGCCCTCAAGACCCAGCAGATCATAGCTCATGAATCCGGAGTCTGTAACACGGTAGATCCCGTGGCAGGATCCTATGCTGTAGAGAGCCTCACCAACGAGATCGAGGATCAGGCTATGGCCTATATCTCCAAAATAGACGAGATGGGCGGAATGATGAGTGCAATAGAGAAGGGGTACGTCCAGAAGCAGATTCAGGACGCCGCCTACGATTATCAGCTGTCCATCGAGGAGAACGACAGAATCGTCGTAGGGGTGAACAAGTTTACCGTCGAGGAGGAAAAAGGGAGTCTTCAGCTCTTAAAGGTCGACGAGTCGGTCGGTACCAATCAGGCCAAGAAGCTCAAGGAGCTTCGCGAGTCCAGAGATAACATAGCGGTGAATAACGCTCTCGACAAGATAAGAGAGACGGCCAAGGACGAGGGGGCAAACTTGATGCCCGCCATCCTGGACGCTGTTCGCTGCTACACCACCGAGGGCGAGATCTGCGGAATCCTTCGGGATGAGTTCGGAGAGTACAAGGAAAATATCGTCCTGTAGGACGTATCCATTTGGGGGGAGACTGTTCAATGAGTGATCGTAAAATTCGAGTTGTCGTAGCGAAACCCGGTCTCGACGGTCATGACCGCGGAGCCAAGGTAATAGCCAGAGCTCTCAGGGATGCCGGCATGGAGGTAATCTACACCGGTCTTCGTCAGACCGTCGATCAGATCGTGGACACCGCGATCCAGGAGGACGTTGACGCAATCGGAATAAGCATACTCTCCGGAGCTCATCACCATTATTTCAAGGCTATCATAGAGGGTCTTGCCGAAAAAGACGCAAAGGATATCATAGTCTTCGGAGGTGGTGTCATACCGGAAGCCGATATCCCTTCTTTGATGGAGATGGGAGCTGGCGCCATTTTCGGTCCCGGAACGCCTACGTCGACCTGTGCCACATGGTTGAAAGAGGCGGTCGCCAAGAAACGGGAAGCCGAGTAGATCGATGATAGAGAAAGCCCTGTCCGGAGACGTCAGGGCCATGGCCCGTCTCATCTCTGAGGTGGAGAACGAGACGGCTAGGTCCGAAAAGATCATGAGAGAGATATATCCTCATACCGGGAAAGCCCATATAATCGGTGTGACCGGAAGCCCGGGATCGGGTAAGAGCTCGCTGGTCAACAGGATGATCGCATCGTTCCGCGGGCAGGGAAAGACGGTTGGCATAATAGCGGTGGACCCCTCCAGTCCGTTCAGCGGAGGGGCCATCCTTGCGGACCGTATAAGGATGCAGGAGCATAGCGGAGATCCCGATGTGTACATTAGGAGTATGGGTAGCCGTGGTTCCCTAGGTGGACTAAGCAAATCCACCTACGAAGGTGCCCTCATTCTAGACGCCTGCGGCAAGGATATCGTCATCGTGGAGACCGTGGGAGTCGGTCAGTCCGAGATAGATGTGGTTAAGATTGCCGATACCGTATGTCTGGTGTTGGTCCCCGGAATGGGCGACGATATGCAGATAATGAAGGCCGGAATAATGGAGATAGCCGACCTTTTCGTGATAAACAAATCCGATCGAGACGGTGCCGACAAGGTCGCCGCCGAGGTCCAGCTGATGCTGAAGATGTTCCACGATGGCACAGGATGGTATCAACCGGTTACCCTTACGTCCGCTGAAACCGGTAGCGGACTGGAGGAGCTCTCCGATACGATAGAGCGTCACCGTCGTTATCTCGAGACATCGGAGGAGGGAGAGCTTCGTTTAAAAAGACGACTTCAATGGGAGGTGGAGGAAATTGTCCGTCGCCGTATCGCCAAGGCAACAGAGTCCGCCTGGGATCGGCGTCAGGAGGAGTCCGTGCTGGAAAGTCTCTATCAAAAGGAAACCGATCCCTATCGGGTGGCTCAGGATGTGCTCGTGAGCGCTTTGGACGAGGTTCGATCCGGTCAATACGTTTAGGAGGGAATGGGAATGGCTATAAAGTCGATTGATGAGCTCTGTAACGGCCTTTTGGAAAAAAGAGAAAAGGTCAGTCTTGGAGGCGGCGAGAAGGCCGTAGCTAAGCAGAAAGAGAAAGGCAAGCTGACCGCGAGGGAGAGAATAGACCTTCTGCTCGACGATGGGTCTTTCGTCGAGATAGACGAATACGTGGAGCATCGTTGCCATAACTTCGGAATGGAGACCAAGAAATTCCCCGGAGACGGTGTCGTAACGGGATGGGGAACGGTTGAAGGACGGAAGGTTTACGTCTTCAGCCAGGATTTCACCGTCCTCGGAGGTTCTCTCGGGGAGATGCACGCAAAGAAGATCTGCAAGGTCATGGATCTGGCACTTCAGAACGGTGCCCCCGTAGTCGGGATCAACGATAGCGGCGGAGCGAGGATACAGGAGGCGGTGGATTCTCTCAACGGCTACGGAGAGATCTTCTACAAGAACACCCTCGCCAGCGGAGTCGTCCCCCAGATCTCCGTTATAGTCGGTCCTACTGCCGGTGGAGCCGTCTACAGCCCCGCTTTGACCGACTATATCTTCATGGTGGATAAAACCGGAATTATGCATATCACAGGTCCCGCGGTGATCAAGGCCGTTACCGGCGAGGAGGTCACCAGCGAAGAGCTCGGCGGAGCCAAGACCCATAACAGCAAGTCCGGCAACGCCCATTTCTTCGCCAACGACGAGGCCGAGTGTTTCAAGCAGGTCAGGGACGTTTTGGGCTTTTTGCCGAGCAATAACATGTGCGATGCTCCCATCAAGGAGACCTCGGACAGCCCCAACAGGATGGATATGGACCTAAGGAACGTGGTTCCCACCAATCCCAATAAAGCCTACGACGTCAGAGATGTCATCTCCAGGATCGTGGACGACGGACGTTTCGTCGAGGTGCAGCCGATGTGGGCCACTAACATGGTCATAGGTTACGGTTCTTTCGGCGGACAGCCTGTCGGTATAGTGGCGAATCAGGCCAACAAGATGGCTGGCTGTCTGGATATAGACAACTCCGACAAGGCAAGCCGCTTTATCCGCCATTGCGACGCTTTCAACCTTCCGATCGTGACCCTCATCGACGTTCCCGGCTATCTTCCTGGGAAGAGCCAGGAGTGGGGCGGTATAATACGCCATGGAGCCAAGCTTCTCTATGCCTACAGCGAGGCGACCGTGCCTCTCGTGTCGGTGGTACTTCGTAAGGCCTATGGAGGAGCCTACCTGGGCATGTGTGCCAAGTCCCTGGGTGCCGACACCGTCTTGGCCTGGCCTCAGGCTCAGATAGCCGTCATGGGAGCCGAGGGAGCCGCTAACATCATCTTCAGAAAAGAGATCTCCGGTGCCGAGGACCAGCAGGCCATGAGGCAGAAGAAGATCGACGAGTACGAGGAGGCCTTTGCCAACCCCTATCAGGCTGCTAGCAGGGGATTGGTCGATAAGGTCATACTTCCGGAGGAAACGCGACAGGAGGTCATCCTGGCCCTTCGCTCCAACGGAACGAAGCGACAGGCCCTTCCCCGAAAGAAACACGGCGTGATGCCTCACTAATCGAAGGTGACACAGCATGAATCAGTTATTTGAAGGGGTACATGGTGCCATCAGCCTGTCTCTGATAGCTTTCAGCATAGTTTTCTTCGTCCTCTTAGGGCTTACCTTCGTTATCTATGCGATAAGGTTTTTCGCTGGACAGAAAGGATCTACACCGACGTCCAAGGTCTCTACGGGAAGTGCACCGAGTAAAGCGGCTCAGCCCAGTGCCGCTTCGGTCGTACAGTCCAGCGATTCCTCTGAGGAGATAGTCGCGGCTATCACAGGAGCTTTGATAACCAAGCTGGGACGGGGGGTCCGGATCGTCAACGTAAGGCCCGCCGGTAAGGAAAACGCCGGGGCCAACGGGTGGTCCAGTTGGGGACGTTTTGACGGTATGCAGGGATTGGATCGTTCCGCCTGGAATGTCGGCGGAAGAAGATAACATATAAAACACGAGAGGATGACTATTACTATGGCGGATAAGTACAGAGTGACGGTGAATGGAACTGCTTACGAGGTAGAGGTAGAAAGTCTTGGCGGCGGTGCTCAGAGCGCAGCTGCCCCTGCGACACCCTCTCCTGCCCCTAAGGCGGCTCCTGCCGCCGCTCCGGCTCCAAAGGCGGCTGCTCCTGCACCCGCTCCCGCGCCTGCCGCTCCGGCTGGAGGAGAGACGGTGACGGCACCTATGCCTGGCAAGGTCCTCAGGATAGTGGCCGGACAGGGATCCTCAGTCGCTGCCGGAGATGTGATCATGATTCTAGAGGCCATGAAGATGGAGAACGAGATCGTTGCTCCCGTAGGAGGAACGGTAACCCAGCTGGCGGCCAAAGAAGGCGCATCTGTCAATAGCGGCGACGTCCTGGCCGTGATCGGCTAGAGCGGAGGAGCGGGCCATGGAGCTGTATCTCCAGTCTCTGGCTAAGGTCTTAGGCGAGTCCGGATTCGCCGCTTTGACCTGGGGCAATATAGCGATGCTCCTGGTGGCCTTCGTCTTCCTTTACCTGGCCATCGTAAAGGGCTTCGAGCCTCTGCTTTTGGTGCCTATCGCTTTCGGATGCGTCTTGGTGAACCTTCCCCTATCGGGAATAATGGACCAAGGCGGGTTTCTCCGATACATATTTTTCGGTACCCAGCATGAGATATATCCCGTTATAATCTTCATGGGTATAGGGGCCTTGACGGACTTCGCCCCTCTGCTGGCCAATCCGATAACATTTTTGCTCGGCGCTGCCGCTCAGCTAGGTGTTTTCATCGCCCTTTTCGGAGCGATGATGCTGGGCTTCTCCGTAAAAGAGGCAGCCTCCATCGCCATCATCGGAGGTGCCGACGGTCCCACCAGCATCTATCTCACCATGAAGCTGGCACCTCAGATTTTGGGAGCTGTAGCTGTGGCGGCCTACAGCTATATGTCTCTGGTGCCTCTAATTCAGCCTCCGGTGATAAAGATGTTCACCACCAAGGCCGATAGGGCTATCAGAATGGATAACCTCAGACCGGTCAGCAAACTGGAAAAGGTCCTGTTTCCGATAGTCTGTACTGTGGCGGCGGGATTGTTGCTTCCTATGTCCGTTCCCCTGATCGGTATTCTGATGTTCGGTAATCTTCTCAGGGAATGTGGAGCCACCGAGAGATTGAGCCAGGCCGCCCAAAACGAGATCCTCAACGCCACCACGATCTTTCTCGGCCTTTCCGTCGGTGCGACCATGAGCGCCGCCGACTTCCTCACGGTCGACACCATCAAGATCATACTCCTTGGCCTGGTTGCATTCGTCGCCAGCACCATGGGAGGAACCCTCTTCGGTCAGCTCATGAAGGTTATGAGCGGCGGGAAGATAAATCCGATGATCGGTGCCGCAGGGGTCTCCGCCGTTCCCATGGCGGCCAGGGTCGTTCAGAACGTTTCCCAGAAGGAGAACCCTGGAAATTTCCTGTTGATGCACGCAATGGGACCCAACGTTGCAGGCGTTATAGGGACCGCCGTCGCCGCATCGGTTATGTTGACTCTTTTGAGTTGATGAAAAATAACTAGGGGGTGTGTGACATGCGTATAGTGATAGGTTCGGATCACGCAGGATATGAATTGAAGATGAAGCTCATCCCCGTCTTGAAAGCTATCGGTGCCGAAGTCTCTGACTTCGGCACCGATAGCGGAGAGGTATCCTGCGATTACCCAGATATAGCCCTGCAGGTCGCTAAAATAGTGGCCACCGGCGAAGCGGAAAAAGGTATTTTGGTCTGCGGAAGCGGCATAGGAATGTCCATCGCGGCTAACAAGGTTCCCGGTGCTTATTGTGCGTTGTGCAGGGATGTCTCGGATGCGGAGATGAGCCGCAGGCATAACAACTCCAACATGCTGGCCATAGGTGGACGTACGACCGATTTCTCCGTAGCGGAGGAGATTGTGAAAACCTGGTTAGGCACCGATTTCGACGGAGATAGACACGTCCGTCGCACTCAGAAGATCAAGGCTTACGAACATAGCCTGTCAAAGTCTTTCGGACAAAAAAGAGGAGAGATCGTCATCTTCGACCATCCTCTCGTTCAGCATAAGGTCAGCATAATAAGGGATGTCAAGACGTCGGTAAAGGAGTTCAGAGAGCTGGTAAAAGAGATCTCCAGCCTTATGGTCTACGAGATAACCAGAGATCTTCCTCTCGAGATGATCGACGTCGAGACACCTCTCACTACCACAAAAGCCTACGCCTTGGCGGGGAAGAAACTGGCGATAGTCCCCATTCTGAGGGCAGGTATCGGCATGGTCGACGGAATAATAGACCTGATCCCGAACGCAAAGGTCGGTTTCATAGGCCTATACAGGGATCCCGAGACTCTCGAGCCGGTGGAGTATTACTGTAAACTGCCTGGAGACATAGAGGATCGGGAGATCTTCCTCCTGGATCCGATGTTGGCCACCGGAGGGTCCTCTGCCGCCGCCATCGATATGATCAAGAAAAAAGGAGCGAAGAGGGTGTCACTGGTGTGTCTGATCGCAGCACCGGAAGGTGTCGAGAGGGTCCATCAGGCTCATCCTGACGTCAACGTATACTGTGCTTCCCTGGACAGTCACCTCAACGATCACGGCTACATCGTGCCAGGCCTGGGCGACGCCGGGGATCGACTTTTCGGAACGAAGTGACAGATAATATCGTGATAACCGGAAAAACTATCTTGGAGATGACCCTCATGTTTATATGGGGCGTCTCTCTTACTCCACTGTCTATCAAACTTGCGGGGCGTTTCGGACTTATGGATCTTCCGGACCCCCGCAAGATCCATAATGAGCCTATACCCAGAGGAGCCGGCCTGATCCTATGGGTGGGATACCTCTTCTGGTGTCTTATGTTCGCTCCTGCCGGCTGGTATTTCCCCGCCTTGGCCACCGGCGGTTCGATGGTTTTTCTCGTCGGCTATATGGACGACATGTCCTCCTTGAACCCCATGGTTCGTCTATCCGTGCATCTATTGGCTGCGGGGTTGATGGTCCTGCCGTTTCAACAGGGCTCTCCCTTTTTTATCTTGATTTCCATTTTATGGATAGCCGGATGTACCAACGCATACAACCTCATAGATGGAATGAACGGCTTATCTCTGTCAATGGCTATAGTGGCGATGCTTTCGCTTGCTTGGGAGGGTGCGGCTCCCTTAGCTCTTCCCGTCGTAGGCCTTGCTTCCGGTGTGCTGATCTGGAATTTTCCCAGAGCGAGGACTTTTCTGGGGGATGGCGGGGTTTATTTGTTAGGGTTCGTAGTCGCCAATCTCATTCTCCGATGGGGAGCGGATAGACTGTCCGAAGTGGGATCGTCTTTCGTTCCAATCATGGTCCTCCTCGGAGGCATTCCAGTTTTGGATACCCTCGTAACTATTTTGCGAAGGCTGATATCCCGGAAATCTCCCTTTTCTCCCGATAGAGGACACATTCACCATCGCCTTTTGGATATGGGGTTACCGGTCTCTGTAATACTCGTGATTTTGTCCTCTCTTCAGATGATTCTCTTTCGTCTTGGCATCCTCCTACTTTCCCTGTGATCTCTTCGAGAGATGATATAATCTTTGAAGACCTCGATCGGACGATTTTACCGATATATCGATTAGATAAGCTAGGAGTGGTACCGTGGAAGATATGCTGAAGATAGTTGGAGGAACTCCTCTGAAGGGAACTATTAAAACTCAGGGGGCTAAAAACGCCGCATTGCCCGCTATGGCGGCGTCTTTGCTGCTTAAAGACGCGACATTGACCCTGGAAAACGTACCAAAATTAAAGGATATAACCACGATGGTCGACCTGCTTAAAGTCTTGGGAGCCGACATATCTTTTCACGATCATACGGTATCCATATCGATTCCTGACTCGATATCCTGGGAGACCCCGGCTCCTCTGGTCCAGAAGATGCGGGCCTCATCTCTCGTCTTGGGACCGTTGTTGGCGAGAGAGGGAAGGGCAGTTATGCCTCTTCCGGGAGGATGTTCAATAGGAAGTCGCCCTATAGACCTTCATCTCAAGGGTCTGGCTAAAATGGGAGCTTCTATAGAGCTTCAGCACGGTGCCGTACATGCTTCCACGAGGGGACTAAAAGGATGTCGGATCTACCTGGATTTTCCCTCCGTAGGAGCTACCGAAAATCTTCTCATGGCGGCTACCTTGGCTAAGGGAGAGACTGTTCTGGAAAACGTCGCTAGGGAGCCCGAGATAGTCAATCTCGCCGATTCCCTCAGAACTATGGGGGCAAAGATAGAGGGAGAGGGCACCGGAGTTCTCAGGATCCAGGGCACCCCGGACCTTCAGGGCGGCAACGTCAGGATAATCCCTGACAGGATAGCCGCCTGTACCTACATTCTGGCCGGGGTCATCTCCGATGGAGAGGTTACCGTGTCGGACGTTATACCTCAACATTTCGACTCCCTTCTTGCGAAGCTGGAGGAGGCTTCGGTAGACGTAGCCTTCGATGGCAACAGCGTATCGGTTGCCCCCTCCAGAAAAAAGCTCAAGGCCATATCCTTGAAAACCCTTCCATATCCGGGATTCCCAACCGATGTTCAACCTCAGCTGATGGCGGTCATGTCCTTAGCCCAGGGCACGAGTGTAATTAAGGAAAGCATCTTCGAATCGCGATTCCTGCATGCCAGCGAGCTCAAAAAGATGGGAGCCGATGTGGAGCTTCAGGGAAATACAGCCATAATAAAGGGGGTTCCCCACCTTAACTGCGCGGAGGTGATGGCAACCGATCTGCGAGCCGGAGCTGCCTTGATATTGGCTGGATTGGCCACAGAGGGTGAAACGGTGGTTCACGGCATGGGGCATGTCGAGAGAGGCTACGAAAGTATAGAGGTCAATCTATCGTCGGTAGGTGCCAACATAGCGAGCGGTATAGGTGGCGAGGACGGTTAAGGAAGCTGGTCATGGCGGGAATGCTTGAGGACATAAGAGTAATATCTTTCGTTGGTCCGGCAGGGACGGGGAAAAGTCTCAGAGCGCAATTCGTCGCAAGAGAGAAGGACGTAGACTTCATCATCGACGATGGATTGGTCATCCATCGTGGACGAATAGTGGCTGGCAAAAGCGCCAAGACGGAAAAGAACATGGTTCGTGCGATTCGTAGAGCGATGTTTTTGTTCCCTGACCATAAGGCCGAAGTTATCAATTTCCTCAAGTTGAATTCCCCCTGCTCCTTGATGGTCATAGCGACATCTAAGGGTATGGCGGAGAAGATATGCTACTCCTTGGGACTGAAACCTCCGGAACTTTTCATAGATATAGCCGATATAGCTTCGCCGGAGGAGATCGCCAAGGCCCAATACGAGCGTAAACATAAGAAACAACACGTTATTCCGGTATCGCAAGCCCAGATAAGAAAGAACTACACCGGCAAGTTAGTGGGAAGACTGAAGAATCTGCTCAGACTAAAGGACAATTACGAAAAGACCATCGTAAGGCCTCCCTTTAGTTTTTACGGAGATATAAAAATAGAGAGCGATGCGGTCGTTCAGATAACCCGTCACGTTGTATCCTCCTACAGCAAGGTCCACAGCGTAGATGACGTACAGGTAAGGGATCTGGACGGATCGTCGGTCGACATCGTGATGA